>CAYGAM010000087.1:0-8810 GCA_964347915.1 uncultured Nitrosopumilaceae archaeon | reverse complement strand
AAAGCGCGATCCCGGCTAGTAGTGTCCTAGAAGTAGCACATTTTCAACTACTGATCATACTTGATGTAGTGTCTCCGCATAGTGCGTCTCCACTCAACGCCTCATTCGGGATCCATTTCATAGGGGATGCGGAGATTCTGTCCTCAAATTACTCCAAAAAGTCCGTCGAGTCTGAAAATAATTATTTTTATCTCCCTATAACAGAGATACTTCCAGGAGAGACGCGCCAGTTCATTGTACCCATAATGCCCTTGAATGAAACTCCGCTGAACGTATGGGTCGTGGTTTCGAATGAGCATGGAAATTTTGTCATGCAGTCAGATGATGAAATCCTAGTCTCAATCGGAAACCGGTCGTCAGACTATCAGCTTGACGAAGATTCGTACACAAAGAATCCCTTTACAAAGTATGTGTGGACTGAAATACCGTACCCCGATTGCTGGTGGTCACCGTGGTCTAGAAACGGCCAGTCGGTATATGATTACTATGCGGATCGCGGGATTGAGATCCACGATGCAATAGATCGAGAAACAGGGGGGTGCGAAGGATGTATGTGTATATCGGGTTCAATACTGTTTTTGACTCCCGAACACGATCGTGAGGATGTCCTCTCAATTAATTACTGGGAGCCGTATGGAGTAGACCCCCCGTTTTAGGGTCGTTTTTGGCATATTGTTGCGGATACTTTGATCGATCATTACGCACTCCTGCTCAATTTGCGGATAAATTCACTTGGCGTCAGATATGCCATTGCGCTGGGCAAAATGTATTGGGCCTGCGTCTCTGGCGGCGGCCGGGCTCCAGCTATCTGCTGAAAAGTTGAACTGTCATTGTGGGACAAAAAATGAACTACGCAGAGAAGACTGGCTTAAATAATTTGCAAGATCTATGGTCATGCAGCAGTTTCAAATGTGCTAATTTCAGGACAGCATAGTCTTGAAGTTCAAAAACAAGACAGAGGATCTCCCAGTTCCGAGAGGCTTCTTGGCAGAATGCAGACAGTAGAATTGCTTGAGATGGCAAGTACATGCAATGCCATGCTGCGGTATGCGGCAGCAGAATCTGTTGAATCTGCGCTTGCCGCGCTTCGAAAGGCAGGCATGCCGGCCGTTATTGCAATGGACGAAACCGCAATACCCATGCACGACAAGAATGCGAACCCGGCTCACGCGAAAAATGCAGAGCAGCGATGGAACCGCCCATTTTGAAGGGTACCAATCAGGCAAGCTCCTATTCAAAGAAGGAGCGGCAGTTTATACAAACTGCGTCATGTCAGTCAAAGGCGGCAAACATGTTGATCTTGTGCGTAAAATGCTCCGGGATTGCATTGATCTGGGCATTCCGCCGATGCTTGGAGGAAAGCACAGTACCGTCCTGCTTGACGGAGGATTCTGTTCCGTTGATGTCATGCCTGCCGTAAACGATGCTGAATTTGCATTCATCATGCCTGCAGTCAAAAACGCCAAGATAAAGGCCGCGATCAAAGAGCACGCGCAAGGGCAGAGGACTGCCGTCTTACTGCTCACGATCAAGTCAAACGAGGGCAGGAAGCTTACATTCAGGCTGATCATCACAGGCAATCCCAAAAAGCCGAAATCGGACAGCATTTTTGACCGGTATCATGTTTTTGCAGCTACGCTGAAATGCAAAAGCTGCAATGAGCTGCAGGAATACGCGCCCCGCGAGTACCGAAAGCGGTTGGACAGAGACATGATGCTGCTGCGTCGGGAGCTTCAGACTAAAGACAACTCGCCTGAATCTCTCCGCGCGCCTTGTGCTGTTCTGCATGCAGCTCGCAATCTGCAATGTTTGGACGGCAATCAGAAACTCGTTCAAACTAAAGGCGCGGCGAATCATGCTAAAGGAACTGCCGGATTATGCGTTCATTGACGCATATGGTACTGTACTGCAGGATGCCGCCGCGGACAAAACGAAAAGCAGACGAAAGCGCGAGCCCGGCTAACTGTGTCCTAAAAGTAGCACGTTTGCAACTGCTGCTTAAGACAGCTTTATGAGTGCGGTAAATGATTCCAATTCTTGCAATTCCTGCAGCAAGTTATGGATTCTGTTTACGTCATTGATGTCTAAATATACAAACATGTCTTTTGACGATTCGCTTATGGCTTTCATTTGAGTTATGCGTTCTCTGATTTCTGCCAGCTGCCGCTTGTCTGAAACTGCAATTGTTTTTTTGACCGACGGATTGTTAATGGCCTGAATGAGATTGTTTGTCAGTGACTTGATTGAACCCTTGCTTTGTACCTCAAACATGTATTGGATCGCGCCTATGTTTCCCATCTTTATCTCCCAGACAAGATCCACTACCGCGCCCTGGCCGACTCTTGTGAAATCCATACTCGTGTGAGAGTCGAATCCCAAGGATGTTCCGATTTTTTCGAGTTTGGCAATTATCTGCTCATGATCGTCTTTCAGTCCTGTCTTGGGCGGTTCTGGGACATTTGGCTCTTTCATCCTGCTTGTTATGATGTTAAAATCCTTCTCGTCTATCGACTTTCCGTAATTTGCAGGACCTGCCACGCTTCCTTTCAATGCCAGTTGCGGCGGGTTGCTGCTTTTAGCAAAGGACAAATCTTGAATCAATTCATTGAAAACTGCGTCACCAATCACATGTTCCTTTAGCTTGCATTGGTACGGGTATTTTATTTCACCTTCAGTCTCGTCATTCCATATGGGTTCTGGCGCACTATACCATCCGCTGACAACCTGGAAAGCCCCGCGAAACATGCCGGTTCCCTTGACGTAAAACACTATGAAATCATCTTCTTTGATTTTGCATGTTAGCGATTCTTTGCCAACTGCCCAGAGTTTTTCTGATTTCACGATTTCCCAGTTGCCTTCGTCGACTGACCAAATCCATCTGTTCATATTGTTTGGCTTATCGGTGTAAATTTATTTTTTATCTTGACGATGGGACATTATCATCTGCATAGTCTGATTTCTTCACGCGTCTACCTGGCTCATGACAGCTTCCAAGGAATAATTTTTAACCGCACAGCTGCTCCAAAAACTTGCAGGGGTCGCCTAGCTCGGTAGGGCGCGGGCCTTGAGAGCCTGTGCGAGCAATCGCGCGGGGGTTCAAATCCCTCTCCCTGCGCTAATTTTCAAGGAACCGTTTCCAGAAACTGCTCTTTTCGCCGAAGAACATTCCAGAAGAATTGCTCTTGCCCCGGACCTCTTTCCAGAAACTGTTTCCAGCAACCACTCTCTCCTATGAATCGCTCCTGCCCAGGACCTGCTCTTTTCAAGGCATGGCTGTGGCTTTTCTGTACAGAGATCAGAATGAGCCTTGATTGCCCAGGACACGCATTTTTCAGGAACAATTCTTTTCGCCAAGGGGCATTCCTGCCCAGGAATCGTTCCCAGGAGCCGGCCCTGTTGCTACTTTTAGCTGGCTTTGCCTTCCTTTGCTATTCTGGCAATCTCTGCCAAAAGGGCGGACAGCTGAATATCGGGACTGGAGCCTACAAGCAGCCTGTAGTCGTACTTTGCCAGAACTTCCAGAATGTCGCCCGTCCTTTCGTGCCCGCTCTTCCATACCGCCGCATTCATGTATTTTAAAAAGTCTGACTCTGACATTCCGTACACCCTTGTAAGCTCAATCATGGTCTCGCGCGCCTTTGCAAAGCTGCCGTCAAGCGCAAGCTTTAGCACCGACGACACATCGCTGGACCTTGCAAGTCCGGCAGTCGCCCTGACGCTCTCAACTGTTATGCTGCCGGCGCTTGAGACTGTCTGCATGAGGTTTATTGCATGCCGCAGGTCGCCTTCGGCATAGTCGCATATCTCATGCACGCCGTCATCGTCCGCCTTGACAGACTCTTTGCCTGCGATGTGCTTTAGGCGCGCTATGATATCCTCCTGCGAAACTGGAGCAAACTTGAATACGGCGCATCTGCTCTGAATGGGATCTATAATTCTTGAAATGTTGTTGGCTATTATGACAAATCTGCAGTATTTCGCGGTATCTTCAATAATTCTGCGAAGCGCAGTCTGGGCGTCGGATGTCATCTCGTCAGCTTCGTCCAGTATCACTATCTTGAATGGAATGTCGCCAAAGCCTGCCCAGTAGGAGAATTTTTTGACTTTTTCGCGCACCATGTTGATTCCGCGCTCGTCTGAAGCATTGAGTTCAAGCGTATATTCCTGCCACGCGTCGCCCAGTATCTGCCTTGCCATGCACAGCGCAACAGTGGTCTTGCCGATTCCAGCAGAGCCCGCAAAGAGTAGATGCGGCATCTCTTCTTTCTTTTTGAGCAGAGATTCCAGGCTCTTGATTGCATCCTGCTGGCCCACTACATCCTCCAGCTTTTGCGGCCGATACTTTTCCACCCACATGGCGTTCTGCAGGGACATCTACAATCGTACCAGCCTGCTCCCTAAATAAATTGCACCGCATCCAAAATTTGATTCGCGTATAGCATGCGCGAGAGACGCGCATTGCGCCGTCACGCCTGCTGCTGGACCATGCAATGCCTGGGTGGATGCAGTCTGATTTGTATCGTGCATCGGATGCAAGACTTAGGCACGCATTTCAAAACAAGCTTAACAAATTACACCAAGTGCTGTAAAAAGTTACACCTGCCTAGACTTATATGCATTTTACAATTATACTGTGAAGATGGATGCAGATGGAATCAGGGACCTGTACGGCACGGCATTTGCCCTGGAAGATGTCAAGATAACCCTTCGCAGGGATATCAGCCTAAAGGTAGCCAGCGTTCGCGTCGAAGGCCGCCAGGACGAGATGATTAACATGCCAAGATGGATCGCCAAAACGCTAGAGTCTGACGGCCTGGCCACTATAGACGAGCCTGACATGGTAGTAGAACTAAAGCAGGCAATAGTCAAGGAAAACATCCAGGGCGTCTATGAGCTGTCCGCTCTTGATCCTCACTTTTACATTAAAATTCGCTCTTACCTTTCAAGACTGGAGGATCGCGATCTTGATCGCGTCAAGAGCATGTTAAACACGCTGGTAAGAAAGAGGCAGGGCAAGATAGTGCGCCTTGCAGACTCTTCCGGCATGACGGCAGATCTTTCAAAGCGGCTGACCGTAGAGGAAAAGGAATTTTACAATGACATTCATCATACAAGCGCGGAATTTGTAAAGAGCATACTGGAGGAGTAAGGGAAATGCGTTTATACTCTATTGCAAAGTACCATAAAGTATAGGTAGGTAATGATGAGCGCGCAGACGGCACAGCAGAGGACGGACTCGGCTCTAGCGGACCGCGTCAGGGACTTTCTTTTAGAGTCAAGGGACGCGCAAGGCTCCTTCAAGTATGTAGAGCAAATCGATCGAATGATGCCAAACAATGCAAAATGGATAACCGTAGACTACAACGACCTGGTGCTGCTGGAGATAGACGCTCAGTTTCAGCAGAACGCAGATCAAGTTCTAAGGGCGTTTTCCAGCGCCATACTCATGATACTTCGGGACAAGCATCCCGGATACGCCGAAGCCATCAAGGATGAGATAAGGGCTCGCATAGTCAACTTTCCGGCCCAGCGCAGCCTGCGGAAAATAAACGCGGAGATTCTGAACCGGATGACCAGCGTAGCCGGCATGGTGATACGGGCGTCCGAGGTCAAGCCGCTTGCACGCGAGCTGAATTACGTCTGTCCTGACGGACACATCACCAAGGTGGAGCTGAAGAGGGGAATGGGAATCAATGCTCCTGCGAAATGCTCGGATCAAAAATGCACGCACCGAGATCTGGAGGTAGATCCAGAGACCAGCAAGTTCGTCGACTTTCAGATGATACGGCTGCAGGAGCTTCCGGAAGATCTTCCTCCGGGACAGAATCCGAACCATGTCGATATTACGATAAAGCAGGATCTGGTAAACAATGCCCGTCCTGGCGATAGGATAATTCTCACAGGCATTGTCCGGCTAGAGCAGGAGCATGTGCCCGGCATAGCCAAGGCAAACAGCGCGCTGTACACGCTGAGAATAGACGGCAACAACATTGAATTTCTGGGAGGACGAGGCTCCAAGACGGCCCGCAAGAGAGAGCGGGAAGAGGTAACGCCTGAGGATGAAAAGCGCATCTTGGATCTGGCAAAAGATCCCGACATATACGACAGGCTGGTAGAGTCGTTTGCGCCGCACATACAGGGGCATCAGACCATCAAGGAGGCCATCCTGCTGCTCATAACCGGAGCTACGCAGAGGATGCTGGGCGACGGAAGCAAGATTCGCGGCGATATCAACATATTTCTGGTAGGCGATCCGGGCACTGCAAAGAGCGAGATGCTAAAGTTTTGCGCAAGAATAGCGCCTAGGGGGCTTTACACATCGGGACGAGGCTCTACAGGAGCCGGCCTTACAGCAGCTGTCGTGCGGGACAAGAGCGGGATCATGATGCTGGAAGCCGGCGCCACCGTCCTGGGAGACCAGGGGCTTGTATGCATAGACGAGTTTGACAAGATGAAGCCTGAGGACCGCAGCGCCCTGCACGAGGTAATGGAGCAGCAGTGCTATGACGACAAGACGAGCATACTGACAGAGTCAGGATGGAAGCTGTTTCGTGACTTGCTTCCGACAGACAAAGTGGCAACAAAAGAGGACGGCAGGCTGAAATACCGCAGGCCTGCTGCGTATTTTCACAATCACTACAAGGGTACGATGGTCCGAGTCAGGTCAGAACAGGTAGATCTGCTGGTAACGCCAAACCACAAAATGTATGTAAGCGTCAGCAAGGCAGGCGAGGATGGCCGATTTGTTCTGGTAGGGGCGGACAAGCTGTCTGCCAAAAGAACGACATTCAGCAAAACCGCAAAATGGGACGGCGTCAGGCGGGATTCATATTCAATTTCGCCCGCGCAGCAGAAATCCGCAAAAGACAAGCCAAGAACCGTCAAAATGGAAGACTGGGCCGAGTTTGCCGGATATTATGCTACCAGCGGCTCATACATGATCTGGAACGATACACCCTGCGGGGTGCGGCTGTCTCCGTCCAACAAGCATTCTGACACTATTGAGAAAATGGCCGCATGCATGTCAAGAATGGGATTTGAGCCAAAGACAAGCGGCTACAGCGTCGCCGTACGCTCAGCGCAGCTGGCGGCGGAAGCCGCCCTCTTCGGCGAAGAGTCTGCAAGGCGCCTGCCTGCATACATCAAGCAGCTGCCGCCAAAACATCTTCGCATACTGTACGAGGCAATGATGGACTGCGATGGATACAGATCAGGGGAGGCTTGCGGATACGTCACATCGTCAGTTCAGCTGCGCGACGACTTTCAGGAGATATGCCTCAAGCTTGGCATGGCGGCTAACGCCAGGCTGGCGGTCAGAAAAGGAGATGCATCAAAGATTCCAGACGGACGCATTGCAGCCGCGCCTGCTGATGTGCACGACTTGAGCGTTGTGCAAAACTGCACTCCGGAAATTAATCATTCCCACAAGTATACTCACATAACTCATGAAGAGTATGACGGGATGGTATACTGCGTTGAGGTGCCAAGCCATGTAATCTACGTATCAAGAAACGGAACGCCCGTGTGGTGCGGCAACAGCGTCTCAATTGCCAAGGGAGGCATAGTAGCCACGCTGAACGCTAGAACATCCATTTTGGCTGCCGCAAACCCAATGTACGGCAAGTACGATGTGTACAAGAACATTACCGAGAATGCAAACCTGCCGATCCCCCTGCTTACCAGGTTTGATCTCATATTTGTAATTCGGGACACACCGTCCAGGGAGCGGGATACGGGAATTGCCAAGCATATAATCAAGCTTCATACGCCGCGCGGAATAGAAAAGCGGACGCTGCTTGATGCTGACATGCTGACAAAGTACCTTGGATACGCCAAGCGGTTTGATCCGTCGCTTACGACAGAGGCGGAAGATAAGATTTTAGAGTACTATCTAAAGCTGAGAAACATAGACTCCGGCGTCATGATAACCGCCACGCCCAGGCAGCTTGAGGGGCTGATCAGGCTCACAATGGCAAGAGCCAGGCTTCGAATGAGCTCGCAGGCCACCGTTGACGATGCGGAGCGCGCCATATCGCTGCTCAAGAGAATGCTGGACGATGCCGGCGTCGATCCGGACACGTCCGAAGTCGACATGGGCGTATTCCACGGCAAGTCAAAGGGCGAAATATCCAAGATGCAGTATTTTATGGACATCCTAAGGACGCTGGAAGAGGAAAACAACGAGCCGGTGGAGGAAAAGAAGCTGGTGCAGGAGCTTGTAAGTTCCGGCAAGTTTGAAGAAGAGGCGGTCTATGCGTACATTCGAAAGATGCTGACGGCCGCCTCAATTTACGAGCCAAAGCCGCACTACTACAGCCGGGTAAGCAAGTAGGCTTTGGCGAGACGCGCCCTGACTGGGCGGAACTGCACAAGGGGCTGCTTTGGCCCCGGTCCAAATTTACTTTGGCGTCCGGTCTGGAATGCGCCTGCCTTGACTGCGGCAGCGAATCTTGCGCTCTTTCCGGCCTGCGCATCCGGCATTATCCTTGCCTGATGCCTTGATCTGCAGTCTGCCTTTTGCTGCGCGGCTGCGGCCGGTTTTTTCAGATGGCTGGAGGCAATGCCGGCCGCTTTTCGGACTGCCAGGAGCAAAATTCGCATGATGTCCAGCAAAACCCGCCCAAATATTACTTAAATATGCCCATGCTGCTATGTGCAATGTTCAACATGGGCAAAGCAAGCTCTGCTTCTAGACGTTTCCATTACTCTGGCCAGCCGGCTGGCAGGGGGGGGGGGGGGGGAATTAATCCGCGCCCGCTCCGCCGCGCGCGGTTGTGCAATGCTCACTGCACCCGTAGTGCAATGCGGAC
>CAYGAM010000086.1:0-9040 GCA_964347915.1 uncultured Nitrosopumilaceae archaeon | reverse complement strand
GAGTTCCAAGCACTGCGATGGTTTTCCCCCCGCACTCAATGGCAGTTTTGTGCCCGGCGGTGTCAATTCCCCTAGCAAGTCCGCTTATTATTGCCACATTGTTTTCAACCAAGAGTCTTGTGATTTCCTGAGCCTCTGAGAGTCCATGCGCCGATGCGCTTCTGGAGCCGATTATTGAGACTCTTGGGCATGGCAGGGGAATCATCTCCTCAATTCCATTGTAGAAAATCCCGTTCTTTGGAGAAAACTTTGACTCTACGTCGTTCAGTTGGTGTCCAAGCAAATCTGCCATTTGAATAGACGGGTATTCTGTTCTGTTATCCACTTATTGCAGCTCCTCCAGTTTGCATCTTGACATTTGTATTTGGTGCACGCATATAATATGACAGATATATCGACGCAGAAAAGTTCTTGCACACAGGGGCATGATCTACACAGAAAGATGTTTTTTGATGATCAAAAACTTTCCATCGCCGCTATAAGTGAAATGCATTCCGGTTCAGATGTCATGGCAGCAATGCCGGCATTCAAGTAGCAGACGGAACTGCCTCTGCCTGAGCCCAAACCGCCGCCCAGGCTACCAAGGTGCATTTCACTTAGGCAAACACACCGCACTAGATTTAATTAATGACATCATAGGATGCGAAGCATGATTACCATAATAGGCTCGGGCAAGGTCGGCGGAGACGCCGCAATGTTCACAGCATTAAAGCAGGTTGACAAGGAAATTCTGCTGCTGGACATAGTCGAGGGCCTTCCCCAGGGCGAGGCCATGGACATAAGCCACATGCTTTCAGAGCAGGGGATAGACGTTTCCGTGTCAGGCTCCAACGACTATTCCGACATGGAAGGCTCTGACATTGTAGTGCTCGTTGCAGGCTCTGGCAGAAAGCCAGGCATGACAAGGATGGATCTTTTGAAGATAAACGCAGGAATTGTAAAGAGCGTATCAGAGAAGATCGCAGAGCACGCTCCCAACTCAATAATAATCCCAGTAACAAATCCGCTTGACCCAATGGTATACGTGGTGCAAAAGGCTACCAATTTTGAGCGAAGCAGGGTATTTGGGATGGGCGGAATGCTGGATCTCTCAAGATTCAGGCATTTTATTCACAAAGCCACAGGCTGCTCTCGCGATTCGATACGAGCCCTTGTAATCGGAGAGCATGGCGAGAATATGCTTCCGCTTCCAAGATACTCTTCAGTATCGGGCGTGCCGCTCTCATCCATTCTCTCAAAAGAAGAGCTTGACGGCATGGCGTCGGACACGAGGCAGGTAGCAGCAAAGGTCATCAAGCTCAAGGGCGCGACGGTTCACGCGCCAGGCAATGCCATATCTGCAATGGTCGAGTCCATAGCAAGGGACAAGCGGCAGCTCATACCGGTATCTACAATGCTGGACGGCGAATACGGGTACGGCGGGCTGCCTCTCGGCGTTCCGGCAGTAATAGGCAAGGACGGCATTAAGAAAATAGTAGAGGTGCAGCTGAACGATGATGAGAGGGCAGTAATGAATGCAGCTGCCAAGAGCGTAAGCGAAGGCATCGCCGCAATAAATTAGATATTTATCCTTAGAACAGAACGGCATTCTTATGGAACTGAATGATATTCTAAAGTCGCTCAAGTCAGGCGATATTGCACTGCCCGAAGCGGAAAAACTGCTGTCCCTCTACTCCATTGAAAAGGTGGGCGAATTTGCAAAGATAGACATCGACAGGCAGAAGCGGCGCGGCATTCCAGAAGTGGTATTCGCCCAGGGCAAGAGGCTGCAGGATACCAAGGACATAGTCAGAACAATAATGTCAAAGAATGATGCCGTATTGGTGTCCCGCATCAGCGAAGACGATCATTCCAGCATGGTATCCTTTGCCAGAAAATCCGGATGGGCGGCGGCATGCGGGCAGAATTCCACATCAGTCCTAATCCGAAAAGGCGAAAAGAGGACCGGTTGCGGTTCTGTCGGAATAGTGGCCGCAGGCACATCAGACATCGGGGTTGCAGAAGAGGCCAGGCTGATGTGCGAGGCGATGGGAGTAGAGTGCCATGCAAGGTATGATGTAGGCGTGGCAGGAATGCAGCGTGTCTTTGAGAGCATGCGCGATATAACGAATGCGGACGCGGACGCAATAATAGTAGTAGCTGGAATGGAAGGCGCGCTTGCAACAGTAGTCTCGTCCCTGACAAGCATCCCCGTAATCGGAGTCCCAACATCCGTGGGATACGGATACGGCGGCGGCGGCATAGCCGCCCTTGCGTCAATGCTTCAGAGCTGCGCCCTCGGAGTTACGGTTGTAAACATTGACAATGGCATAGGGGCCGGCGCAGCTGCTGCCAGCATAGCAAGACGGGCGCGCAGGCGCCGCGCAGGAGCCTAGGTCCGCGGCTTTGTACTCGAAATGAGTCGGCTCGCGCAAAAATCGGACAAAAGCACGCCCCTGCTGTTCAAGGCTACGACCGGGTTTTGGCTGTCACGCTGTGCAAAACTGCGATTGAGATACAATGCTCTTTTGCAGCTGCGGAGCTGCGAATTAGTCTGTCCTCTGATAGGACGCAGGATGGCGGCGGATTGCTGTGCGCGAAACTTCCAAAAGAGCGGCCGGTTATTCAGGCAGGCCAGAAACTGCGCGGATATGTCATGCTCGCAAATGCCGCAATAACGGCGGCAATATTTTTGGCAGGTGGCATTGTGTACTGTTTGGCGCGGTTGCAGTTTTGCAGAGATGCAACGGTGGCAGCATGCTCACAAGGGCTCGTGCGTGATCTAATTGTCCCAATAATAAAAATTCTTGTCTCGCAAGCGGTATTGACTATCCAGTCCGAATATGTCAATAAGCTGCTGAACCAGGCCGTTGCAGGAACGCAAAAGCCCTTATTGCTGATGTTTTGCGCACAGCAAGCGCACTGCTTTGATCATTTTACTGCCAAAGCGGTTTGATAAATTCGTCTAAGAATTTGCAAGTTTTATCCCGCTTTATTAAATTGTCCTAGAAAAATTGAACCTGGCGGGGCAGGTGGATTATGCGCAGAGCCTATTGGCCAGCCGCGATCACTTTTGTGTTTTTGGCGACATCTGCCTGCCCGTATTTTTTCAGCGCCTTGATATGTCCCGGAAGAGCATTCTTGAATTTTTTGGCCAGTTCGGCTTTTGTTGCTGCCGATATTATGATTCCTGGATATTCGATTCCGGTACCCACGCAATAGCCGTCAAATGACTGCATTTTGATATGCAGCTGTTGGACTGGATGAGATGACATGCATTCAACAGGCAAGACATTGCATATATGGGTTTGTGCGATTTGCGGCTGCTGTGAACTGCTTTCCGTAGTTCACAAATTCTGCTTTGACGCATATTGTTTTTAATCTGGAGCATTGGTATGGTGATTAAACCGGTCAATATGACGGCAGGAAGACGGGCATTGGGCAAGAAGTAAGATATCATAATGCGGAATGCGTCATCTCCCGACGCTTAGCAGATCTGGCGGTCTCCCGCAAACTTGGCAGCTTCTCTCCCAGCATCCAGGCGAAATGTACTCTGGTTCAGATGTCATGGCGACAATGCTGACATTCAAGCAGATGGAACTTCCTCTGCCCCGAGTCCAAACCGCCGCCTGGACTTTCAATCAAGTGCACATTTCGCTTAGCTTCCTAAGCAAACGATATATAGAATGTCAAATTCCAAAATATGAACATTGTCGGGCAAGAGAATTGTGCTAACGGCTGATCGCAGTCTTATGACGAATTATCGCGGAAACTTTCTTTACGGCTTTATTGCATGCGGGCCGTACGAGGTCCTGCCGGAGTGGGTCTTTGACAAGGTATTCTGTCCTCCAGTAGAGACTGATCCTGCCACCGGCGAAGCAAAGGTAGCCCAGGTCGGCCTTCGCAGGGTAGAGAGCGCCCTGCTCCAAGGGTACGAGAGGGACGAGGTCTTTGTTGCAAATCCGGATCACATAGCAAAGTCAATAGGCGAGGACACAAAGGTTGTCGGAATCAATGTAATGGATCCGCTCGGCATGGCGCCCGTCACTACGACAATGTCTCCGGAAAAGCTCTCGTACGTTGCAATGAAGTTTAAGAGAATGTGCGCCGACATAATACAACTCAAGAAAAAGTACGACTTTCATGTCGTAGTAGGCGGAAACGGCGCATGGGAGCTTGCAAAAACGGACAGAATGCGGGTTCATGGAATAGACACAGTAGTAGTAGGCGAAGCGGACGAGCTTGCACTGGATCTCTTCAACGACCTGGAGCGCGGCGACGCGCCAGAGCTTATGCACTGCTTTGTCAAGAACATTCAGAATATTCCGGTAATAGAAGGACCTACAGTAAACTCGCTGATTGAGGCGATGCGCGGATGCGGCAGGGGCTGCGACTTTTGCGACGTAAACAAGCGCTCAAAAAAGGATCTGCCTTTGGAGCGCCTGCAAAAGGAAGCCAAAATAAATCTGGACTATGGCTTTGACTCGATATGGCTACACTCGGACGAGATGCTCCTGTACGGATGCGACAATAGAGAGTTTAGGCCGAACCGCGATGCAATAACGGAGCTCTGGCGCGGGCTAAAGGGGCTTGGCGCCAATTTTGTAGGCACCACCCACATGACATTTTCAGCAGTAGCAGCCGACCCTGACCTTATGCATGAAATTTCCACCATCAACAACCAGCACGAATCAGGACGATGGCTTGCAACCAACCTAGGCATAGAGACGGTTGCTCCCGCAATGGTAAAAAAGCACCTGGGCGTCAAGACGAGGCCGTTTGCTCCTGAAGAGTGGGGAAGCGTAGTCAGGACAGGCGCCGAGATTCTAAACAAGAATCACTGGTTCCCTGCAGCTACGATCATAATCGGGTGGCCGGACGAGACGCCCGAGGATGTGCAGAGTACGATAGACATGATAAGGGACTTTAGGACAATGAACTTTAGGGGACTGGTGGCGCCGCTGCTTTACCAGGACTTTGGCGAGAGAAACTCAATGCACTTTGGAAATTTGAACGAGGCGCAGTTTACGCTGTTTTGGAGATGCTGGGAGAACAACCTGCGGGTAATCAACGACATAATTCCAATCATACTCCGCAACAAGACTTATGGTCCAGTCATGAAGGTATTCATGTACGGGATCATAAAGGCTGGAACATGGGCCATTATGAGATACCTGCGCGGACTGTGCAAGGATCTCTTCAACGGAAGAATGCCGGACGAAATAATTGAAAAGTACGACCGCAGCCGATCCGCAACAGCTCCCAAAATCGAAACCAAAAAGCTTTAAAGTTTCTGCCCTGCGCTGCGAACGGCGTCCGTGCAGCGTCAGGATGAGATGTGCATTACAATATTGGGACATTGTATCCAAAATGGCGCCTGAACGCGGATTTCAGTACGCCGCTTTTAGCAGCTGCGCGCATTTCGCAAAGATGCAAAGCTAGTCACGGACAGTTGCAGTTCAAAAGATATTTCCGGAGGCGGCGCGGCCCTGGGCGCGCTGCGGCATTACATATTGTCTATTGCCGCGTCTGCAATTGTGTTTCGCTTGGGCGTCAGCGAGACAAAGTACACCTTGTCGGCGCGCTCTACGGTATTTACGCGCTTGTACGATCTTGTGGCAAAGTCAAACTCGTATATGCCTGGCTCAAGTTCGCCCTTTGCATATATCATAAGATACGAATCTCCAGTAGAAGGACTGAGCGGAATAAGCGATACTACGTATCCGCGATACGAATTGACAGGCATTGTATTCTTCATCGGCGGCGCGGCAGAGGACATGTACATGAAGATGTCCTCAATCGTGTCAAACTCTTCGTACTCTATTCGCATAGCATGATGCCTCCAAATACAGTATAATAACTTAAGGACAGGCGCAGCAGTTCAGTCTTTGTCAAATCTTGCTCAATTACTGCCAAGTCTTGCCAGCATTCTACGCCGCCAGCCAAGTTTTTTTCAGCTGATATTTACTGACAAGGCATGCCTGCTCTCGCTGATCTAAAAAGAAGGGCAGGCATGCAAACTTGATGTTGGCTCAAGCGCCTATGCCGTTCCAAATTGCGCTGTCCGTCATTGGTTTTTCTAGCAGTAGCAATGCGCAGCACTGACCCAGAGAGGCGGCTGTCATGATTTCTGCAATGTGCGAAAAAATTGGCATTTCAAGAATGCATTTGCGCGCCTTTAGGACAAAAGGAAGCGTTCCAAAACAGACCTGCGGCAAAGGATGATCAAAGCAATCAATCCATGTAGCATGTCCGCTCAATGAGACGGAATGCTTTACAGTCTCCAAAGTCCCCAATGAGGACAGAATGCCTGGCAGCGCCCCAAAGCCGGCAATGAGGACAGCAGGCATGCGTTCCATTGCAGCAGAGAAGCGTTTGATTCCGCGGTGCGACAAGCCTGCAGATATGAGATTCAACATGACAAAAGGCAAGGCAAAAAGCGGAACCAGCACCTTTGAAACAGGCATTACTGCCATGATCGTTGAGGGATTCCTTAGGCTTAATCTTGCATGCAATCCGGTTGACCGGGAGCATTTTGATGACGAATTTGTGCGTAAAATCGTCCAGAAATGCCTAAAGATCGGCATATCAGTACGCATGTTTCTGATGGACAGGGAATTTTATTCGGTAGCTGTTATGAGAACAATGCGAGAGCTTGTCCAAAATTTCATAATGCCCGCAATTAAAAACAAAGGCATAAAAAAGCAATCAAGGAGCATTAGAAAGGAAAAAGAGGCTCCGTATCCGAGTATACTATGAAATCGCAGGACGGCCGCAAATTTACATTCAATCTTGTCCTGGTATACAACGAAAAGGAAAAGGAGCATTTCGCTTTTGCAACAAACATCATGTGGAGTGATCCGGCCAGCATGCTGGAGCGCATTACGGAAGAATACAAGAAAAGATGGGGAATTGAAACCGGATACATGTGCCTAGAGCAGATGCGCCCGCACACCACCAGCAAGAATGCATCAGTCAGAATAATGCTGTTCTACATGGTAATGATCATGTTCAATCTGTGGAAGCGTGAAGAATGGGCAGCGCAAGACAGAGAACTCACATTGGACATGCTGCTTTCATCCCTGATGACGCTAGTCTGTGCTCTGGAAGGAATGCCGTGTGCTTACGACCCTGGCGGCGGCTGATCCCAATATCTGCTGGAAAGTCGACCCATTGTCGCTGAACGAAAGCTGAACTACTGGCAGAGAAAACAGGCTTAAATAGCTCGCAAAAGATATTACGATAATGCATCTTGATGCATTGGCGATCATTTGCGCCGCATCGCTTGTTCTTTTGCTAGTCCCAATACTCGCCTTTTCACAGATAACAGGCGGCACAGGACAGTCAACCGTGCCTGGAAACTTAGTTCCAGAAAACGATGCTGCGCCTGGCCCCGTCGCAGCTGTTGATGCAGCTTTTTACAAGTTTGACGACGGACTGTATTCAAAGATTCAAGATCTCATACTGGAAGAGCCGCAGGACGGAGACTTTGGAGTCTATGACGGAGAGCGGTACTATAACATCATAATAGTAGTAAGCAGGAATGACGGCGACGACAGGACCGGAGATGAGGTTGCAGAAGAGAACAAGGATGCGGTGGTCAAAAGGCTTGAAATGCTGGGAGCCCGCGATGTCTTTGCCGCAGAGTCGCTGTCGTTTGTTACCGCATCCATTCCAGTGGCAGACATTCCTGGATTTGCATTGGATGATTCCGTGTACAAGCTTGGCGACGGAGAGCAAAATGCAGTGGCCGAACTTGATACTGCAAGGCGGACAATAAGAGCAACTGAGAGCGATATGATGTCCGCAGTAAACCAAGTTTATAACGGGACGGGCGTGATTGTAGCAGTAGCAGATACCGGCATAAACCATACTTCGTTAAACGACAAGGTAATTGATCGTCTATTTTGCGACTTGGAGGGTTGTCGCGCACAGGTACCGACAGACATTGCTAGCAGTAGAGGAGGCGCTACGCATGGCACCATAGTAGCAGGAGTAATTGCCGCATCCGGACTTTCGTCTAATAACGGCATCGCGCCGGGTGTTAGTTTGCTTGATGCGCAACTCGCACAAGAACAAAATCTAAGCGCTTCGGGAAAATCGAGTGCGCTTCACGTTATTGATTGGGCGCATACTCGCGGCGCAGATGTAGTCAATCTCAGCATAGTGTTTGGTCAATGTTCCGGAGCGGCATCCAACCTGATTTTAAATGAGGTTGTTGACAAAGGAATGGTTGTAGTAGCTGTTGCTGGAAACAATGGCTCTCCAAGCGGGATTCCAACATACGAGTCAATATTAAATCTTGGTTGCGCACACAACGTAATAACGGTGGGCGGAATAGATGATCGCACTCCCAATACAATGACAATGTACGTTAATGCAAGCAGAGGACCTACGCCAGACGGCAGATTAAAGCCCGACATTGCAGCTCCGGCAACTGATTTGAGACTGATAGGCGATCACCACACTGGCAACAGAATAGCCATTGAGAACGGTACGAGCTTGGCTGCACCGCAGGTTAGCGCAGCTTCGGCAATGCTTTTGCAGTCATCACCGGAACTTAGCCCGTCCGAAATCAAGGCGGCGCTTTTGCTTGGAGCAGACTGGAAGGGGCCCGTACCGTGCACATCAAGCATGTATGAAGTGTCTTCAAGCAGCAACTGCTCTTACAGCAAGAAGATAGAAAATTCCAGCATCGCTGCAAACAATGCAGCGTCGCTCGGAATTCTAAACAATGTGGGATTTGGCATACTTGACGTATCAAAGTCTTTGGAATATATGAACAGCGGCTCAGCTTATGTATCATCAAACTATCTTGACAGCGACAATACGTCAAGACAGTACACCTTTCAGGTGTCCAGCACATCTGATCCGGTAAAGGCCATACTAACATGGCCGGTGCAGCCTCACGGAGGCATCGCAGAGCAGATAAACAGGACGACGCAGTCTGTGCCTATTGCCAATCTTGATTTTACAGTAAAGTCGCCTACAAACGCCACGGTGGCGCGGGCGCAGTCTGACCGTCAGACAACCGAATTTGTAGTATTTACACCTGCGAGCA
>CAYGAM010000085.1:0-9178 GCA_964347915.1 uncultured Nitrosopumilaceae archaeon | reverse complement strand
TTTTAAATTTTTTTTCCAATTTTGTTGTTTTCTGGCGGGTTTTCCCCTCACCGCCCCCCCCCCCCCCCCCCCGTTGGGACTCAGCGGGGACGGCTGCAGTGCAGGTACAGGCGCGGCGCCATATGCAGCTCTCATCATGCCAACGTAATGCAATCCATGTATTAAAATTAAACCATAATGAGGACGGCTGGAGCCTGCCGGACTTGTACAAATCAGATCATGGCAAGAATGGAATCCATGCGGGCGGCACCAGGCGGGCGGCAAAAGCAAAAGGAACTGCGGCGGGGCATTCGATACACAAAAAACAGCGCGCTCCTGCAAAAATTTCATGACCCAGGACATTATTCTGAGAATCATACAGAATGCAGGCAGCGGCGAGGCATCCCTGAAAGACTTTGCCAGAACAGTGCAGGGGAATGCCGTTACGGTAGGCAGAATTCTGGCCGGAATGGAAATTGCATGCAGGCGCGGCATCATCTCATTCAGCGAAGGGGACCGGCTGAGATGCGCCGTGGCGGCATTAAAGGAAGGGGCGCCCATGGACCAGGTATCAGAGATTCTGACATGGAGAGACTTTGAGGG
The DNA here is from genome assembly GCA_964347915.1 of uncultured Nitrosopumilaceae archaeon. GTDB lineage: Archaea > Thermoproteota > Nitrososphaeria > Nitrososphaerales > Nitrosopumilaceae > CAYGAM01. Next base: position 8,596 of record CAYGAM010000085.1, on the reverse strand, counting down.
GCTGGCTGCCAGAGTGCTAAGCGAGGCAGGCTATGAAACTGCGCGAAACGTGATGCTAAAGTCGCCCAGGGCGGAAATTGACGTGGTGGGAATCAGTGGAGATACCGCCATGATAGTGGACTGCAAGCACTGGAAGAAGAGCGTGCCGCGCGCCCAGGCCGAAAGGCAGGCAGTAAGAGCCGAGAGGTACGCGAAAGCCAATCCGCAGTACCGCGCCGTGCCGATAATAGTGTCGCTGCGCGAGCAGTCAGCCATATTTTTGGACGGCGTGCCGGTGATTCCGATATGGCAGTTTGCCTCTTTTGTGGACGAAATTCACGGTTACATGGACATTCTACGCACGGCATCGGCAGGCTGACAGCTACAGCAGCAGGCTGGCTATAAACAGCGAGACTCCGGCTATCATGAACATTTTTGACAGGCGGAGGGAATTGTCCATTGCATCGGAAAAATGCTCAAAAACTTTCGGGCCCATGACCTTGAGATTCGTCCGGTTTTCCAGTATCTCAAACGAGCCGGCCTCAACATTTGAGGACGCGCGCCGCGCAAGATCAAGATACCAGCCGGCGATCTCTTCCTTTGGCGTAACCGCGCCAAACTGATAGTATCCCTGCTTTGTCCTGACGGGACCGTGCGAAAAGTGCGTATCAGAAGTGGATATTTCCAGCAGGTTGTACCCGGCCTGGGCCAGCCGTTCCACGGCAAACTCCCGCACGCCGTTTTCCATGTTGTTGGAATCTGCCCAGCCGATAAAGTACCTGGTCCCGCCTATGACAAGGCAGAGCACTCCCAGGCCGCCCAGCGCAAGATCCGCTGCGCTGATGCTCATGCCGGACGAGTTTGCGTATCCAAACTCAAACTGGCGATCCGTTTTTGTTACAAGCTCGTCAAGGCAGGAGCGCGCAGCCTTGAGCATGTCGGACATGTCGCCTGCGGATATCTCCCGCCCCATTGCATTGTGGCAGTCCACAATCATAACGCGTTCAAAATTTCTGTTCCTAGAGTAGGATTCAATCTCGGTCTTGATGCTGCTTGGAAGATCTTCCATGCCGTACGGCGAAAGAGACAAAAAGAGCATTGCGTTTTTGCCGAACCGGATTCCCATGACTCTGCCGCGGTTTATCTGCACCGTTACAGGCTCGGTGCAGGATGCTCCCTCTTCCGCTGTCGGCATGGCCGAGACATGCTTGAGATAGTTTTCGACTTCCTTTCCCGAAGGCAGGTTGAGAGTATGATCCGATATACCGTGCATTACCATGGCAGACGAGTCCAGCTTTTCGTATATCCGAAACGGAATGTTGCTTCCGCCTATCGGGTGAAACGGTCCTGGGTGAATTTCCGGTACAACCAGCCGGACATCCTGCGATCCGCCCCCGGCCTTGAGCCGCACCTGGGCAGTGGATACCTTTGATACGTCGGAATGCTCTTCGAATATGGATTCCATGGCATCCGTGTCTTTTTTGGACGAGAGGTACGCCTGAACCAGCCCGTGCGTGCTCTTCAAATTCGGCCGTCCCGCCCTGTCCGTGAGCATTGACCACGCAGTGGCAAGTCCCAGAAATGCCACTCCAAAGCCGAGCACGCTAGGCGCTGCGAGTATCGGAGCCCACATCTCAGGCGGAACTGCCGCCAGAAATACGGCCATGGGCTGGATAAGGCATATTGCCCAGGCGCGCCTTACGCTGGAGCCCAGGACCGTAGTAAGTAGTCCCAGCCTGAAGCTTGCAACTACGAATATTCCTATTCCAAGGTATGCTGCAGAAGCCTCTCTTGAGAGCACGGCAAACGAGCCCAGTATGGAAAATGTCGCGATAAGCCACAGAATGTTAGAGTACAGGGACAGGTGCAGCGCCTTTGAATATTCCTTGTTTTTGAACAGCCTGGAGTCCAAAAGCGGCGTTACAGACAGCACCGCCAGCATAACGCCCACATTCAGGACAACATCCGCATCAGGAACAAAGCTGAACGATGCAACGACCGCAAATGCGGCTCCTGCAATCAGCGAATAAATAAGCGAGTGAATCTTGGATGAAGGAGTGAGCAGTGTTACGCTATACTTGCTGTGTATGCGCGAGACATCGTCTGTGCTTGACATTTTTTGCTCATGCAGACAGAAATATTTCAATCATCCATGATGCAACGATCAAACCAATTGGAATCGAAATGACTATCTTTGGATCAACCTTGAATCCCTTTGTCTCATCCTCAAAGAATCGCAAAAGACCTGCGCTTGACGCAGGCAATGGAGCTCCTTTCTTCTTGCTGCTCAATCTGAATCTAGTGTCATAGAGATTTACATAAAAAGGTTTTTTTGGCTTTGCTCTCTATTGTGCGAGATCGTACTGTATGAAATCAGCTGGGCAAAATCCAGTTCCGCCAATGCCAAAGCGCCTAGGGAAGGGCTGCACGCAGTTTGACATCAAGAATGGCATCTATTCAGCTATTGCAGAACGTCAAAGCGCCCAGAGAATGGCTATGCGCAGCCGCACCAACCAGGCAGCATGCCGGCGGCAGAGGCAATGAGTATCATGGAAGGCACGATATCCAAGAATGCAAAGGCATCTCCCAGGCTGCCTGCAGCATAATCAAAGGCATGCTGGCAAAGACTTTTTGCTGCGGCATCGCAGCAAGCCAGAGTGCGAACTGAATACCGCGCGGCGGACTCTCAGTTGCCTGATCTCTTAAAGATGCGTCCAATCAGGGACGCAAAAGAGTCAAGCGGGCACGATTCGCATGATGTTCCAGAATGCGACGAAAGATGCCGATCATAGTCGGACTTTGAATCAAATATCTTGTCGCATGCTTCGCAATAAACTTTGGATGCAAATCTTCTGCTTTCATCCATGCTTTTCCTAGTCCGTCTTGCTATAAAAGTCTGGCTTTGCGTCCCGGCAGATGCTGCAGATGCTGCGCATGCAGGCAGCAAACTTCATGCAGAGTGCAGAAGCATTCAGCGCCAGGCCGAATCACAGATAGTGGATTTTTTTGTGCACATTGTACTCAACCTCGTACCTTGTAACAAAGCCGCAGTGCGGACAGGAGAACATCTCGTCTCCTACGCCCGCAGAGTCGCGCCGCATCGGCTCGCCGCTGACGGATTTGACTGCAATCGCGTTCTTTTGAACGATTACTGCAAAGTTTCTGTTCTCGCCTATGGACTCAAGATACTCCCGTATTGACGAGACGGCGCCCGATATGTCTATCAAATCGTCGTCGTCAATCGGAGACAGGACAAATTCGTGCGATTTTATTGCAGGTATGGCGCCGATCTGATCTGATACGTACACAGAAAGTTCGTGCTTGATGGGTTCGATCTCCCGGCAGTCTATCGTAAGCACAAAAGACTTTAAAAAAAATCCTATTTTAGTCTAACAGGCAGGAGCTTGGCATGGATTCTGAAACTTTTGGCGTGGAAAAAGGGCACGGAAGAGAGGCGGTAGACTGGATAAACGAGTCTGCCAGGCACGACAAGGTCAAGCTAGAAGCCAGGCTTTACGGCCACATTTTAGAAACCAAAAATTTTGGCTCTTTTGAGATGTTCTCATGGATAGGAGACGTAAAGGCTGCAAGAAGGCAGACAATCAAAGCAAGCAAGCGGTTTCGCATAAAGGTGATAGAAGGCTCCTACAAGACCAAGGAGACCATATTCCATGCAAAAAAAACCGACTATGCCATGGTAAGGCGGGGCGACAAGATTATCGGACGCTTGGAGCTTGCGTCATCAAGATTCAAGAGCGGCTCATGGAGCGTAGTGGAAGAAGAACGCCGATAGTGCGGCTCAAGATGCGCGCCCGCAAAGTTCATGCTCCCAATTAAAACAATGCCGCGCCAAGCAGTACGGACTGCTCTTTGGCTACGGTGCTGCAGATGCATGCGCGGCGCGATCACGCAAAGACCCAAGGAACTAGTGCATCCGCTCCCATGTGTGATTCCTTGCAGGCATACAAGCAGACAGGATGCCATTGTTCCAGCGTGTCACCGCGATCCTGTACTGTTTAATTACCAGACGCTGCGCCAGCAGCGTATGAGTACGGTTGAATCAGTATCCGCCGAAGAAGCAAAGAACGTAAGCGATGCCAAGGCGGCCGTCAAGGAAGCCAAAAGCGCCGTAAAAGAGGCAAAGTCAAAGCTAAAGGAGGCCGCGCGCAATCTCAAAAAGACGCAAAAAAATGCAAAAAGGAACATAGCAAAGGCCAAAAAGGAAGCAAAGCGCGAGGCGAAAAAAGCGCAGGCGGCAAAAAAGGCCCAAAAAGCTCCCGCAAAGGCCCAAAGCGGAGCCGCAAGAAAGGCCAAAGTTCCCGCAAAGCGGACAAAGCATTCATAGCGCCGCGAAGAATGCGGCTTTTATTTTTTTACGCCCGGATCGAATGCGGCGCTTTTCGCAAACAGGACAAACTTGCGGTACAGCCTCCTCCTTCGCCTGGTCTCGGACATTATTGCGTCCGCCAGGCCGCACTCATCGTCTGCCTCCTTGAGAAACCTGATCATGACATCGCAGTCATGGACGGCTCCAAGATGATCCTGGGCCTGCGCAAGAAATTCCAGCATTCCCGCATTGCCTCCAATGACTTCCAAAAGATACCGAAGTTTTTTGCAGCTTATTCGGAGCTTGTGCAACTCCTTTGCAAGACGGCCGCTTTGAATCACGGCAGGCAATAGATCTTCAATCTCTGCCAAAAGCGGCAGAATCAGCTCGTTCAGCCTTTTTTGCAGCTTGTCTGCCGGCACCTTTTTAGGACTGATCACGGGTTCGCGCATGCGCTCAAGCGATGCCGCAATGATTTCGCCGTCGCGCAAGTTTGCGTCCCGATTCTTCTGAAGGCTCTGCAGGATACCACCCATTGCAGGCAGACTTTTGCGCCTTTCAAGGCGCAGCATCATAACGTCCATGTCCCGCACCGCGCCGCTTGCCTTGAAGAATTTTTTGTACGATGCAACAAATAATCTTGTCTTCTTGTCTGAGCGCGGCGCCTTGGGCAGTACGGAATACGACGCGTCAAGCCGCCTTATCGCAGTACGCAGGTCGTGTATGTTTTCCTCAGTCGGGTCTGCAAGATAGCGCTTTAGCCGGAGCGTTGCGCGCTTTACGTTTCGCTCGTGCCTTTCCAAAAATGCGCCGGCAGAAATGCTGTACTTCATCGCAAGTATATTTAGCCGAATTTGCTTAGAAACCTGTCGATTTTAGTCTGCAGAGCGGCATTGACCAGATCTATGTCCTGGCTACCGTCTATGTGAATGAGCCCGTACTTTGTCTTCATGATCTCAAACTCTTTTGCAAGCCGCTTTTGGTATATTATGAACGACTCAAACATGTCGTCTGAGAGCGCCATGTCTGCGCCTGACTCGTAATAATCCATTGAGTGATGCTTTTGGAAGACCCTGTGAACCAGCTTGTACGGATCCACATCTATGTAAAAGACCATGTCCGGTACTATTGCAAAGCTGCACAGGTCGTACGACCAGGTGCGCGGAATTCCCCTTACAGTATTTCTTGCGATAAGCGTAAAGATGTATCTGTCGGCCAGAACAATGTAGCCCGCCTGCAGGGCAGGAATGATCTTGTGCTCCAGTTGATCTGCAAAGTCCGCCGCATAGTACAGAGCCAGCGTGCGCCTTCCCAGCGAAACGTTTCGCTTTGCCTCCAGTATTCCGCGGCTTATGAGGTCGGATCGCCGAAGTCCGGTATTCAGTACGGCATAGCCGTCGGCCTCAAGCTTGGAGGTTATGAGCTGGATCTGCGTGCTTCTGCCTGATGCGTCGGGTCCTTCGACTACGATCAGGCGCCCCTTTATCCGGACATCGTTGAGGTACGGAATGCCGTCCTTGACAGAGTCTCCGTACCAGTAAATCGGACGCTCTGCCGATTCGGACATTTTGCTCATTGCAGCGCTCCCCGGCTTCCCGGATCCATAATCTCAAAGACTTTTTTGCGCATGATATCCTGCTGCTCCTTTATTCCCAGCGTGGCGTCGATTATTGTAAATCCCTCGTTCTTTACCATGCCCTCATACTCGTCGATTATCTTGCTTTGGAATATGCGGTAGCTCTCGTACGGATCGTTGCTCAGTCCCATGTCCATTCCCGCCTCGTAGTATTTCAGCTTCGGGCGTCCCGAAAGCACGCGGTCCAGCGCCACATCAATAGGCACGCGAAAGTAAAAGGCAATGTCCGGCTTGAGCGCAAAATTGTACACCTTTCGCACCCATCTCGGGTTGCATCCCCGGGTTGCATCCCTGGCAAACGCCGTATACGCATACCTGTCCGCCAGTACAAAATAGCCCACCCGAAGCAGCGGCATGATGTTTCGCTCAAACCTGTCTGCAAAGTCTGTTGCATGCAGCAGGCTGAACGTAGTGGGAGTCAGCGTGGCCTTTTTCTTTCCGCGCGAGGTGATCTCCTTTACCATTTCAGACGAGTTCCACTCTGTCAGAAACACCTCAAAATTGTTGTACCGCAGCCATTTTTCAAGAAGATGAATCTGCGTAGATTTGCCTGAACCGTCTATTCCTTCAACAACAATGAGCTTTCCCGGCACTTTGCGTCCTCTGGCAGGCTTTAGCGACGGATATCTCAACGGTACAATGCGCTTGTCGGGATTGCTATTTTAATCTGTAGCATGGGCGGCAGACTGGTCGGCGTAGCTGCGGCAATTCAGCTTTCTGTCAGACGGCAGGAACGGCGGCCAGGATCGCGCGCATGCGGCGCTTCCAGCACAGAAATGCACCGCCAAGAATCCAAGCATTGTATCCAACCTGATTTCTCTGCTGGCGGATGCAGTATCTTGCGCGCATCCCAATAATGCAGTGGCCAATGCCGCGCATGCAGTTCAGAAAAGATCATCCATATCACTCTTATCCAGGAACCGGAGGCTCGCCTGTTTCAATAATTTGTCTGGGCAGAAGCGAACGCTGCCTGTAGTGCGTCAGTATGCAAAACTGCTTCGCGAATTTCCTGAAAGAACAAGCGCCGGCAGTAGCTTTGCTAATCGCGGCTTTGAAACAAATTGCATTTGCAGGCTGCTCAGCCAAAAGCACAAAGGGCGCTTGGGCATGCCCAGGAACAGCAGGCAGAGCATCGTCCCATAGATCAAAGCGGGTCAAAAAGTTTTTGGAAGCGGCATAGTTTGAGCTTGAATGTTTTCCTCGCAGATCTCCCCGCAATGCAGACGAAGAGCAGAGGCAGATGAAGCGTGTTTTGCCGGTCCGAATATTGCCAAAGATTTGCGCGTACGATAAAGGCAGTCACAATGCGGCGAAATTGTCCTAGTCAAGATCATGCTGCAAGAATGCCCCGACACAGGCATGCCGGAATGAAATGTTATGGGATGAAAGAATACCTGGCGCTTGTCCGCATATTTCTTTACTGCTGACGATGTCTGGCGCTGATGCCGTCCTCCCTGCAGAGTTCCTCCTGTGTTATGATGCAGTATGGCAAGTTCTAGCCAGATGCTCTTATTGCCGCGTTAATGTCATGTCTCAGCATGCAGCATGGCCGAAGCATAAGCATTCCCAGGCGCATCGTCCTATCGCCGTCTTTGTTCATCATTTTTGCTGAAGTATTCTTGGCGGTTCATGTCTCAAGCCTCAATTGCCGGCAAGCATATTTTTAGGACAGAAGCAACAAAAAAAACTTTTTGTATCATCGCGCCTCAATTGACCAAAACCAAACAAACACAAATGAAAGACACCACAAAGTCCGCAACATCAGATGGTCCGATTCATCTGGGCGGATCCGGACTAGCCTCAAGACCTTTCCAGTATGAGTTCTTTTCTCCTGTCCGAAAAGGTGACATCGTATTTGGCGAACAATGGATCCCTGCCCATTAGCACAAAATCAGGGCCTGCATCATCTTCTGACGGTACTATTATTCTTGAATTGTTGAATGTGTCAAAAATTTTCCCATCACACATTAATGAGATCAAATTTATAGTATATTCGCTTGCCTTGGCGGATCCGGATATGCCGATGGCGTTGACCTTTGCGCCGGGACCCTCATCCAGTAATCCGGCACGGTCTGCGATCAATCTTGGTACATATATGGCAGTAGAGCCTGAATCGACATATGCTCTTGCATATGCTTTCTGTTTATGATACAAGACCACATTCAGCATGGGCGCAAAAACCACCCGGTCTCCCAACGATCTAGGAAAATATTTGAATATGGTCATGCTAGGTTACAGCAGAAACACCGGATTGCCCTCGTAAATGTATTGTACCACCGGCGTGTCCCCCCGACTGTCGTACATGGCAACTATTTTGCGAACGCTATCCATGTTTTTAGAATGATGTACGACCTTGTCGTCAAGCACCACAATCCAGTAGCCAGCATATTTTTTCCTGTCGGCCGCGCTCATATTGTCTAAGTATTTCATGCTTGGAAACTTTACATCCGACATCTCCATCAATATACTGTAATACAGCCAAGTATTTAAAATAATTTTTTTGAAAAAGTCTGTTCCATAGCTGTACATGGAATTGTTTACGCTGGACAATTTGATCTTGAAAGTTAGGAAAATTCTAAAATTGCGTCATTCCTTTCCTGGGGGGGCGGGCGCGGGGGGGGGGGGGGGGGGGGGGGGGGGGGGGGGGGGGGGGG
>CAYGAM010000084.1:0-9317 GCA_964347915.1 uncultured Nitrosopumilaceae archaeon | reverse complement strand
TAAGATTCGCAGATCAGCAAAAGAAATTGCATTGCACGAAAAGACGCCGCCAAAAAGGAGCGATCCGCTGGGCATGCCGTTCCCTTGATGCAGCATTATTTTCAATCTGGAGCATTGCCATGCATTGGCAGCCGGCGCCTGCGCTGCTAGTGCATCCCCTGCCATGGACAAATTGTACGCAAACGATAAATGACGTATCAGTGTACCATAATAAATGGCAGAACTGGAATTTTTGAGCGAAAATGCAATAATATACGTGCTCATAGCATGGGTCGCAATAGTGGCAGCGGCCAAGGGGCTGCGCCTGGACAACCACGGCTTTGAGATAAAGGCGTACAGTTTAGTATACAAGAACGGCAGCGTCCAGAGCGTGCTTACAAAGATGCTTGCAAGGACGCGGCGCGGAATACGCTTCTTTGCAGACCTAAGCGTGGTGGCCGGATTCGCAATGATGGCTTTTGCGTTTTGGTTTCTCATATCAAACATATCAAATTACTTTGTTGAGCCCGCCGACTTTTCAGAAGTAACGCTCCTCATACCAGGCGTAACGCTGACATCATCGTACGCAATATTGTACTTTCTTCTTTCCATCCCAATCGTGCTTGTAATACACGAAGGCGCGCACGGCATAGTCGCCACTCTGGAAAAGATTCGAATAAAGACCGGAGGCTTTGCTATTTTTATAGCGCTCTTTGCAGGATTTGTAGAGCCCGACGAGGATGAGTTTTCAAAGTCAAAAAAGATATCAAAGCTGCGAGTCATAGGAGCGGGCGCCACCTCAAACGTGGCATTCGCAATGGTGCTGGGAGCCGTACTTTTGACAAATCCGCTCTTTGCAATCATACTGCCAGAGCCCATCCAGAGCGCGTTTTATGAAATTCCAGAGGGCATGCTGGTAATATCGGTAATCGAAGGAATGGGCGCAGAAGCGTCCGGCATGCTTGCAAATGATATCATAACTACAATAGACGGCGCGAGAATAGCTTCGCCCGTTGACTTTGCGCTGCTGGAGCTGGAGCCTGGGCAGACAGTCGAGGTTGGCGTGCTGCGCGGCGAGGAACAGCTGACATTTCCGGTAGAGATTATGCCTGCTCCCGATGATCCCGAGCGCGGGCTCATCGGAATCACAAGAGACAATACTTTTGCATACAAGCCGATCTATGACTTTATCGAGTGGAACAATCCGCAGTTTTCGCTCTTTCTGCTGTGGCTTTGGATGATCTCGTTCTTTATCGGAATCATCAACATGCTGCCCCTGCCAATACTGGACGGCGGCAAGTTCATCCACAGCATCATAGACCAAAAGATATCGGAAAGAAGCGTCAATGCAATAATGCGTGCAATCTATGCCGCAACCTTTGTCCTCTTTGCGCTCAATATCGGCCTCTCCTATCTCAAGTCCGGCTGGTTTACCATTTGAGGTACGGCGCCGCATCTGCAATCAGCGCGCCGCACCGTGCGGTACGGCAGGACGGGATGCCGCACGGCGCAGGACGCCCATGAAGTGCGCAAAGTGCGGAGGCAGAGCCGCGTACAGCAGAAAGTATTCCGGAGAGAGCCTCTGCGCCGAGTGCTTTACCGCATCCATACTGCGAAAGACTGCAAAGACGATATCAAGGTACGATATGATACAGCCTGGGAGCCTGGTATGCGTCGGCGTATCGGGCGGCAAGGACTCCCTTGCCCTGCTGCATGTCCTGTCTCAGATGTCCAAGACGCATAATTTTAGAATAGCGGCGGCTACCATAGACGAAGGCATTCCAGGATATCGGGACGAGGCGCTGAGAATAGCGAAAGAGTACTGCGGATGCCTCGGCGTGCCGCACCGCATCTACTCGTATGATTCCCTGTTTGACATGACGCTGGACGAGGCGCTCTCGCTGCGCGCGTCAAAGGCCAGCTCGTGCAGCATATGCGGCACGCTAAGACGGCGCGCGCTGGACCGCGCGGCAAAAGACCTTGGCGCAGACATTACGGCTACCGCGCACAACCAGGACGACATGCTGCAGACATTTCTGATAAATTTAATCTCCGGAGATACGGCCAGGATAGGATGGACCGGCCCCAAGTCGGCAGGAAGAATAAAGCCGTTTGCCGAGATATACGAATCCGAGATTGTGTTCTTTGCGTTTGCAAACGGCATACCGTTTCAAGCCGAGCCGTGCCCCCACATGTCGGAAGGCATAAGGACAGAAGTAAGAGAGTTTCTCAATTCGCTGGAGGAGCGACATGCAGGAGCAAAGAACAGCCTGTACCGGTCGGCGCAGAAAGTCTCGCAGGCCGTAACGAACGAAAAGCGGGGCCGCCAGTGCGCCGCCTGCGGCTGCAGGTGCACCGGCGAGACATGCTCTGCATGCAGCACGCTTGAGAGATTAAAGAGTCAAAGACAATTCAAATATAGCAACAGCCGCCAAATATAGAATGGTAGTAGGGAGGATTGGGGCGCCAGCCGTGCCCTGTTCTGAAACCGGCTACATGCAGAGATCAGAAACTGCCGGGTAAATCTCCAGAGCGGCAGTTCCCGCTTGGTGTGCGGATATGAAATCACGCCGGGGCGGGTGGTTGCAATGCCGGAGCTGTTCGAAGGAACAAACTCCAGGCACGAACCGTCGAAAGGGGCGAGGTCCGGGAGGGAGCAGTCCTAAGATGGAGCATCCACGCTTCCCCGTCAACGTGGCGGATCTGGCATGCCCTGAAATGGGGCTGTGGTTTTGGACCGGAACCGGCGGATCTACTACCTTTAATAATGCCGCGAGCGGCGCATCCCGCATGATTCCAGGCCGCAGCTATGCAGATTTCAGGGCGCAAGCCGCAGAGGAACTGCGCAGCATAGTGGATGCCGTCAGGGAATACTGCGCCTCAATGGACGGCGCGGTGGAGGATGTGAGAATGCACCGCGTTGTGTTCGGCCGCGGCATGTCCTTCCGATGGTTTGCGGACATGTCCTGCGACTCAGGCTACGTGCTGCTAAAGCTTCAGCGGGGCAGAAAGGAGCAGCCTGCCGAAGTCAGGCTGAAGGATATGCGGGACATTGATAGTGCAAAGGAAGCCATTTTGGATGCGTTTGGGCGCGCATGACCGCATCATAAGAGCCGCGCGTTCTAGTAGAGCACTTCGAATTTTGCATACTCGCCGGTATAATCTTCGTCCCTGATGCTCACATCGTCGACTCGGGCGTTGGCCGGTCCTGCATGGCACCATTCTATTACGTGGCTTAGGCTGTTGTCGTCTCCTTCCAGGACCGCCTCTACGCGGCCGTCTTGAAGGTTCCTGACCCAGCCGAATACATTGTTTTTTCTTGCTACAACCTTGAATGCCTGCCTGAAAAAGACTCCCTGGACTCGTCCCGAGACATAGAGGTGCGCCCTCTGCTGTACCATGCACTTGTATTGCAGCGCGCCATTAATCAATTTTAGGCAGGCGGTTCAAGGAATGCTAGCTGCTGTAGTACAATACGAAGCTGTGTTATGATACCGTGACGGCATGGTATTATGATGCGGTATTACTATATGATATCAGGATATGGTACGACTATACGGTATTATGACATGGCACTGATATAATATCAAAACAGCATGATATCAGGATGTCATTATATCATGATGTCATGGTGCGCGGCGATATCACGGCATCACGCCATACAGTACTGCGGCATCATGCTGCGCCAGGATGCCGGGCACATGACGCGTCAGATTATTTTTTTGTTCCAGCAAGAAGCGCAATACACGCATTGCAGAAATGAGCGGTCAAGCGGCTCGTCCGATTATCTTTTGTTCCAAGATACAGAGAATGCAGATGCAGTCATGATACAGCGCCATACAAATGACGCGTCCGATTATCGTCTGTCCTTTATTCTTGCGCGGCCTGTCTTGCGGGCTGCAATGCTGCCCACTTTGGCTCCCGGCGGCGCGTCCCGCGCAACGGTTGAACTTTGTCCGACATGCTGGTGCCTTCCCCCTCCGTGCGGGTGAACATAAGCTGCCTGGGCTACGCCTCGGACTATAGGATACTTTCGCCCTCTGGCTCTAAACTTTCGCCACTTGCCTCCCGCGCTCATCAGCGGGCGCTCTCCGGCTCCGCCGCCTGCAAGAGTTCCTATCATGGCTCGGCTCTTTGGGTTTAATGTGGCAAATCTGCCCGACGGCAGCTTTAGCACTACGCCGTCATCGCCGTGCGAAAATACAGTGGCGCTCGTACCGGCCGACTTTATCATAGTGCCGCCGTCAAGATAGTGCCTTTCCACATTGCATACTGTGGTGCCGTCCGGGATATTTTGGACGCTTATCACGTTTCCCTGCTTGATTTCCGACTTTAATCCAAAGTTTGCATCGGATCCTACAGTCGTGCCTAGAACAGCCGGAACAAACGATACGGAGCCGTCCTCAAATTGAATCTTGGACAGCGGCGCGTCGCGTCCGCGCTCGTGAATGATATCTATGACCCTGCCCCGGCGCTGCTCGCCCAGGGCAAACTTTGGGTACCGCGCCTTTGCCACCTTGCCGGTGGACCTTGCGCGAAACTGCATGCCTCCGCGCCCGCGCCTTCTTACCAACGGTCTCTTGCCCATATAGTTGCAGGCATTACGAATGGGAATTTTAAGCTTGCCATTGCTTCCAAATCTGCTTCATCCGCAACAGCGGCAAATGCAAGGCCGGGCTGCCTGCACGGTCACAAATGTTGACAAATTTATTAGTAGCAGAAGCAAAATCAGCTTGTGAAATATCTGCTCCTTTTAGCGATAATTCCGCTCTTTGCTTCATCTGCCTATGCGCAGTCCACCCTTCAGACTCTGCCAAGCAGCGGCGGAACGCTGGATGTCAGCATCTGGATGGATGAAAGGCCGGAGCCGGAAAAAGAGAACAGGCTGAACATTGACTTTATCAATCCCAGTACAGAGAGAACCCAGGAGCACATAGACTATGACGTAGAGATAACAAGGGACGGCGATGCCGTATTCGGTCCGACTCCATTAATTCATACGTCTACCGGCATAGTAGGCATACCCATTGAGTTTCAGCAGAATGGGCTGCATGAAATAAAGATCGGGATGGAAGGGATACTGTTTCAGCCAATTGCGCGCGAGACCGCAACGTTTGACTTTCCGGTAGGCTCAGCGGCCGCCCAGCCTGCAGTTCCAGACGGCGGCAGCTGCCTGATTGCAACTGCGGCATACGGCACCGAGATGGCAGAGCAAGTGCAGATGTTGCGCGAGATTCGCGACAGTACGCTGCTGAAAACAGAGTCGGGCTCTGGATTTATGGCAGCTTTCAATGGCATCTACTATTCATTCTCGCCCGCCATAGCCGACCTTGAGAGAGAAAACCAGGCATTCAGGGAACTTGTCAGGGCAGCCATAACTCCAATGATATCATCCATATCAATTCTGGATAATGCTCAGGCAGATTCAGAGTCAGAAATTCTGCTGTACGGCGCAGTCATCATTCTTCTCAATATTGGAATTTATGCCGGCATTCCAGGAGCGGCTCTTTGGGGAATCATGCGCAGGATAAAACGCGGACAGCCGGCAGTTTCGGCACTAACCGGAAAATGATCATGGTGCGGCGCGCCGCTCATTGCTGCGCAAAAGTTTCATTCTAGCGGCATATTTTAGAACGGCAAGGCTTTGAGATTCCGCGCTAAGCTGACGCTGTCACGACAGGCATGGTCGGATCTTGAATTTGAGCCCATGCCTGCCGTAGTCTCCAACATGTGCGCATGATGTGCGCCGCACAAGCTGCAACGCGGACAGCAGAAAACAAACAGATCAGGCAGCACATCGCACGCTTGACCCGTACACGCCGTACTTGCAGAACTTGGATTTTGGCTACAGGCAAAACGCGGCAAGGGCCGGCTCAGCGGACAAGATGCCGGCGCCCAAAATCAGGACAAGATCACAGGCATGGACGCAGTCTTAATATATAAATTACAGTATTGCGATAATATAATAGTTGGAGTACGTAACAGGCGAGAGAAGCATGCGCAACAACAGGCGTTCCCTTCCATATTCCATGTCGCAGACTAGCAGAGTCAGGAAAAACACAATATATGAAATACCGGACACAATCATGGAACGATTGGACAACATCAGTTTTAGGATAGAGCAGGCGCTAAAAACATGAGCATTTTTGATGACGACAATTAGGACGTAAGAGAATCGATACGATTTTTCAACCGTCTGCCGGATGAAGAAAAAGTAAAGGTTGTGTCCGATCTCAATCCATTTCTATTTCAACAAAAACAGCAGTATCGGCCGCTGTTTCCCCTTTTGTCAAAGATCCAAAAAGACATATCCAAGCACGATGAAATCAAGATAGGAACCAAACTGATGGAGTATGGATTGGATGAAACGTATGCAAGACTGTTTGTAGCCAATGTGAAAAAACATGCCCCAACCGAAGAGTATCAGCTAAATCAGCTGGACAAGATTCCAGATGATGATTTTTGCTCAAAATTGGCAGCCGTGATAAAGGATGTTTTGATCAATGATGAAAAAGAGGAGATGCTGTCAGAAAGGTATGGAATTGACAGGGAGAAAATACGGTGCCTCACAGACCTGACGGAAAATGCACTCAATGGCATGTCGTGTGGCATAGTAACAAAGGAAAAACTTGAAGAAACCTACAAGAAGCACATGTCTGAGAAAAAAACAAACGCCATGATAAACCAGATTTCAGTATATAGCGAACATCATTATAAAACAACGCTATTTGCCAATACCCAGGAAGTGTTTTTCGACACCAAACAGATCATTCGACAAAACATGGAGATATTGAGGCTGCTCAAAGAGTTGGTGGACTTGAAAAAAGAGGAAAGACGCGAACAAGGAAAATGGGCCGCATAAAGCGCTATAGAACTGCCCTTCTTGATGCCGCGCACATCCTTTGTCCGCGAGCGTAGCGTACCGGCATTGAATAATTCCATCTTCTTGCTGTTTATATCTCCAGTCTCTTGCCATATCCAAATGTATTCCAGTACTGCATGCTTTCTTTCCGGTTTCTGAGAGGCTTTCTAGCTTCTCTGTTTGTGCCGCAATTTTCGAATTTTCTTAGTTCTCAAGATCAAATTTTCTAGCATGAATGGTCTTGGGCATGATGACGGAATAGGCTTATTCTAGCGGCATATTTTAGAAAGATAAGAGAGGTTTTTATGTTGGCTATAAAGCATGGCACTCAATGAAGACATTAACTCTAGGCGCTATATTCGTACTTTTAACGGTAGGAATTGGAGCTTTGGCACAATCGGCGCTTGCCGATCATGCTACAGCTACAGTCGACATGCCAGAAGGAACCATTCTTCCAGGCTGCGAAGTTGACGACATGTGCTTTGTGCCGGCCGACGTATCGATTGACGTAGGCGGCGAAGTAACGTGGACCAACAGCGACACGTCAGGACATACCATTGAGAGCGGCACAACGATCGAAGGAAGTAGTGGATTGTTTGGAACGGGCTTTACGCTGATGCCCCCAGGCGAGGAATACACCTTCAAGTTTGATGACTTTGAGCCTGGCACGTATCCGTACTTTTGCCTGGTGCACCCATGGATGGAAGGCACGGTAACCGTAGTAGCAGCCGCTGCTGATGAAGACAAAATGATGGACGATCATGGAGACGGAATGGAACACGGCGACGGCATGGCAATGATGATTGAAGAGCCAAGCGGCACTGGAATGGTTGGCGATGCAGAAGTGCTCGTAAAGACAGGCGTTCCGGCAGCAGGTGAGCAGCTTGAAGTAACGGTACAGTTTGTGGACAAAGAGCACGTAAACTATGATGTCATGGTAACGCAGGGCGGCGAAACCGTACTGGATGACACCGGCGCACACGAGCATGAGGGAACTGGAACTCACATGACAGCACCGCTGGAATCCGATGATCCTGTAGACATTACGGTCACATTCCAGGGATATGGAATAGAGCAGCCGTATGAGGGCGGAGACGCCATAGGACAAGAGGTAACGTTTGCGCAGGTAGTTCCAGAGTTTGGCACTATAGCAATGATCATACTGGGCGTTGCTATAACCAGCATCATTGCAATTACTGCAAGATCGCGAATAATGCCAAAGATCTAACAGGGTAATTTTTTATTTTCTTTTAACTAGGGCAATTACAGCCAGGATTGCGCCCGCAGCTCCAAGCGACATTCCAAATACGGCATAATCGTACGCGGGACCGATATTCTCTGCGCCCTGGGACGGCGCCTGTCCTGCAGCATCGCTCTGCAGCGACGATACGGCCGCCTTTAGCGCGGCAATGTCCGCGTCGCCGGCAGACGACCTAGGCGGAAAGTCCAGTATTGCCGTAGTCTCAACATCTTCGATTGGAACATCCACATCTACCGGAGTCTCATTGATTGCTCCCTTTACATTCACCAGTATCGATCCGGTCTTTGTCGGGATTATCGGGGAATGGTAGTGCCCTGCCATGATGTCTGCGTTTATGTCAAGCGATTTGCTTGCTCCTCCGGATCTTATCTCAGCAGAAAGCCCCGCAAACGCGTTGTTTACTCCTCTTTTGATTCCTTCAACTTCGCCGCGCTCGCTTACCTCAAATACGATTGTATTTCTTATTCCGACTACCGGAGGCTCAGTGCCCCATCCTACCTCAATATCGTACGGACCGACGGATACTGTCGTGTGCGCATATGCGGCATTAAGTCCGGCAACCAGCAGAAAGGCAAGCGCAATCGGGAGCATTATATGCATGGAAAGAAGACGCGCAGAATATCATTTTAAGCTTGTCAAATATTGGTACAAGAATGAAATGCGCCTTGATGGGTAGCGCCGCCTGACGAGCAAGATCTTACCACTGCCGACTTCCAAATCCTTTTTAATGCGGCAGTGGGTACTAAGCGCATGCCCAAGACAAGGCAGACCGACGATCTCAGTCCCGAGGAGAAAAAAGACATTGATGAGTTTTATGCATCAAATGACAGAAGGACAACAACGGTCCAAAAGTTTCTTGATGAGTTGCGTAATGCTTGAGTACATGGATTCCAGACAGGCGCCCGGTCTTTGCTAGACAGTTTGGCAAACTGGATTCCAAGACAAAAAAGCGCGACGAGGATGCAGTATCGGATTTGCTTGCTGCAGACAATCCAGCACTGCTTGGAAAATACAAGCAAGACAAAAGGGTGTTCTCGTATGAAATAGGCCGTAAATACAGAATAATCTACAATGTTAATTGGTCAAGCAAAACGATAGAGTTTATCAGAGTCTGCGATCACAAGTCAGCATACGGCAAGAACTGACAAGCAAATTTTGTATATAGTGACGCAGAAAAATTCTTTACATAAATTTCATGTCCTAAAACCAAAAGGT
>CAYGAM010000083.1:0-9378 GCA_964347915.1 uncultured Nitrosopumilaceae archaeon | reverse complement strand
CATATACAAATTCTACGCATTTGGGTGGTTCGAATTTTATGGGGTCCTCACCAAACCTGCCTTTAGTGACGAGAAGCCGGACTCGATTAGGCTACGCCAGTGGTGTGTTTTCTTAAACCCGTTGCGGTCTTTTTCGTATCACCGAAGCATTTTGGCTCTGGCGGCGAATCCTCGTATCATGCATCCCTTGCGTGGACATATCGCAGGGATTCGGCCGCTGTTAGATATGGCCATGCAGTTTTCATACTAATTGTATGCTGCATCCAGAACCACGCGTCCGATGCCGTTGGGGACCTGCGGTAGCTGGTCGTCGCAGAACACCGGCGAGTCGTGACACGCGCATGGCATCACCTTACAGACGGTAATCTTGCCATGCAAGGAGACCAGCACATGCTGTTTGGCAAACTCCTACATGGATTAGTGCTCTTCTTTGCGTCCTCCCATGTCTAGTACATCATTATGGAAAATCCTACGAAAATCCGCCAGGATTGCCAAGCAGCATTCTCATGGGTTTTGTGCTTGCCTACTTTGAGAGTATCAATCTCAGCATTCCCTTCTCCCACGCGGCTATCATGGTTGCTGTCGCATGCAGTGACGGCTTGTAATCAGCAGGTCGCGCCGGTTTTTAGTCATGTCCAAATCCTCTCGCAACAAAATTCGCGCCTGCTACAGTGTATTTCTGGAAAAATTTTGGGCAATGCTGTTGCCGAGAAGGAACGATTTGCGCGCATGTTTTCGCTTTGAGGTAGCATTACTTTTAATCGGAAGCACAGCGAGGCTTGCGCGTTCAAGATAAATACCGCATAGGCGGCAAACAAACATGGAAGAACCGCTCATCAGCGAGCTTCAAAACGAACAGAAAGTTACTGCCAATTTTGCGACAGACGCAATATACGAGCCTAGAAGATACAGCAGCAAATCGGGAATGTTTTTTGCCCTAAAGGCGCATGACAAGACCGGCGAGATTCTGGTAAAATTTTGGGGAAAGGAGGCCGAAAGCAAGATTTTGGACATTTATGCATTGCTCAAAGAAGGCGATGTTGTCCGGATTGAGAACGGCAAGGTGAGCACGTACAAGGACAAGCTGGAAATTCACATAAGCGAGAAAGATATGGGGCGTATATCAAAGTCATCAAAGTATGATCCTGAGAGATTTCTTCCCATAACAGAAAAGAGCATTCCAGGCATGATATCCAAGTTCAAGGATGAGATTGAATCCATATCAGATTACAACATAAAGCGGCTCTTGCATGAAATATTTGACGACAGCTTTATGGAGATATACTCGAAAGCCACCGCCGCAAAAAAGCACCATCACAGCTACGTTGGCGGACTGTTGGAGCATGTTCTGAGCATGGTATACATCGCCAGAGTGATCTCAGAACAGTACAAGCCAGGCTTGAACTTGGATCTTTTGATAGCAGGATGCATGCTGCATGATATTGGCAAGGTTGAAGAATACAAGATATCTCACGTCATCGACTACAGCGTTCAAGGAAGTCTGATAGGACACATCGCAATAGGCTACAGGATGGTCGAATATGCGATAAACAAATTGCCAGGCTTTCCGCCAGAACTGAAAATCAAGATACTGCACATGATACTGAGCCATCACACCATGGCGTACGGTTCAACAGTTGAGCCCATGTTTCCGGAAGCCGTTGCACTGCATGCCATTGACAGCTGCGACGCTCAGATAAAAAACGTCATACAGTCAAAGGAGCGTCTGTCAGGCAGCGACAAAGAGTTTGTATGGGACGACGGCAGGCGCATGTACCTCAAATAAGATCCTGTCGCGAATCATTCTGCCTAGCACGCTATGACGCGTCATTCTGGGCTGACTGATACCAGCATCATATACGGTAGTCCTGGACTGGTTCTAATGCCCACATCATGATGTTGCATTATCGCTCAGCAATGTGCAGAAATTCTATGACGGATCAGCATATTTTGCCCTTAGCCTGTACCGCATGTACTTGTCATCCGGAGAAAACTTTGCAGGATGAGGCGACTCGGTAGCCTTGCCGCACGGCGCGCATGTACCGGACAGCATGTATTTTTTGCATTCCGGACATCGCTTGATCTGAAACCTCATGCTAGTCCTCTCTTGTCTTTTTTGACTCTTCGCGCTCAAACTTGAATGTGCCCTTTTTAGTCTCAATGGCGCGCTGCACCTGGGACAGAATCGGCTTGAGCGCCTTTTCTGCGGATTTAAAGTCGTGCGCGGTGACGGATATGCGGTACTTTGGGGCTCCCAGGTATGCCACCTCAACGGATGTGCCGTTTGCGCTTTGCCGCACCTTTGTCAATGTCTTTTTGATGACATCAACGCCGTCGGGCTTGCTGCTTGTAATCTCCAATGTTCCCCTGATTTCTACAGTGGGTATTCTTATCCGGCCGCAGACATATTCCAGCGCCTGGGAGATGCTGCCGGACAGATTTAGATTCTTTACTGACGCAATCCCGTTCTTTGCTATGTCCATAAATGCGTCGTAAACTGAATTGTACCTTGTGTACAGGGAATCTTCCAGCTCATCCAGCTCCTTGTCGGTCAGTCCGGCCTTTTCCTTGATGCTCTGGAGAAACGTTCTGGACTTTTCAAACCGCTTGACCTGCAGTAGTTTTTTCTTTCGCTGGTCGGCGGATATCTGCTTTAGGGAGAGATCAATGTCGGCGCGTTCAGGATTTACCCGCTTTACCAGCAGTACTTTTTTTTCGCCCTTTTTTACAAACTTGCTGATTGATCTTATCCAGCCCGGTGCAATTTCAGATATGTGCAGAAATCCCTGAATGCCGTCGTACTCGTCCAGGCTGACATATGCCCCGTGATCCATTATTCTGGATACGGTAGCCAGAACGATCTCGCCAGGTTCCGGAAGGCTTTGCTCTGCATCCATGGATGAAATTTCCGCCATTGCTAATTGAATGTTGTCTAAAAGTCGACTCCGCGCCTTGCCTTTATTCCTGATCGAAACGGGTGCTTGATCTCCTTCATCTCGGTTACAAGGTCGGCCAGTTTTACCACCTCCGGCGCCGCATGATTCCCCGTAAGAAGCAGATTCAGGCGGTGCGGCTTGTCGCGTATGAGCGATATCAGATCTTTTACCGGTATCAAGCCAAGGCTTACTGCATAGTTTATCTCATCTAGTATCACAGTATCATACTTGTCAGAGAGCATCCTGTCGCGGCTCAGCTTCAATGCCTCTCTTGCCACTTGCTCATGCTCTTTCTTTGGGCTTGTATCATCGATTATGCCGACAAAGCCCTTGCCTGCAGCTATCAGCTCAAAGTCGGGCTCAAGCTTCTTGGATGATGTCATCTCGCCGTAATGCCAGGATCCTTTGATGAACTGGATCATGCATGTCTTGTTGCCGTATCCGCAGGCCCGGAGCGCAAGGCCCAGTGCGGCAGTAGTCTTTCCCTTGCCGCCTCCAGTGTACACTATGACAAGACCGCGTTCAGGCACGGAAGGACTAACGCAGCTGATGCTAAAAAGATTGGGACGGTGTTTGTTATTCGTTATTCCACAAGTGGTCCAAGTCCAACGATCGTATTTTGAAAGATCTTTGTGACAGGTTGTTGCACAGAAGGTTACTTAAGACATACATTACTACTCCCAACAAACTAGCTGAAATCGGGGCAAAAAAAATATCAAAGATAACCAAATTGTTTTCTGCGCGACTTCCTGCTGATTACTACTTTATTCAGGACAACGAAAGTAAATCTGCATATGAGCCATACACGACAGAAAAAATAGATGACAAACACGCCGCGATCAGCCACATTCTGGTCTCAACAGATAAAGGAAGAGAGCTGCAAGAGATCTCAGAGATCTCCACGGTCGTAGGCGCATTGAGTAAAGACACAGGAATAAAGAAGATTTACATATTCTATCCAGATGAGGTCTCACAAGAAGTAGACGCAGTGCTTATGAATAGTATATAAGCATGCAGAGTGCAAGGAATGTATTGGCAGTAGTTGATGACATGGGGTTGCTCTGCCTTGTAGTAAGCAGTGGCGCAAGCGGCAAGATTGTAGGGCGTACCAAACTGCAAAAAATAGTATATTTTTGCCAGTATCTCAACTGGGGTGTAAATGACTATCGATTTCACTATTACGGTCCATTCTCTTTCGGCGTGGCAAACATTGTCAAGACAGCAAGAGACTGCGGGTTTGTAGACCAGGCAGGAGATATGCCATGCACATTCAGCATCACCAAGAAGGGTTCCGAATTTCTTGGCGAGTTTAAAGCCAACGCGTGCAGCGAGTCCAAAGCTAAAAAGACCCAAAGATTGGTAGCCCATCTTTCTGTCTGGAGCAAGAAAGATCTTGAGCTGGCTGCGTCCATAGACTATGTTCGCAAAAGCAACCCAGGCATTTCAAAAAATGAACTTTTGGACAAAATAAAGGCAATAAAGAGCAACTTTTCACAAGCAGAAATCAAGAATGCCCACAGCCTGTGGCAAAAATTGAAAAGGCAGATTCCAAGGCTAAAATAATTTGCCAGCAGAGAGGGCAGCTTGGTATACAACATCGTGGCCTTTGCATGGCATGTTCAATACTATTTTGACGAGTATCCTCGCAAATGGTCAAGCAGCAACGGCAATGCAGGATGGGACAATGGTGACTTTTTTGAAGATGATTCCATAGAATATCACACGAACAGTAGCAACGAGTTTACCTACATGAACAGAACATTTGCCATAAAAAAGATCGCCACTGCGGATGAATTTCTCCGGCAGCCTTTTTTCATAGAATTTGAAGAGCGCCCATCGTACCGCATTTCAGGAATCACAATACACCTGAATGACACAGCATATGATCTAACGTGCGACACGTACAGGTGCACTGTTCCCGCCAGCAACGGAAATTATTCCGGCTACAAGCGGCTGCCAGACGGCAGCTGGGAATGGACAACTGCTCCGTTCGATGTGTCCTTTACAGCAGGCGCGCAGACGGCTATAAAGCTCACAAATTTGAAAGAAGATGACGCAGTACGATCAATAATGGACGAAATCGCGCATGCCAGCAATGACTACAAGAACTATACAGATATCATGAGCTCCCTGGGAACTATAGTATATCGCGAATCTTTGGAACAAATAACAAACGGGTATTGGCAGGACATGCACAACAGATCATCGGGCGGACTCCGCTATGAAATTTTAACATCAATGTATGAAAATGCATTCAATGAGAAGCGAGCCATGCTTGATGACATATTGGAACTGCATGAAAAAGGAAGAGATATCATGCAGCAATACTCTGAGCCAATTTCTCCAGGTGACTATATCTGCTCGCCGCCAAGGTATGGCTTTTGTTCCGGACAGCAATACTTTGAACTGATTCCTCCCAATGACTACAACGGATACGATTCTTACACAAGGCCAATATCCCATATCGCGGTAAATGGATCAGAATTTCATCCTGGAGATACAATATTGATTGCAGGAACGCTTGGCGCAAAAGCTGATCCGAAGCTAGGAAATCGCACCAGTGAGTTTGGCGTGCAGTACAGTTATCATGCGCGTGACTCTGTTGACATATAGCTAGCAAGCATATACACGCCAATTTTCAGCGATCACGCGCATTTTGAAAAATACGCCAAAATACACTTGTGCAGCACCAAGTATGACGATGGAAGATACATGTATGATATCCCGTTGCGTACGCCGGAGAGCCGCTGTACGTTTGAGGAAGACGGCAGTTTTGAGATTACATATGCGGTAACGGAATAGGATGTCTCAGACGATCCACACATTGCCAGGTTTGGCTTTGCCGGCAATAGCGGCTACAATAATCTCCTCTGGCAAGCAAAGGAGACATCTGCGACATTTTACATCACATCCGACTAAGCTGTTGCAACCTGCATTAGTCAAGGCGTGACATATCTTTGCAATGCGGTCGTCGCGTTGCATTGGACTAAAACTAGTGCATTCAGGATCGGTTCTGTTCTAGCGGGTCCTCGCCAAAAATGTGTCATTTTGCTGTATTTTCAGATCACAATCGGGATTATTGGCAGTATATCATTAATTGAAATGCGCTTTAGAATAGTTTTTTCTGGAGTCTTGGCTTCAAATGTTTTCTGACAACTTCATTCATGTCACCTTTATCTTTAAGATAGTCTTTTACTGAATTAGAATCAATGCTGTCATGAAGATTTTGAAATTCTGATCGTGTTCTAACGTTTTCATGAACTCTGGAGAGGTATTTGGGGCGATTATCTTTCCAGTCTGATTTCTTTAGTAAATTATTGCTCATTTTTTCAAATAATGCCGCTAGTGCTGGATCATTTGAAAAAATCCGTTTTTCTTGTTGTACATCAAATTTGTTGTTAGGCGGATCAACTATAGGAGTCACCAATTCATTTTTGCAAAACAATCTAACTCTATTGTTTGTATTTCCGCCTCCTCCTCCTGTATATCCTTCCACAATTAGATCTGCGGCAAAAAATGCCCCATAATGAGGCGCAGACACATTATTGTTTTCTTCAGAGTATAACGCTCTCGGAGCATCTACCACCATTATTGCCTGTTTGTTTTTGTCATGAATTGTTTCAAAGTTATCCATAATATGATCATAAGCTTTGTTTGCATTTGGATATTGTGCAAATTTCAGGGCAATTAGAGGTATGTCGTTATTTCCAATGTTTAAGCAGCGATCTACCTGTTTTCCAAAAATCTCGGTAACTTCTTTAAGATCTATTACTGGAATTAATTGTAATCCATGCTGTGTTACTTGAGAATTCATCTCAGTAACATTGTCTATAGATGGCAGAACAATGGATTCCAAGCCTAATTGGTTTGCCAGATTGCAAAAGAATCTAATGTAGTCCGTCCTTTTCTTTCGCGTATCAAGGTTTTTCAGACTTTGAGATGTAAGTGAGGGATAAAGTAACGCCAAAGAATCAGGATCAATTCTGTTTTGTATTGGCCTGAATTTGCCCAATAATTCTCCCAAGTAGCCGTTTTTTGTTAAGATATCATTTAGTTTGGCAGGATTAATGCTTTCTTGAATCATAAATGATTTTGAGATGCGAGTAAGCGGAATGTCTGTTCCGATCTCATTTTTTGCATTGAGGTCATATCTATTGACTATGCGATTTGGTGTTTCTACTATGCCATTATTATGTTTAAGACTTAGAGTAGAAAGATCATTAAAATTGTCTCTAGAGTGCGGGACTATCGAAATTACCATTTTAGATAAGGCACCTCTGATTGAGTTGTGTATTCCGGGTATTTTCTATAAACGAGCTTCATGATTCCTTTGGTGGTCAATTCATCCCAGTCAGACTTTTTCTTTTTTAAAGTTTCAAGAGAAATATTCATTTTTTTAATTTTTTTAGAAATAGAGCGTTTTCCCTTTGGAGTAATAGCGTATTGAACACCTTCATCTTGTCCTAATTTGACCTTAATCAATCCAGACTTTTGAAGTATGCAGATAGAATCTTTGATAGTTTTACTGTATGCCCCAAATTTATATGGAAAAAATCCTGGATCCGCAGTTTCCTTTGTGAAAATTGTTTTCCATGTGAGAAATACTTGTTTTTGCAACTTTGTTTTTCCCTTAATAGGAGAGACATAAAGTAACATTAGCACGAGATCGCTGCCAAGTAAAAGTTCATTCATCTTTTCAAAGTTTTGGAGGCTTCGCTTAGTGAATTGTATGGAGTCTAATTTTATGGACATCTTATTTTATTTCCTCCATATGATAGCCTTAGATAGATTTTATTCTTAATCGGATCCACAATAACCCAACATATAATTCCAACTCCATGCTTTAATGAAATTGTAATTTTTTTGCCCATATGATCACATTTACAAGGGTTTAGGCCGGTGATAGACCATGCATGGTAAATTTTTTCCAGACAATTTTTTATACGTCTGATTAGTTTTATCATGTCTTCTTCACTATATTCAACACTTTTCAAATGAGTTGCAAGCACATGCGGAATAATAACGTGTTTTGAAGAATCAGAAAGAGTTGCCTCCAAAGGAGTTGTAGGATTTTTTGGATCAGTCGCGTCTAAATTTCTACAGAGAAGACAGAACTTTGTAATATAGTACGAATCAAATTCCTTTGTTCTGGTAATTGAACCTAACGAGGCTTTAATTTTTGCATATGATATCTCGGGTTTGAATTGATTCTTTTTAGTTGTTTTGAATTTTGCTCTTAAATCTTCAAGATTGGTGCTGCCACAAAATCGGCAAAATAACTCAGTCAAATTAACTATTTTTATAAAGAGATACTACAAAAACGTTTGCATGCTTCAAAAAATCACATTTTCATGTGGCCGAGCCTCATGGCGCACTCAGACCGATTTTGCTCCTTGAGGTTTCATCATATGGCCATGCACAGGTCAAACCTAATACGGACGGATACCATTCTAAACTGGCATATCAGTATGCGACTCTATATCCTCTGCATTGAAGATGCTCATATCAGCGCGCGTTTCGTAGTCTCCGCTTTCAAACATACCGGCGGCCTTTTTCCCATACTTCTTGGTGCGTGCCGCCTCCGACCTCTGCATGGTGTTGAGTGCGATCCTTGGCTCCATGGCGAGCTTTACATTCTCGTCCTAGTCGTACCTCCTGTCTCAGTTGTCATAAGACGTCTCTTCAAGTATTTTTCCTGAATTGTCCATAATGCATACCGCGCACTTCTTTTTGCCTATGTCGATTCCTATGCTTCTCATCCTTCCTCTCTCACCTCCTTTCGGATGAAATTTGTAATGGACTATACTGGCGCTTAATTCTAATGTCGTATCAAATCAGAAATTATTGCGGACATCAGAATTAATGCTTGATGAATAAAAT
The DNA here is from genome assembly GCA_964347915.1 of uncultured Nitrosopumilaceae archaeon. Lineage (GTDB taxonomy): Archaea > Thermoproteota > Nitrososphaeria > Nitrososphaerales > Nitrosopumilaceae > CAYGAM01. The sequence continues at coordinate 562 of CAYGAM010000083.1, read as the reverse complement.
ATCAAATGGTTTTGGACAGACTCGAAAATAAAAAAATAAAACGCTATATAAAATAAACAGCAAAATTATTGTCCTGTATTGGAAACATTTATAATTTAATGATATTATTGTCCATAATATGAAAGACATTGAGAGGCTCCGTACGGCAGCAAAAAAAGAAACTGACGCCACCGTACTCAAGCGCATATACGGCGTACTCATAGCGATTGAGTATGGAACAAGAGTTGCGGCGAAGTATGGAAAGGTCGCCCAGCGCACCATCCAAAGATGGCTAAAAAAATATGAATTAAGAGGAGTGCGCGGCCTGCGGACATGCAAGAAAAGCGGCAGACCGCCCATCATTTCATACAAAGTCATAAAAAAAGCAATAAGCGAACTCAGACGTGAAAATAATCTTTACCCAAAAAAACTGGCAGAACGGATATGTGACAAAACCAAATACACGTACAGCCGGTCAAACATCAGAAGAATTATGCGCATACTGAACTTTCACAACATTGTTCCAAGCACCAGTAGATGAAAATGTACAATTTAGGACACTGCTAGCCGGGCTCGCGCTTTA
>CAYGAM010000082.1:6225-9413 GCA_964347915.1 uncultured Nitrosopumilaceae archaeon | reverse complement strand
TTGACGGCGCCACCGCTGTGGATACATTCAAGATCGGCTCCAAGACGTACGCCGCAGTGGCTGCATCTCGAGACGGCGGCCTCCAAATAGTCGACATAACCGCTCCCGCCAGCCCTGCCGCCGTCGGACGCCTGCAACACGGGGGCGGCGCTCTGCTTGAACTCGCCGCTGATGTAGATACATTCAAGATCGGCTCCAAGACGTACGCCGCGGTGACTTCAACCTTGAACGACAGTGTCCAGATAATTGACATCTCTGATCCGGCTAATCCTAACGCCGCTGGAAGCTTGAGCGACAGCGACTCCCTGCTGCTTGACGGCGCATTTGGCGTGTCGTCATTTACCATAGGCTCTGCTGCATACGCGGCAGCTACCTCTATTTTTGACAGCGGCCTCCAGATAATAGATGTAGCCAATCCTGCCAGCCCAAGATCTGCTGGAAGCCTGGAAGACGGCGGCTCCAAGCTGCTTTATGGCCCTTACATGCTGGATGCCTTTAGGGCGGGCGGGTTCACATATGCTGCAATAGCCGCCTATTTTGACAACGGCCTCCAAATAGTCAATCTCACCAATCCGGCCAGTCCTTTGGATGCCGGAAATCTGGCAGACGGCGGCGCACTTCTGCTTGGAGGGGCCCGAGATGTTGCAGTCTTTACTCAAGGTCCTGACACATATGCCGTTGTGTCTGCCGACATTGACGACGGCCTCCAGATAGTAAAGCTGGCATCTGCTGATATCATCAAGCCCGCCTTTGACTCTGCGTCTCTGGATGAGAACGCGGGCGTACTGACAATCACGTTTGATGAGTCAATAGACATCACTCATGTGAATCTGGCTAGAATGCATGTGAGCGATGCGGGGGATGAAAATACCGTACCCATGGACGGCGCCGCCTTTGACAATGCCGCACCCGACTCTAATACCGTATCCATGACGCTCAATCAGACGCAGCTGAACTTGATAACTGCAATGGACTCCCCGCAGCTTGACATTGAGCAAGGCGCGGTCCGCGACCTTTTCGGAAATGCCATAGATGCCGCGCCGGACAGCCCTATTGCGATTATCCGAGATATCACAAAGCCCTCGCTTGCATTCACAGCTCTGGATTATGACACGAGCGAAATGACAATCACATTTGATGCGATAATAAATGTCACTGCCGTCGATCTGACGAAGATGCGCGTGAGCGATGCAGGACAAACAAAAGATGTTGTCCTGGACGGCGCCAGCTTTAACCGTGCAGCGCCTGACTCGTACACCATATCCCTGATCCTCAATCAGACGCAGCTGGACATGATAACTGTAATGGACTCCCCGCAGCTTGACATTGAGCAAGGCGCGGTCCGCGACCTTTTCGGAAACGCCATAGATGCAGCTCCAGGCGGACACATTCTGATTTTCATCATGGGAACCGATACCGTACTCTGGAATGCGACTATAACTGCAGGATATCATACCGGCAGCCTTGCAATAGGCTGGGACAACGGCACGATGCGCAAATTCGGCAGCATAGCATACAATGCGCCTACTATGAATAACATGCTTAGCTTGAACGGCATAACGTATGCCGTGCAGAGCTTGGATTACTCCATCGCATCGGTCCCGTCCGATACTACTCTGTCGCTTGATTCGCATATTCCAGAATCAGAGCGCGGCTTTGTGCATCTTGCTGTGGGAAATGTGAGGTGCAGTTTTCTGAATGCCGCCGCTGAAGGCAGCGGCATGAATTCATTCTATAACTGGGCCGATCCTCCACTTCCCAACCAATTTTCCAACGTCGCCAATGCCACAGCCGTTATACTGTACAACCAAAACTATCTGGCTCTGAACGGCAATGACACTGTGATTCTGGCCCAGGGAGCGCAGTATGCGGACGCAGGAGCTTCAACACCGGATAGTGCAACCGTTGCCGGCAATGCCACAGATCTTGATACATCGCTGGGCGGCACTCACAGAATACACTACGAGGCATCCCGAGGCTGCGGCGTGCTGGATACTGCTGTTCGGACAGTGGAAGTGAGAGACACTGCAAAGCCCTCATTTGTTTATGCATCTTTGAATGAGAATACGGGCGTGATGACCATTGCATTTGATGAGACAATAGATATCTCTGATACGGATCTGACCATGCTGCGCATCAGCGATGCAGGAGCAAATGCGGTATCCCTGGAAGGCGCCGCCTTTGACAGTGCGGCACCGGACTCTGATGCAATATCCATGACGCTCAGCGCCGCCCAGATGGACCAGATTGTTGAAATGAGCGCTCCGCAGCTTGACATTGGTGCAGGAGCAGTGTCCGACTATATTGGACACGCCATAGACGCTGCAGACGGCAATTCGATCGCGGTGACCCTGGGCGTCGCAAAGCAGACGCTCCTTGGGAATCCCGTATCTGCGGGCAGACTGCCGGACAGCTCCTCCCTGCATCTTGGAGACGCCAGCGGCGTGGACACCTTTCAGATCGGCTCCAAGACCTATGCGGCTGTGACCGCCTTCACCGAAGGCGGCCTTCAGATAATCAATGTCACAGATCCTGCCAGTCCGTCTCCAGTTGCAAGCCTGCCGGACAGCAGCGGACTGCTGCTTAACGGCGCTGAGAATGTGGACACTTTTGTGATAGGCAAAAACACCTACGCTGCCATTGCCTCAAGATACGGCAGCGGCCTTCAGATAGTGAATGTCACCAATCCTGCCAGTCCGGCGGCTGCCGGAAACCTGCCTGATACCAACTCTACGCTGCTTGCCAGCGCCCGCAATGTGGACACTTTTGTGATAGGCCAAAACACCTACGCCGCAGTGCTGTCCCTCACCGAAGGCGGAATCCAAATAGTCAACATTACCAATCCTGCCAGTCCGGCGGCTGCCGGAAACCTGTACAATGCGGGCTCCATACCGCTTAATCTCACTCAATCTTTGAAAATTTTTGCGATAGGCCAAAGCACATATGCCGCGGTGCCTGCGCTGTCCGAGGACTATGTCTTCCAAATAGTCAATGTCACCGATCCGGCCAGTCCGGCAGCTGCCGGAAACCTGCCTGATGACATCTCTTCGCTGCTTGAGAGCGTCAATGATGTGGACATTTTTATGATAGGCTCAAACGCATACGCGGCAGCCGCCTCGCAGCTTGAAGACGGACTTCAAATAGTCAACATTACCAATCCGGCCAGTCCGACAGCTGCCGGAAATCTG
>CAYGAM010000082.1:0-6125 GCA_964347915.1 uncultured Nitrosopumilaceae archaeon | reverse complement strand
ATCCGGCCAGTCCGACAGCTGCCGGAAATCTGGACGATACTGATTCCACGCTGCTTGACGGCGCCCGCGATGTGGACACTTTTGTGATAGGCCAAAGCACCTACGCTGCGGTAGTCTCTGACGCTGAAGACGGCCTTCAGATAGTGAAGCTGGCCACGGTTGACAGAGAGCCGCCGGCCTTTGCATTGGCTGAGCTTGACAAGAATGCCGGCGAAATGACTATTGCATTCAGCGAGACGATAGACATCTCTGACACTGATCTGAACAAGCTGCATGTTGGCGATGGGCAGGCAAGCAATGTCACCCTGCAAGGCGCCGTCTTTAACTATTCAGCAGCCGACTCGGATGCAATATTCGTAACGCTCAGCCAGGAGCAGCTGGATTTGGTAATTCCAATTAGCGCTCCGCAGCTTGATATTGGCGCAGGCGCCGTATCCGACCTTGCCGGCAATGTCATAGACGCCGCGCCAGGCAATCCAGTCACAGTCACTCGCGAGCCAAACATTCCGCCGGCTGCGCCCGATACGCAAGCTAATACTGCAGAAGATGCGCCTGTAATCATAATTCCTGCAATATTCGACGCTGACGGCACGCCGGAAATATCTGCTATAGGCAGTCCTGCCAACGGCACTGCTGTCTTTAACAGTACGGCCATAACATACACGCCCGCTCAGGACTTTAGCGGCACTGACTCGTTTGGTTATACGGTAACTGACGGACAAGACACTGCCCAGGGAGCCATAAACATTACCGTCACACAAAACAACAACGACCCCGTACTGGGCACAATAGGCAATCAAACGGCGCAGCCTGGCGTGCAGCTGACCATAATACCGGCAGTGACTGACGCCGATCTTACTGACGAGCATTCGTACAGCATTGCACGCGGCACGCTTCCGGCATCTGCTGTGTTTGCATCGTCTGACGGAACGCTGGTCTGGACGCCTGCCCAGGATGATATTGGAAGCACCCACACTGTTACAATAACCGTGCATGACGGGCGCGGCGGCTCTGATTCTGTAGCCTTTAACATTACCGTAGCCGATCAGGATCTTACGCCGCCGGTCATTACCGTAACAGGAGACGACCCGCTGCTGCATGAGCGGGGCGAGCCGTACGAAGATCCGGGCGCTGTTGCAGACGACGACTCGCCGGTATTTGCTGATCTCTCGCAGCTCAATGTCAATGTGCCGGGCGACTATATTGTAACATACACTGCCACTGACTCAAACAACAACACTGGCACGGCATCCAGAACAGTGCGGGTGCAGGACACCTCGCTGACCGGCAGCCTGCATGTTGATCCCGTTCCGGCCGGCGATGCGCAGCCAGCCACGCAGCCCAGGCCGTCCAGGGGCGGTGGAGGCGGCGGCGGTGGAGGAGGCGCTACACCGACAGCTTCAGACGAATCAGTAAGACTGTATTCGGCGATGTGGAACTGCAACGAACAGACAACTACGATAATACTGGACAGCAGCGCCGCCGCCGAGATCACACTGATTGCAAACTCTGAGTCATTCACGCCGGCAGCCGGCCCTGTTCAGAATTTGGACGGCCGAACTGCCTACACTGCCAACGCACATGCGAGCATCATGCTGCTCAAAGTCACCGTAGCCGGCGGCTTGTCCGTAACAAAGACCATAAACACGCTAGACGCCTGCACCGGCCAGATTGAATATGCCGCGTATGTTCCAGACGCGCCGGCTCCGATAGCGCCGCCTCCTGCGCCTGAGCCGCAGGCGCCCAAAGAAAGAAGCATTGTACCGGCGCCCGTTCCGGTACAAGAACAAGATGATGCCCAGGAACCAGGCATTGCGCAAGCGCCGGACGCCGAAGAGCCTGATGCTGCCCATGAACCTGATGTCATTGAGGAACCTGATTGCGGGCCGGGAACAATTCTTTCGGACGGCGAATGCGTGCAGCGTACGCCGGCGCCGTCTGCTGACGACAGCGGATGCCTCATTGCAACCGCTGCATACGGAACCGAACTGGCGCCGCAGGTGCAGATGCTTCGTGAATTGCGAGACGATACTCTTCTCTCAACCGATTCAGGAGCCTCGTTCATGTCTGGATTCAACTCCCTGTACTATGCGTTCTCGCCTGAAATAGCCGACATGCAGCGGAATAATCCTGCATTCCGGGACGCTGCAAGGACGCTGATCGCTCCGATGATTCATTCGCTGTCAGTAATGTCGCTGGCAGACGAAAACTCCGAAGCATCTGTTCTGGCGCTGGGATCTTTCGTAATAGTTTTGAACCTGGGCATGTATTTGGCAGCTCCTGCCGCCGCTGCAATTGCCATACTCCGGCAGCTCAGAATGAATCGCGCTTGATGCATCATGGCTGCCTTGGATGCATGACTGCGGCCGGCGTCCTTAATGCTGTTTAGTGCGCAAGGATGTATGTGCAAGGATGCTGTGTCTTGATTTTGCTATGACAATGCGCTGCCGGATGACCGTTGATTTTGCGGCAGATCGTCATGTCTGCCAAGAGCCGGCAGACGGCGCGCTCTTATGGACGCTTGATTAGTGACGCGTCATATGAAATTGCGGTGAATTTGCATTTGGGATGCGGTTGCAGAACGGTCTTTTTTTTCTGCCGCGTACGCCCTTTTCCAGTACGCGCGCCGCATTTGCAGCAAAAATTGCAGATGCGCCTCTGTCGGTATTTTTATTTGCGTCTGATTTTGAGCTAATCGGAGCATGTTTGAATTATCTGGCTTTGGATAAAATGATGGGACTGCCCGCGCAATGCATTGGCGGAAATGGTGACAAAACTGCGCGCAAGCCGCATGCGCCAGCCGCATGCGCCAGCCCTTGAGTCATCTGTCCGGGAAGACATTGGCAGCCGGCTGCAAAAATTCAAGGCGGCCAATGTCCTCAAACGCGTCCGGCGGCCGGTTTTTGGCGTTATCCTGCTGCCCGCCGGCTTGAATTTCAACAGCGCAGACGCTGTGCTTTGCTATTGTCTACGAAAAACCGCGATCTTAATGCTTATTTCCAACGCAATGAGATGCTGCTTTTAATCGAAAGCACAGTCTTGTTTTGTCCCGCCGGCTGTGTCGATTGCCTTTATGCCTGCGACGCCCATGACGCAACGCAAACCGCAATTGAAAAATAGCGGCATTCTGCTCCTAACATTGCAGGGGTATCGAAGCCTGGTCAACCGAGAAGGACTCAAGATCAGTTGATGGGTCATCCTTTCCTTTAGAGGTTCGTGGGTTCAAATCCCACCTCCTGCATGCTTATGTAAGCTCGGCCTGGGCAAAGTATACGTGGAACGGCTGGCAGTATATGACTACGAATCCCTGCACGCCGCGGTCTATTCCTGCAAGCTCATAGTTTTGCGCCCCTCTGCTGCCCTTGAGGTCGGCCAGCCGCACTCCGTCATTTATGTTGCCTGTGGGAGTCAAATACACCTTGAGGTCGGGCCCGTTTGTCACTGAAAAGTCCTCAAATCTGAGATAGCTCACGCCGCCAACCTCTATTATCTTGGCCGTGCCTTCAGCCGCATGCCCGTACAGTCCTTCAAAACTGCCGGACTTGAGCACGGTTACGCCGCCGTCATCCATCTCTTCAGATACCTCGGTGCCAGATTCTGCAGCTTCTTCCATTAATTCTGCCATTATTGCAGTCTTTTCATCCTCTGACATGGTTTCTATTATCTTGTCACGTTCTGCTTCGTCCATGTTGGAGAACTCATCCAGCGGCATTCTTTCCAAAACTAGGGGAATCTCTTCGTCTATCTCTGTCTCATAAAAGAGCGGACTGGCGAGCGCGCCTGCAATGCCAACAGCCGCTATTATAATTGCGGCTACGGCGATTTTGTTCATGTCACATCATCCTTTGCATCAGTAATAATACTTTCTCCAAATTTCTGCCAGATCGCAGCAGCGCGCAGGTTATGGCAGATGCGCGCACCAAGCCGAACCGAACAAACAAAACTTTATAATCCGTTTTCTAATGCAGACTGTCGTGAGCGAAGCAACAGCTGAAGAAGCAAAGAACATGCGCAATGACATAAGCATCTCTGGTACAATAAGGGACAAGAAAGAAGCGCGAACAGTCAACCTAAAGATGGGCGGTACAGGCAAGGTATGCGATATGGTTCTGGAAGATTTCCAGGGCGGTACAATCAAGCTAACCTTGTGGAATGACGACATTGACAAGGTCAAAGAGGGCGACAAGGTGTCAATTGCGGGCGCTTATACCAATACCTTTAGAGGCGAGACTGGACTGGCACTACCCAAAAACAAGGGTACGATACAAGTAACAGGCCAATAAGTCGCACCATTACATTTTTTGTCTGCTTTTTTTGATTCTGCATTGGGTGTTATGGGGCATGATGTCTGGGCAGCTTTGGAGCATGCAAGCACAATGCCATCTTTTTCGTGCTGGATGGATTATAATTGCGTGCACATTGCTGCCGCACAGGACGCACCCGAATTAAATTCAGTGCGCGGACTGTGCTGACTTGCATCGCAGCCAATGTGCCGCGATCTGCGCTCATGCTTTCGATTTGTTGCTGCATTATTTTTAATCAAAGGCGCGGTTCTGCGAATGCTGCAGATTTTCCCAAGTTTCATTATCTTGGATGATGCAGCAAAGCGCTTTGCCGCCTATGGCTTTTTTCTTTTCAGCTTTCGCAGTATGAACAAGGACATGACAATGGTTACAATGCCCAGGCCGAGCGTATTGTCCGTAAAAATGTCTCCTGCAGACTCGTATTGAATTGCGCCGTATGCCGTCCAGCCTACGCCGAGCGCCATAATGCCTGTGCCGACAGCAAGCCGCTTGTTCATTGCAATGTGTCCATGCGGCGGATAATTTAAAGTCCGGGGCATGGATTATTTCGGCGCCGGCATCTGCGCGCGGCGGCAGCATTACTGCGATATCATCCGGCAGATGACAAACAAGCTGCATTCCAAACCGGCAAGTCTGCGCATATTGCGCCGGAACCACGCCAATGCATTATCTGGAATGTCCTTGCCGAGATGCAGCCTGATTGATGTGCAGGCGGAATATGGCATGAGCAAACTGCACATGAACATGATTCTGTCTGCGCAAGCGGGCCGCTGCGCCAATGCTGCCCAAACTTGTTCTGCAACTGCAGCAAAAGATGACTGATTGAGATCGCGATATCTGCGCTGAAGCGAATGTTTGGAGAGAGTTTGGTGTTGCTAAAATGGGCCAGCATGGTGCGAGAGGTAAAACTGAGGACATCCTGTACAACAAGTGGATTGACGAGGCGGCAGCAATGTAGCGAAATCAACGCGGTTGCCTGATGAGACCGGATCAGAGGCTTGTCTTGCGGGGGGTTATGGAAAAGACTTTATTTCAGAAAGACTTTATAGTCTGCCGATATCTTATAAATTAAGGTGAGATCATGGCTGTGATAAATATTCGCATCATTGAAGAGGATGGTATTGTAGTTGTCAGGGGATTAGAATTTCCCAATGTCATAGTACAGGGAAAGACAGTCGAAGAGGCAAAAAAGGAGTTTGCAAAGGCATTGGAATGCTTTTTTGCAACGAGGGCAAAAATTGAAAATGAAAAATATCCGCTATTGCATAAAGAAAAGGCAGAAACGATGAGAATGGAACTTGTAGAAAATGAGTGATAATTATAATTGGTATTGCTATAAGACAGTTCTGCCTAAAAAAAATTTTGCGTGCGTGATGGAGACAAAGCAACATGTCTCATTTTACAAGGAAGGGGAACCTATAGTTGTATTACAAAAGACGCATTCATTTCATCCATCATACACAAAAACCATTCTTAACCGCCTCCATATGACACTCGCCGAGTTTGCCAATCTTCTGGCTCTATGCAAAAATCAGCCGCCGTAACGCAGTCTTGAATCATTAACCGGCGGCTTGCCGCATCTTAATTTTGATTCGGCTAGTTTTGGAGGAACTGCCAATGGCAATGATTCTCCAATCATTGGAATCAAGCGGTAGCAAACTGGTGTTTTCGGGACGATTTTGATCTGTCCTGCCACGGTATCTGAAGAGACGCTTTTGAGACCTTGCTATGTTCAACTTTAACAGCGACGGAACAAAATTGCCTAAACTCAGTAGATGAAAATGTACTTTTCGGGACAGTTGGCTTTGAAGTGATGATATA
>CAYGAM010000081.1:0-9885 GCA_964347915.1 uncultured Nitrosopumilaceae archaeon | reverse complement strand
CGGACACTGCGCCCGCTCCAATGTCAAGCTGCGGGGTTGCCATTGCAAGTATCGCGTCAAGCTGCGCCCGGTTAAGCGTCATGGAAATGGCATCAGAGTCAGGCATTGCATTATCAAAGCCGGCGCCGTTCAGCGAAACCTCGTTTGCCTGCCCCTCATTGCTCGCGTACATCAGGGTCAGATTGGCGGCAGAGATGTCCATGGTCTCGTCGAATGCGACTGTCAGTTTCCCGGCAGCTTCATCAAGAGATGCATGCGCAAAGGAAGGCTTTATGGTATCTCTCACCTCTACTGTCCGAACCGCGGTATCCAGCACGCCGCAGCCTTGGGTGGCATTATAGTGAATCTTGTATGTGCCAGGCACAGAGGCGTCAACCCTGCTGGCATTGCTTGCAACTGTTGCGCCGTCCGGCGTTGCGGCTCCTGCGTCCTCATATTGTGCGCCCCGCTCATTGGTTATGCTGGCATTGCCGTTCAGCTTTAGATAGTTTGAGTTGTACAGTATGGCTGCTGTGGTATTTGTTCCGTTAGAAAACGGATTGGCGAGGACAGTATCAGGCCATGCATGGAATGAATCTGCGCCGCCCGGCGGTGTCCTGGCATGCTCAAGGCTGCATCTCGCATCACCAATTGCAAGATGCACGAAACCGCGCTCGGACTGCGGAATATGCGAATCAAGCCCCAAGTGGTTAAGTCCGGGCCAGGTCTCTTCTGCAAAATACAATGAGCGTATAGTGTACGCTGCGCCGCTCAAGTGAAATGTCCCATCCAAAGCAGGAGCATTATAGGCTATGCTTCCGCGCCCAAGCCCAGAATTCCAGCCGGTAAATTGATCGTTGCTGTTATGTTCTGCAGTTATAGTAGCATTCCAGAGCACGGTATCAGAGCCCGCAATGAAAATGAAGATATGATTGTCCGGAGCGGCATCTATGGCGTTTCCAAAGACATCTTGTATCAAGCCGTCTTCAATGTCAAGCTGTGGCGTGTTCATCTGTGCGATCCGGCTTAGATGGCTTGGAGTGAGCGTCATTGATATTGTATCCGAGTAAGGCGCCGCATCATTACGGTCGGCGCCAGCCAGAGAGACGGCATTTGCCTGTTCTGCATCGCTCACATGCATTTTTGTCAGATCGGTGGAAGAGACATTCATTATCTTGTCAAATATTATGGTCAGTTCGTCTGTGTCAAGATCCAGAGTTGCATATGCAAATAATGGCTTTGCGGCCTCGTTCGCTTCCACCACTATTGTCCTGACAGCCTTATCCGCTACGCCGCAGCCTTGAGTCGCCTTGTATTCAATCTTGTAGACGCCAGGCGCTGCCGTATCAAAGTCGGTGGCATTGCTTGTAACAACTGCGCCGTCAGGTATTGCAACTCCTGCATCCGTATAATTTGCGCCCTGCGCCAGAATTACAGTACTGCCGCCGTTCAGAGTCAGATAGTCCGAGTTGTGTATGATGGCCACATCAGTATCGCGGTCCTTGATTAATGGAAAGCCAACAGTATGAGTAAACCATCTATGCACATTTTCCCAGGTAGCTCGGGCGGTAGAAAAGCTGCATCTCTTGTCATCCAGAACAGCATAAAGCGAACTGCGCTCCGACACTGGGATGTGATCATTAAGCTTAAGATCTACATAAATGCCCTGATAAGTATAGAGATAGGACGCGGTGTACGTCGTATCGTTCAGGACAAATGTGTTGTCTGAAGAAGGCGGATTGTATGTTATGTTGCCAATTGCTCCTGCAAGGCTGTCTGAAATCCATCCTATCTGTTCTCCTTCAGATCCTGATTTTGAGGTTATAGTCACATTCCAGAGCGTCTCATCAGTACCGGCAGCTGCATCAACTGGAAAATATGCATGAAACAGAATGCCGCATGAAACAAGCAGTACGGCCGCAATCAGCATTGCAGAGCTGCGTGAGGCTGAGCGTGCGCGGCTTAATTCCGCCCCCCCCCCCCTCGCAAGCCAACAGGCCGGCAGAGGGCAAGTTATGAGAAGCAGTGCTTGTTTTACCCATGTTTAACATTGTACATAGTAGCAGGATGGGCATATTTAAGCAATACTTGGGCGAAATTTTGCGAGGCATGGCGCGAATTTTGCACTTGTCAGCCCGAAAAGCGGACTGCATTGCCGCCAATCAGTTGAAAAAATTGCGGCCTGGCATCATCATAGCGCATTTTCATGGAATGCTTGAGTGCGGGCCGCGCCAGCAGAGGAATGTGTCCAAGATCAGATGCGGGATTAGCAGGCTGGATTCCGATGCAAGGCAGTCTTTCCTGCCGGCTCGCCGGGCCGGATCGAATCTCCCCCGGCCGTTCAAGCCAAAAATTCCGGCAGTCCAAACGCGGCGCCAGCCCGCTGCCCCGCAGCGGTCATGCCAGGTGCGTCATGCCATGCATTGAGAGTATATCGGATATTTGATCTTCCGAATCTGCGCTGGAATAGTCGTCCAGCAGGCTTTGATTCAGCTTGAGAAATGTGCGCCCCCACTTGAACTTGTCCATAATGCGGCGCGCATCCGCAGCCTCGCCCAGTATATGCAGCGCTGCCGCAGCAGCTTCGGCGGTAGTAAGCCTCCCCGGCCTCGCATAGTTTACAGGATTGCCGGCCAAAAGCAAAGGAAGGCGGCGCCTGATGCCGCGCATTTTGGCAAAGAGTGCGCCGTCCGCCCGGTTCCAGGAACAGTCTATTGCAGTAATTGATGCCGTCCTCTTTTTGTCGTGCGGGAGCATGATGCAGTCTGCAAACGGGTCAAGCAGCAGGGTGCGGCCTGAGACATTCCGGACAGGAGCCGCCAGATCAAAGCGGACCATCTTTGCCGCCGTGCATTTTTTTGGATCGTCCTGGCGCATCATCAAAACTTTAATTCGCAAGCGCCATTCCTAGCAGATCGGAATATTTGTTTATTTGCAGATGTGAATGCTTCAGGGAATTTTGCCGGCGCATTATTCAGTGCAAGCCTCATTTCATATCAGGCGGCAGATCGGCAGGGCGCCCTCCCCGCCACATTGCGTGTCAGCGCTCAGAATTTTCACTCTCATCATCCAATCATAACTCTAACTCTTCTTCACAGCCTGACGATATCATGTCATGCCGGGAAATAATAGATGTTTTGCAAAACTTGCGGGCGCGCATTTGCATCAGGCGTCACGGTCGCGCCGGGACTTGCGCAGCGTCAGGATGCAAATGTGCCGAGGATTGCCGCCAAAAAAAAACTGCCTGTACGCGCCTGTTGCGGCATTATTCTTAATCAAAAGCAATGGTGGGATTGGCAGGATTTGAACCTGCGACCCCTGGTACCCAAAACCAGAATCATGCCAAGCTAGACTACAATCCCAACAGCTGGCAGGAACTGCGGTCCCCAATTTAATCTTGGCATGGAACGCGTACCACAGTCAGGCTTTGCCGCAAAATTCTTCAGCATGACGAATCGTTCCTCTTGCCTGCATACGGCATTGCTTCCTTGCTGCCATGTCCTGCAGTCCAAACGGCGCGCGGAGATTTATGAAATTTGCAATAGTCCTGTTCCCGCTTTGTACGAATAGCGGCATGGCATGCAAAATTTTCATGCAAGGCATCACGCATGCGATGCCATGCGCCGGCGCGTCGTTTAGCCTTGGCTTCAGATGCGGCTTCATCTTGAGCATTTATGGCAGGCTCTTGCAGGCATGCGGCGGCGGCGGCGCGAGCCAATGCATTTTGCTCAAGGCAAAAAGGCAGCGTCAGTCATATTGTGACAAGCTTGATCGAGCTTGGCTCATCCCAAGCCGCCTGGCTAGAACAATTGCAACGGCAGGAGCTGCCAAATACATGCCCAGGTTCAGGGCTATTACCAGGATTCCCAGCGCCAGTACGGATGCCTCGGAGTCTCCGTCTGCCAGCGACATTATGGACAGCGTGCGGACCATCGGAGTGATCAGTACTTTTATGGCTTCTCGGAATGCAGGGCTCTCCCGCTGCATGTCAGCTACGGCAGGCGAGAACAAATAGTATGCGGAATTGAAGCTGTCCATAAACGAAGCGCCCGAATCCGTGGAGAAAAGCGCATCGTCCCGCAGCTCTCTTAGCATCTGCACCTGCGGCGCCAGCTCGGTGCCGTATGCGGCAGTGGCAATCAGGCAGCCGCCTTCCTCGGCAGCCGGCGCCTCTGGGCTTGCGGGATCAGCGTCCGACTCTGCCGGAGCGGACGGTGCTACCGGAGCCTGTTCTGCTGCTGGAACCGGTTCCAGGACATCTGGCTGTTCCGCTATGGGAACAGGCTCAAAGTCGCGTTCTGCAGGCGGCTGCGCTTCTGCAGGCTGCGCAGGTGCTGCCCGTATCGGCGCCGGAGCATCTGGAACATACGCGTCATAGCCAATCTGGCCTGTGCATCTGTCAAGCGTGTTTATGGTTTTGGATGCGGAAGCGCCGCCGGCGCTGACTTTGAGCAGTATGATTCCGGCATGCGCGTCGGCAGTGTAGGCAGTTCGGCCGTCCAAATTCTGAACCGCGTCCCGCACCGGCGTGAATTGCTCAGAGTCTGCTATTATGGTGATCTCAGCAGCGAGATCGCTGTCCAGAATTACAGTGGTCGCAGGCTCATTGCAGTCCCACATTACAGAGTATAGTCCGGCAAATTCGGCTGGAGCGGCCGCGCCGCCGCCTCCGCCACCGCCACCGCCGCCTCCTCCTCCGCTCCGAGGCGCAGGTGCGGGAGACTGCGTGGCTGGCGCGTTGTTTGTACTTGGACTGGGAGGTTGGATGCCGCTTAACGCAATTGTACTGCCTGATGTTCCAGATATTCTGTTTCCGGCAAGATCAGATACTCCGCCTGTCTCAATTTCAAGCCGCGGATTTTGCAATGAGTTGATTGTATCCAGCTGGTCATAAGTAAGCCCAATAGATATGGAATCGCTGTCTGCTGTACTGCCAAGGGGTGCACCAGACAAGCCGACCTGTCTTGAATCATCGCCTCGGACATACAGCATCCCCAGATTGATCTCAGAGACATCAACCTGCTCGCTAAACGTTATTGTCAGCGTACTCGTGCCCTGATCCAATGATGCAGATTGAATGCGTGGAGGTGCCGCATCCCTTACAGTTACCGTTATGGTGCCATGCGCATTCTCTTTGCCGTCAGTTGCGGTATATCGAAATGAATAGACGCCGTCATAGTCCGGGTCAGGCGTGTATGTAATTGTCGTATCGGTAAAGGACACGGTGCCGCGCGTCGGATTGGCAACTGTAGATATTCTGACAGATTCTCCGTCCGGATCAGATATGCTGGGAGTTATTGTCACAGCCGCGTCTGCCGCAGTTGTGGCAGATGCGTCAGAAGCAGTAGGCGGCCTGTTTTGCACAGGAATGACGGTAATGTTGTTGTCTGGCGCGGCGCCTATGGCGTTTCCGTAAAGATCGGATACGGCGCCCGCTCCGATATCAAGCTGCGGGGCGCTCATTGCAAGTATTAGCCCAAGCTGCGTCTGATTGAGCGTCATGGATATTGCATCAGAGTCGGCAGTCGTATTATCGAAATCAGCGCCGGCCAGCGGGACGGTGTTTGTTTCGTTTGCGTCGTTAACATGCAGTTTGGTCAGGTCAGTTGCAGAAACGTCTATCGTTACGCTGAATGCTATTGTCAGGACGCGCGTGCGCTCTGCCAGAGATGCAGATTCAAATTCAGGCGGCGCAATGTCGCGTACATGCACTGTCCTGTTAGCTGCAGCCGCGTTGCCGCTTGGATCAGTTGCCTCATATGCTACAGTATAGTTGCCTATTGTATTGGCGTCCACGGCAGAAGCGTCAGCAGTTACAGTTCCGTCATACGCAGGATCATTGTCAGTTGCAACGGCTCCTGGATCTGCGTACGGGTCGCCCAGGTTATGCGCCAGCGGATCGTCGCCGGTTACGATGATAACTGGCGGCGTAGTGTCCCGCACCTGTACGGTTCTGGTAGTCGTGCCCGTGTTGTTGCTTGAGTCAGTTGCCGTGTATGTTACAACATAGTCGCCTACCGCGCTGATGTTTACCGCAGACGAGTTGGTGACAACCGGCGAGCCGTCGTCAGCTGTAGCTCCCGGATCCACGTACGGGTCTCCTAGCTCGTGCGTCAGCGGGCTGGAGCCGTTGAGCATGATTTGCGGCGCATTGGCATCCTGGACTGTTACGGTTCGGCTGACGGAATCTGGCAGATTACCGGCGTCGTCAGCAGGAGCAGTGTATGTTACAGTGTAGATTCCCACTTTGGTAGTATTCACAGCATCGCCGCCGACCGTTGCCGCAGTTGCCGCATATGCAGGATCATTGTCCGTTACATTTGCGCCCTGTTCCGCGTATGCATCGCCAAGATGCAGGGTTATGTCTGTCTGGCCGCGTATTATTATAACCGGTTTTGTTGTGTCCTGTACAGTGACAGTTCTGCTGACAGAAGCCGGAGAGTTGCCGGCAGCGTCAGCTGGCGCAGTATATGTTACCGTGTATGTCCCGGCTTTGCTTGCATTCACAGCATCGCCGCCGACCGTTGCCGCAGTTGCCGCATATGCAGGATCATTGTCAGTTACGCTTGCACCCTGTTCCGCGTATGCGTCGCCAAGCTCAACTGCGACTGTCGGATCTCCTGTGAGTTCAATTACCGGCGCTGTAGCATCCCGTACCGTCACCGTTACTGTGCCCTGCGCGGTGTCCTCGCCGTCGGTTACAGTATAGCCAAAGGAGTCAGTGCCGAAATAGTTTTGGTCAGGAGTGTAAGTTATAGCAGTGTCATTAAAGGCTGCAGAGCCGTTGGCCGGATCATCTACGGCAGATATGCGGGGCGCGCCCCCGTCAGGATCAGATGCTTCTGGAGTTATAATTACGGACATGTTTTCGTCAGTTGCTGCTTCAGCCAAAGGCGCAATCGGCGGGATGTTTGGAGCATCCTGCGCTTCTACCACCACTGTCCGAAATACAGCATCCAGAACGCCGCAGCCTTTGGATGCGGTGTACTGAATCTTGTGTGTGCCAAGCACCGAAGTGTCAAGCCGGCTGGCGTTGCTGGCAATGGTTGCGCCGTCAGGCGTGCTGGCGCTCTCGTCCGCGTATGAGTCGCCTTGCAGTACCGTTACAGTATCGCTGCCAATCAGAGTCAGATAGTTTTCATTGTGCAGTATGGTTACAGCCGTATCTGCGCCGTTAGAAAACGGTTTGGTGAGAATGCTGTTAGTCCAATAGTAATAATTAGCAGCTTGTTTGGCGCTTGAAAAGTCGCACCTTGCATTGTTCAGAGCAATATACAGCGAATTGCGCTCAGATGACGGGACATTTGTATAAAACAAGGTCTCCCCATCTAAATAGTAACTCCCGCGTATGTTATATGTATTGTTATTAAAGTTAAATTCATTGTTTGATGTAGGTGCATGATAGAATATATTTCCAAACGCCCCCCTTAACCAGCCAAGTTCGCCGCTGTCACCATATTTTGCAGTCATAGTCACATTCCAAAGCGTTTCATCAGGGCCGGCGGCTGCTTCAACTGGAAGATACGCATGGTACAAAATGCCGCATGAAACAAGCAGCATGGCAGCAATCAGCAGAACAGAAATGCGCCGGGCATGCATTGTGCAATTCTGCCCCCCCCCCCCCGCCAGCTGGCTGGCAGAGCGCATGCAAGAAGAGGCAGTGCTTGTTTTGTACGTGCTTAACATCCCATGTTTCATCTAGTATGGACATATTTAAGCAGTATCTGCGCGAAATTTTGCGGGCGTCGTGCTAATTTTACGCACGGCAGTCCAAAAAGCATCTTTTTGCCGCCAATCAGCTGGAAAAAAAAAGCGGCGGCATGCCCTCAGCAAAAGGCAAACGGCATTCCAAGGCATCAGTCAAGGATAATTTCAGATGCGCAAATCAATAGTGCAAGATTCGCAGCCGGCAGGTCATGACGGATTGTCTAATGGCAAATGAATTCGGCTTCATAAAACGCAGGCAAAATGCAATGCTTGGTACAAAGTCATGCGCATAGTACAAAGTCAAAAAACTGCCGCAACGCTGCCCGGAGCGTCTTTTCAATCTGCACCATTCATGACGCATCTTCCCCAGAATGCGGATCGTGCGCAATCGAGTCAAGCCGCTTCAGTCAAACGGAATGCGCTCCAGATCTGATGCGAGAGAAGCCAACTTGGACTGTCCAAAACAATCTTTCCGGCAGGTAGCCCTAGCCGGAGCGCGTTTCGCCTGGCTGCTCAACCCAAAGATTCCCGCATGCTTAATGCGGCGCCGCACAATTGCCGCACGACAGGCTCATACCAGGCGCGCCATGCCGTGCATTGAGAGTATGTCCGATATTTGATCCTCCGAACCAGCTCTGGAATAATCGTCCAGCAGGCTTTGATTCAGCTTGAGAAACGTGCGCCCCCACTTGAACTTGTCCATAATGCGCCGCGCATCCGCAGTCTCGCCCAGAATGTACAGCGCCGCAGCCGCAGCTTCGGCAGTAGTGAGCCTGCCTGGCCTTGCATAGTTTACAGGATTGCCGGCCAAAAGCAAAGGAAGGCGGCGCCTGATGCCGCGCATATTAGCAAAGAGCGCGCCGTCCGCCCTGTTCCAGGAACAGTCTATTGCAGTAATTGATGCTGTCCGCTTTTTGTCGTGCGGCAGCAGGATTCGATCCGCAAACGGATCAAGCAGCAGGGTGCGGCCTGAGACATTCCGGACAGGATGTGCCAGATCAAAGCGGACCATCTTTGCAGCCGTGCATTTTTTTGGATCGTCCTGACGCATCATCAAAACTTTAATTCGCAAGCGCCATGTCTAGCAGCTCGGAATATTTGTTTATTTGCAGCGGCTCGTCATGCCACAAGTCATGCATGCGCCATGCACAAAGGCAGGCGCGCATTTTGCGTCAAGATGCAGGCTGGCAAGCGCGCATAATTCAGGATGCAATGCGTGTCAGCGCTCAGAATTTTCACTCTCATCATCCAGTCATAACTCTAACTCTTCTTCACAGCCTGACGACATAACTGCAAGCACAGAAATAATAGGTGTTTTGTACCATGCCCTAGCATCAGCTTTCGGCGGCCGCTCCAAGACATGCGCGCAGGATTGGCGTGCATATGGTGGGATTGGCAGGATTTGAACCTGCGACCCCTGGTACCCAAAACCAGAATCATGCCAAGCTAGACTACAATCCCAACAATTGGCAAGCCCCGCAGTCCCCAATTCAATCTTGGTACAAAGTCAGTTAAGCGAAATGTAACCAGAACAGTCATTTTTCTTTTATAATCAAATGTGATTTGAGGCGTGTTTCAAATGTGTCTGGCTTGTGCTTTTACTTGAACTGCAGCGCATTTCGCTTAGATGAAAGCTGCTCCAGGCAGTACGGCTTTGCTGCAAAATGCTCCAGCATGACCAGCAGTTCCTTGTGCCGGCGTACGGCAGCAGGCTAGTTTTGAGTGCAGTCGCATTTCCAAACCAGCGCGGCGAATCGTTCCTCATGCCGGCGTACGGCATCGTATTCTTATTGTCCTGTCCTCGGTCCAGACTGCACGCGGAGATTCATGAAATTTGCAACTGCCCTATTCCCCTATTTGCGCGAATCGCAGCGCGGCATGCCGGATTTTCACTCAAGACATAATGCATGAGGTGTAATGCGCCGGCGCGTCGTTTAGTCATAGTTCCAGGCAAGTCTTCAGAAAGATTCATTGTCCGCTGCGCATGCAGGCTGCCGCCAGCAGGATCTGTTCCGCGATCCGCTTTTGCTGTCCGTCCGGCCTCTTTTTGAAGGCATTGCATCAGAATCGATTCGCAGATGCCGGGAAAATTTTCCCGCAATTAGGCGCAATGAAATCTCCCTGCAGAAGCCAGCTTCCAGGACTCGTAACAGTTTAGGTCGGCTCTTGATGCAGTCAACGCACTTGGCGCATTCGCTA
>CAYGAM010000080.1:0-9908 GCA_964347915.1 uncultured Nitrosopumilaceae archaeon | reverse complement strand
GGTAACTAAACATTTGTTAGTGTAGCCATACTTATTTTTTACGCAGGGGTGGCAGAGTGGTAATGCACCCATCTTAGAAATGGGCGTCGGTTCATGGCACGAGGGTTCAAATCCCTCCCCCTGCGTACAACAAACATACTGACGCAGTTTAAGAAATTTCTACAACTGCAGGATTCCATCACCCGATAAGTTTGCAGAACCCCTTCTCTAAATACTTAAATTGTATTGATGTGTACGGTATAGTACCAAATGGCGCTAAAACTTGATATAATTCCCAAACAAGAGTCCCAAAACAAAGAGGCAAAGCGCGGATATGCGCAGCGCAAGCCTGGGCGCGCCGGCGCATCAGAACAGGACGAGGTATCGCGGCAAAGCGCGCTTAAAGCGTCAAGAACGCGAAGGCAGCGGGGCTATCATTGGGAAGACGCCATAGTAAAAAAATTCAACAGCGCTGATACATGGAAGGCGTTTCGCCTGGGCTCGCCAAGCGTTGCATTGCCGGACGTTCTTGCAGTGAGCACTGCCAGGCGGTCCATCTTTGTAATAGAGGCCAAGTCGGGCGCATCCTTTTCGCTTTACGTTCCGGCGGACCAGATCGAGCGCTGCATGAAATGGATATCTACCTTTGACATCTATAGGAAAAAGAATGTCGTACTGGCATTCAAGTTTCTTGCAAAACGAAGAATAGGGACGGGAATCTACGAGCACCGAAAGATGCGGGAGTTTTTCAAAGTGTGGCCAAAGGACCAAATGCCTGTTGAATGCTCATGCAATTACCGCGGCGAAGTCTATCTGCTTCAAAACGGCGTGCGAACCAGAACGCACCTTGACGACGGCAAGATGCCATTTGCCGTAAAATCATAATGCTGGCAGAGTGCAGTTGCGCCGTATCTGCATGCGGCGTTGCTTGTGATCTTTTACCGGTGCGGCTACAAGAACCAGCATCAGAGCCTGCGCGCCGGTGTGGAGCCTCCTGCCGGGATGTCACGCCTGGACTGCCGTTCCAGCAAAGCGACCGGCTATGGCTTTGAGAACGCCTTTTGTAGCGCGTCATAATGCCGCACTCGCATCATCTTACAATTCACTGCACGGGCCGCCGCGTACCTGCTGAATTTCTGGTTCTGCTGAGTTTATGTCATTGCCATCTGTGCTGGGCATAGCCGCCTAAAATCTCTGTTCTTGCGAGGCTTCAAACTTGAGGTCAAACTGTGTCTTTTATTCTGTTCCAATTGATATGTCCATTTATGCCATGCTTGTCATATGTGCGTAAAATATCTATACAGAAACTGGACAATGCATGATCGTTGACCTTTCTTGACTGTGCCAGCAGGTTGACAAACAGTCTTTTTGCGGTTTCTGTCTGGTTATAGTTCTTCTTTTTGAAGTTGTGTGCGGCGCACAGTACTTGTCCGTTTTCCACAATTGACTCGCCACCTTTGTCTCTTGGCTTTATGTGGTCTATATGCAGCTTTACGCCGTCTCTTTCACCCTTGCCGCACACAACGCATCTGCATTCATCTCTTTCCAAGATTTCTGCCTTCTGGCTTGGCGTGAAATTCTCCAGTTTTTTCATTGATTGCGGATTGTAACGGTAAACACCTGTGCTGATCTTGACAAGAATGCCTTGCTGATGCAGGTTCCTTATCTGCCTGTCCGGATCACGAAACACTTTGCCTGTGCGCTTCTTGTATTCGGCTACTGCCCAATCCACGATTTCGGGGTGCTTTATGCTGCGATTGGGATTGTTCTGATAATATTCTAAGATTATGCTGCGCTGAGTAATCGTGTTTGGCACACCTCTTCCTTTATTCGTTTTTCTGCAAGACTGTAATACTCATTGGACAATTCTATCCCCACCGACCTGCGGCCATTTTTTATGGACGAGATTATTGTCGTACCAGAACCCACAAACGGATCAAATACGACATCATCAACATACGAAAACAGCTTAATGCATCTTTCCGGAAGATCTTCCGGAAACGGCGCCGGGTGCCCATTCTTCCTTGCACCTGGAAATGTCCACAGACCGTTTGTCCATTCGATGAATTCTTCCTTCTTGATGGTGCTTGTCCCTCTGCGGTCACGCTTCCATTCGTCCTTGTAGAGTACTATTATGACTTCAACCGGCGCGATTACATGCGGCGCGGATGCTGACATCCACGAACCCCATGCAGTTCTTCTTGATATGTTGCCCTCATTCCAGATTATGGTTCCGTGGTATTTCCATCCTGCATCAAGTGCTGTTTTTGTCAGGTCTGCGCATACTGGCCTCTTTCCTTGCTTGTTTTTGTCAAGGCCGACATTGAGGCAGAGTCTGCCTGTTGAACGCGTCCAATGCAAGACATTGCCAATCCATCTTTTGGAGAATTTCATGTAATTGTCGTAAGATGCGCCGTCATTGCATCCTTTCCTGCCATAATCAAGGCCTACATTGTAGGGGGGCGATGTTACGGTAAGGTCAATGAAATTTTTTGGGATTGTTGATTTTTTGGTAGCATCTCCATTGACTAGTGTGTATTGCAGCTTCGTTGCAAAATCCCTCCCTGCATGCGCTTTTTCAAGCCGTGATTTTGTCAATTTGATCTCGCCCTTTTACTCCAATAACAGTCCAACACTTCATGCTTTTATCCGTATCCCACACTGCCGTGACAGCCACATGCGAGGATCAAATTATGCAAATAGCAGGCGCACAGGATGCGGCGCAACTAGATTTCTAAATCCTTTTTAGTTGCAAGCTGGCATGTATGCTGTTGCCTGACTCTAAAAAATTTGGCCGGTTTGCCCGCATGTTCGGAAAAGGCTCCGCATCCGACAAAGCTTCGTCTGCAAGCGAAGGCGGCGATGCCGCCCAGGACACAAAGCTGGATACAGATGCCGGCAAACTCGAAAACGCTGAGCCTGATCGAAGCGAGCAGCAGACGGAGAGCCAGGCGCCAGACGCCGGCAAGCCTGAAAATTCTGCTTCTGACAGCAATCTCGTTGCCGAAACGGAATTGCCGGCAGATGATCTGGAAGAGCCAGGCAAGCTTGATCCAGTAACGGAGTCTGTCCTGCGGCCGCTGTCTGAGATTGAAGACGACTACAAGCGCGGCGTCTCAAGCTTTGAAATGTTTGTGGACGAACGCATTCTTGTAAGCCATGACGCATTCGGCAAAAAAGAGATGAAGATCAAGGTGCTTGAGGTATCGGACGAGCCGTCTCCGTCAAGATGGAAGTTTGGAGACCGCGTAAAGCTTGACAAGATACTGATTACCATCAAGCATCTAGAGTCGGACAAAATCGAAGAAGGCGAGCTTGACATTGCCGCAGTCGAAAAAGAGCTTGCAGAAAAGCGGCATTACACGTCGACTAACCGCTGGGTTCCAGTATCCGATATAAAGAACGGATATGTCATCGGATCCCGCCATACTTCGCTGATCAGCGACGCATTGGCGTTGGACTATATCGTATTTTAGGCTGGCAGTACCGCCTCATCTGCTGCTCCAAAGCGGCACACGCATCCCTATTTCGGACGTACAAGAGGGCATGCATCACCGAATAGCGTGCCGTCAGGCAAAATTATGATGTCCTAAAACCCAATGTCTATGTCAAAGCCGCCTGGGTCGCCATCCATGCCCGAGTCCGCATCCGAACCTGCATCGCCGCCTGCATCCTGCGGCATCTGATCTGCCGGAAGGTAGTCTCCCATTGACGCGCCCATCATGCCAAACATCATGCTGAACATCATCATGTCAATAATTCCAAAGAATATCATCATGGGAAGAATTGATCTATAGTCGTCCATGGTCTGATTCATTCGCTTTTTGTCACCCGACTTGTATGCGCTGATCATTTTGCCCCACTTGTTCTGCATGTCGATGATCTGTCCGTCCAGTTCGCTTTCGCCTTTTTCTGTAATTGAAATCTCGATCTTTCTGCCAAGCCATCCTTTTTTTTCTTCAGCTCTGATCATTCCGTGCCTTTCCAATTCATCCAGAATGCCGTCCAGTTCCTGCGGTGATATGCCTGTAGCCTTTTGTATGTTCTTAAAGTTTCTGTTTCCGTTTCTGATGGCGCCAAGCACAATGGTGCGATTCGTTTCTTCCATGATACCATTCTGCAGGCAGCAATATAAAAAATCTACCCGGCTTGCATCCTGTTTCATAACTGTGATTCTAGGCTCAAAGTCCTTGCCGTTTTTTGCATGCTCAGATAAGGCCATGATGCAGATTTGGAAAGAGTACTTTGTTCCACAACCATGCCTGAACATGTAAAAAACAACACGGTCTTTGTGCCTAGAATCGCAGTTATGGAACAGGCTTGGAAAGAGACAAAGACTAATAACATTCTCTTGCAACATATGAGCAGCATGGAACAAGCAGCACGCATACTAGTCAGCGGAATTGTACAGGGCGTAGCATTTCGCTACATTGTGCGGGCAGCGGCCGGACAATATCATCTCAGGGGATACGTCAAGAATCTTGATGACGGCACAGTTGAGATCAAGTGCGAGGGCAGAAGAGAAAATATTGACAATCTTGTCAAATCAATACGCGGCTGCGGGGAGCCTGTGCGCGTAGGCAATGTTGATGTGCAGTACGCGGAAGGTACGGGACAATTCAAGCTGTTCCGTGTTGTGACCGGCGATATTGCAGAGGAGATAGCAGAAGGATTCTCCACTGGAGCAATGTATATGGCGCGCGCCGATGCAAAACAGGACAAGATGCTTGACGGCCAAGAAAAGATGCTTGCCAAGCAGGATGTAATGATCGACAAGCAAGACCAGACCATAGCAGAAATACGCGCGCTTGCCTCAGACTTGCGCGATATGATGTACAGCAAGATGCAGAAAATGGAAAAAGACATTTCAGAGATCAAGGCGCATCTGCAGATATAGGCGCACCGCCGCCGGCGCGCAAATTGTACGGAATCACCTGCGCCGCAATTTTGACTAGAAATAATGGCCGGCTTGTGCACTGGCATGATTCAACCGATGAAAATTCGTTGCTTCGATTCTGCCGTCCGCGGTCGCGCATTGGTGCGCAGTCTGTTTTGTGCGCGGCGGCATTCCGCGGCCCAAAACCATATGCGGCCGGATCATGACGCGCAGCAGTACCGGCAGCAGGATGAGCCGAGTCATATGGATGGACAAGCGTCTGACGGCCATGCGGTCTGCGTCAGCGGCGCGCTATCGAACTTCATCTTGCCAAAAATTTCATTCTCAGGAAAGCGTCTGCGCCCGCCGGCAATTTAACTGCGCGACTGCGATGGACTGCCGCGTTCTTGCGTGCTTTTTTACTGGATCATCATGCCCGAACGCCTCTGGCGCATCTTTTTTTTGCCGATGAAAAATTCTGCCATTGCTTCCATGCAGTCAGGCCCGCAAAACAAGCGCGCTTTCATCTGCCGGCATCCTCTGTGCTGCAGAACATGCAGCGCTGCACCTTTGCTGCCGATTAGAAATAATGCCGTATCAGAGAAGAAATATGCGCATAAATCGTTATTTTTCGGCGGAAATGCTTGCAATTGCCGGTATCGACGCGCCAAAACATATGATAAAATTATGCTGTCCTAGAATACCGCGCTATGCGCGAATCTGCTGATTAAAAATAACGCAGTTCAAATGTAACATCTCGGTTTCTGGAAGTTTGGGCGTGAGTTTTGTTGCCTTGGAGGTGCCTCCCAGGCATGTTTGTGCCTGAAATCCGGAACGGCTTCTAGAGCCTGCGTTGTTACGTTCAAAGTGAAAATACGCATGCAGCTCGCTATTTTTCGGCGGCAATACTTGCAATCACCAGCCTTCATCGTCCGTATCATAGTTCATGCCAAACTCGCCGTCCATGTCGTCGTCAATATCATCCTCCGCATCAGAATCCTCGTCACTGCCCCTGTTGCGCCGGCTGCTACTCCAATGTCCTCCGTCATTCTCAGTTTCGGAATCCTTGTCACTGCCAGCACTCTTCGCACTGCCGTCAGTCTTGGAATCTCTGTCATGACCTGCATTCTTTGCATCATCCCCAATATCCGAATCCCTGCCATCGCCCGCACTCTTCGCTTCATCATTGGTCTTGGGATCCGCGTTCGATCTGCTGCTGCCTGCAGACTGTCCCGCCAGCAGAACATCGTATGCTTCCTGTATTTCTTTAAAGCGCTAGGTGGCGTCTTCTGACTTGTTTTTGTCGGGATGAAATTTGAGGGCCAGCCTTCTGTATTGCGCCTTTATCTTGCTTGGCGATGGCGACTCTGACACGCCAAGAATTTCATAATAGTCTTTCTTGGCTTTCATGGCCGAGCTTTAAAGATCAGTTATAAATTGGATTTGGATTCGTCCACTTTTGTCCATTTGTCCTGATGTGCATGCACACGCAATCCTGCTACCGTCTCCTGAGCGGAATTCTGCTCCTGAGCGGAGCCGGGCTTTTGGACAGCGCTCTTAGCCTGAGATTCTTGCTGCGCCTGCTTTTGCGCCGCATGTTGCGCATTCTTGCCGATCTCAACATGCATTTCCTTTGCGGCGCGCTTTGGCGTGTCAGGCCTGACGCGCAAAGCTTCTACCTCGCCGTCAAGCGCCGAACATCATCGTCCAATGAATGCTGTCGCGGGAAGAATTGATCGGCAAATCACCATAGCATGACTCGCTTGCCCTTTATCTCCAGCCTCGCATGCGCCGATCATTCTGCTCCGCTTGTCCTGCTCATTTCTGCAATTGCAGCATCAACACTGATCATTCCAAGCTCTGATGATTCGCACAGAATGCCGGCCATGCGTCAGATCAAAAACAATGCCTCATTAAATTGGAAATATGCGCGCAGATTGCCGCTTTTCAGCAGATGCAGTTTAATCTGTCCGCATAGTTCTTGCGGCTATGCACCGGCAGCCGCCTGCACGCTCTTGCTTTCATTTTGACCTGGCCGTGCGCAGCAGCGTTGGCTGATTCTTTTATGGCGCCATGCTGCAGGATGCAATATGAAAAATCTGCCTGCCATCTGATTCTACTGCATTTTGCGATGATAGTGCATGGATATCAATTGTTGGCACTAGGGTATATTGTTAGCACTAGCTTAAATACAATCATAACAATATCTAATCAATGAAAGGAATAATTGCACTAGCCGCCGCAGCACTCCTGCTTGGCGCCGGTATGGAAGCTCATGCCCAGGTGCCGGAATGGATAAAGAGCACTGCCGGGTTCTGGGCGGAAGGCCAGATTACGGATATGGAATTTGTAGCGGCAATACAGTACCTGATATCAGAGGAGATCATCGTTGTGGACGCTGAATTACCGCCGAATGCCGCGTCTGATTCAATACCGGACTGGATCAAGCAGAATGCAATGATGTGGGTGAATGGAGTGATCGATGATGCGACATTCATTTACGGAATCGAGCATCTGGTTAATGTCGGAGTCATATCGGTTCAGGCAGGCGCGCTGCCTGCCGATGATCAGTCCGAACCCAAGTCCGATGAGCTGGCCGGCCTGGAAGCTGACCTGGCTGCCTGCAGCGAAATCAAAAGGGCGTATGACAGGCTAAACTGCGCAGACGATGCCAAGCTTGCAATTGCGGTACATCACTACCGGAATGATGCCGACTCGTACGCTGTAGGACCGGCAACATTCTACTACCTTGGCATAGGCTCTGAAGGAAACTCGCTTGAAGCCAGGGGAGAGGGCAGAGCGTCTCTGGAGATAAGAATGCTGGTTGAGAACAGCGGCAGCGACAACCTGTCGATGTTCTGCAGCGGTCCTGCCGTCTGCAACTATGATGTTTGGGACGGCTCAAATGCATTCAAGTATGCCAGCACGGACTTTATCAGCGGCAGCCTGGTTCTAAAGCCGGGACAGGCAACTGAATTTAACATGCTCTTTGGGCCGAATATCGGATACGGCGGCACAGAGTTCATGTACGACCCGAACCTGGACTATGTCTTTCGCATTTCAGAACCGTGGGGCAGCGCAAGCATACCGCTTGATCTGAAATGACACTTTCTTTTTTTAATTTGGAGGCTCAGGCGATGATCCATGGCGTATATTAGAACAAAAACAATACGCGGGGACAAGTACCTCTACATAGTAAAGAGCGTCTGGGATTCAGAGCGCCGCACATCAAGGCAGAAGATAATAAAGTATCTTGGCAAGGCGGATCAGGTGTCGCTCGGCGACATTCCGTCAGAATACAGAAATTCGCGGGTTCTCCGCACGATATCGGCGGCATCCGGGAGCAGGGAGTGCACAGCCGAGTATCTGAGCAAAGCTGCCGCGTCCCTTTACGAATGCCTGACCCAGGGTAGCATGGAGCGCGCGCTCGGAATGTTTGTAGAGCATGCTAAAAATTACCCAATTGAATCATTCTTTGAGCAGATACTTGGGGCAGCAATGCACAAAATAGGAGCTGAATGGGAGCGCGGCGAGCTTGATATCGCGGCAGAACATGTTGCAAGCAATACGACAAGAGGAATGCTTGCGGTGATTCGAAGCAGAACCGCTCGCACAGGATCGCGCGAACGCGTCCTGATATGCTCGCCCTGCGGCGAGGAGCACTGCCTGGGATGCGATGTCATTCAAATATTTTTGGAGCGGGCCGGATTCGATGCCTCAAATCTCTCGCCTGCAATGCCTGCTGCTAGCATACTGGAGTTCATACAAAAGAACAAGCCTGATATTGTCCTGATTTCCGTTACCGTACAGGACAATCTGCCTACCGCAAAAAGGCTTGTATCAAAGATAAGAACAAAGTCCGATGTTCCAATCGTAGTCGGTGGCCAGGCAGCCAGCGGCATGGAAATTAAGGGGGCAATAGCGGGGCCTGCCTCCCTGCAGGACATAGCAAAGCTGATAAGAAAAGCCGCAAAAAAGGCGCAGTGAATTAGCGGAGAGAAAAGGCATGCCCAGTTTGCCTCTTCTGGCGTGATTGGCGGCCGCGTCAGGCGCATGCCGGCATCTGATGACCAAAACAGATGAGCATGACAGATCAATCATTGCAGGGATAATCCAAGAGGGTGTGATCTCGCGCCTCGCAGGCTATGATTACCCGTTGACGAGGCCATTTTATGGTTATTAATTATTATTTAAAACTATTTGATTATTTAGTAATTTTAATGCATGCTGGCTATGTATAATTATTAAAATTCATTAATATATTCATAAATACTATTAGTTTATATAAGATTATTAATAATAATTAACAAGGTATGGTCAAATATGAATAAAAAATGCGTGATGCCGCCAGCCTCCGTGCGTCTGGCGCTGGTTGCGACCGCCGTCTTGGTCTTGGCAGCCCTCGGCGGCTTGCAGGAGTCATATGCACAACAGGATCCGGTAGTGGCAACTGCTACCGGCAGCCTGGGTGACGATGAAACCAGGCTGCTTGACGGCGCCCGCGGCGTGTCCGTCTTTGTGATAGGCAGCAATACTTACGCCGCAGTCGCTTCCTTCTTGGATGACGGCTTTCAAATTATCGACATTACCGATCCAGGCAATCTTGTTGCTGCCGGCAGCCTGGGTGACGATGAGACCAGACTGCTTGACGGCGCCACCGGCGTGGACACATTCACGATCGGATCAAATGCTTACGCCGCAGTAGTCTCTGCTATTGACGACGGCTTTCAAATTATCGACATTACCGATCCAGGCAATCTTGTTGCTGCCGGCAGCCTGGGTGACGATGAGACCAGACTGCTTGACGGCGCCACCGGCGTGGACACATTCACGATCGGATCAAATGCTTACGCCGCAGTAGTCTCTGCTATTGACGACGGCTTTCAAATTATCGACATTACCGATCCAGGCAATCTTGTTGCTGCCGGCAGCCTGGGTGACGATGAGACCAGACTGCTTGACGGCGCCACCGGCGTGGACACATTCACGATCGGATCAAATACCTACGCCGCAGTCGCCTCTCAGACTGGCAGCGGCCTGCAAATTATAGACG
>CAYGAM010000079.1:5406-10390 GCA_964347915.1 uncultured Nitrosopumilaceae archaeon | reverse complement strand
CTCCCCCACCCTCCCCCCCCCGCCGCCGCGCGGCCGCGGGCCGCCGGCCAATCTGGACGAAAGATACTACCTGTATCTTCTAAAAGACGCTGAGTATTTCTATACAAGCACTGTAGATATATCTACAGCACAACACAAAACAACAGCAGAACCAATATCCAAAAAGCTTGCAAACATCATTATAAAAAAAAGGCATTTGCCAAATGCCGTTTTAGGCCATCATGATAACCGTGACGGCCAGGTAAAATATGAGCAGACCACGCGCATGGTGCGCCACACCTGCCTTTCCTCGTCTTGGCGCGGCGGATCATAACTATGGCATGGCAACGCGCATCCTATCCGGCCTTTATGAGAATCGCTACCTTGTGTGCGGTGTGCATTGCGGCAGCAGTGCTTGGCGTTGCAACGGCATCTGTGGTCGGATCAGTACAGGATGCGCACGCGCAAAATGTCCTGCCGGATGATATCAGACAGGCCGAACCTACTGGACCATCCATTCTCAATCCTCTCGTTTCAGCAGGACACCTGGCAGCTAGTGATGATACGACACTTAGTTCTGCGCATGATGTGGACATCTTTGAGACAGGCGGCAAGACATATGCGGCGGTGACCTTTTCCGGCACTGACAGCGGCCTCCAGATAATAGACATCACCAATCCTAACGAACTTGAATCTGTAGGACATCTGCGTGACAACCGCACTTTGCTGCTTGATGAGGCGCAAGGCGTGGACATATTTGCAAAAGAACAAAGGATCTACGCGGCAGTAGCATCCTTTGAAGATGACGGCCTCCAGATAATCGAAATCACCAATCCTGCCAGTCCTGTCGCTGCAGGACAACTGCGAGATACTGAAGTTGAGAACGGACTGCTGCTTGAAGGCGCCTCTGATGTGGACACATTTGCAAAAGAACAAAGTATCTACGCTGTGGTGGCATCTCAATACGATAACGGACTGCAAATAGTCGACATAACTAATCCTGCCAGTCCTGCTGCTGCTGGGCATATACGCGATGACGGCGACCGATTGCTTGATGGCGTTAGTGAGGTAGAGGTCTTTACAGCAAACCAAAAAACCTACGCGGCTGTGACTAGTATTGATGATGACGGCCTCCAAATAGTCGACCTTGACTACCCTGACGAACCTGTATCTAGGGGACATTTGGGAAATGATGATGGCGATCTATTGCTAGGTAATGCCCGCGGCGTGAGCATATTTGCAATAGGCGACAAAATCTACGCGGCTGTGGTTTCTAATAGCGAAGGCGGCTTGCAAATAATAGACATCACCAGCACTCGCAATCCTGTGCCTGCTGGACAACTGGCAGACACTGCTTCCATAGCACTTGGAGGATCTTACGGAGTGGACACCTTTAAGATAAGAGACAAGACCTATGCTGCGGTGACTAGCAGCGGCAGCCTCCAACTAGTCGACATTACCGACCCTTATCATCTTGTACCTGCAGGACAGCTGCGTGATGACCTCACTCTATTGCTCGCCGGCGCTCGCCATGTGGAGATCTTTGTGGCGGGATCGGGCACTTTTGCGGCAGTTGCTTCTGAAGGCGACGACGGCCTCCAGACAATAAAAATTGCAGCCGCAGACACTACAAAGCCCCGCTTTGAATCTGCAGTATGGGATGAGAGGACGAGCGCCATGACCATTACGTTTGATGAGACAATAGATATCTCTGCCGTCAATTTGGGCAAGCTGTATGTCCAGGATGCAACAAACGCAGCAAAAAAAGTCGCCCTGACTGGCGCCGAACTTTATGATACTATACCAGACTCGAATACCTTGTCCATGATAGTCACCTCAAGTCAGCGGCAGAACATACTAACTATGATGCCCCCGCAGCTTGACATTGGAGCGGGCGCAGTATCGGATCTTTCAGGAAACTTCATAGATGCTATAGCTGATAGATATATTGAAATTATAGAGAGGTTACTTCCGCCTGTCGCGCCTGACCGGACTGTATCTACTGACGAGGACACTCCCGTGACCATAATTCCAGGAGTATATGACTCAGACGAGGGCGAGGAAGCTATAATATCGGCAGTAGATGATCCGGCCAACGGTTCTGTGACTTACACAGATGAAGCTATTACATATACGCCGGATCCGGACTATTTCGGCACTGACATCTTTGACTATACTGCGAGTGCAGGCGGAGACGACACACCGGGTACCATAACAGTGAATGTACGCGACACTACGAGGCCGGTCATCACACTCATAGGCCGTCAAACTATGAACATATATCTTAATGATCCATACAAAGAGCCGGGCGCTACTGTATCTGATAATGATCCTGCATATGCGACAACTGCGGCGACAGTCGGCGGCGACACAGTGAACACGGAAGAGGCAGGAACCTATAATGTAAAATACACTGCGCTCCCAGACGCGGCAGGCAATGTCCCTAGAGAGGTTATCCGTAAAGTTATAGTGTGGAATGTTGATGCGTCTTTGGTTACTCTGAAGGGTGACAACCCGTTGCGGCACGAGCTGGGAGAACCATATAACGATCCGGGTGTTGAAGCGGACAATACCTTGGATGTTGAGATAGACGATTCGACTGTAAATGTCGATGTAATGGGTGATTACACTGTGATTATCATTGTGACGGGCTTGGAACATGGCGCTGGCGCGACTACTAGGACAGTAGAAGTGCGCGATACGACAAAGCCTGTCATAACTATCACAGGACCGCCGACTGTCACAATTGAGCTTGGCGATGAATACACCGAGCTGGGCGCTACCGCATCTGACAATGATCCAGCATACAATGGGATGACCACCGTTTCCACAGACGCGGTGAACACGAATGTTGCAGGAAAATATAATGTAACATACACTGCGCCAGCTGACGGCGCCGGCAATGCTCCAGTTCCAGTGAATAGAACTGTCACTGTGAAGGACACTACACCACCGAACATTGAACTCAATGGTGATTCGGCCTCCGAGATCGAGCTTGGCGATCCATATGTGGACCCGGGAGCCACGGCCACGGACAATGATCCGGCATATGGCGAACAACCGGCAATGACAGACGATCGTGTTGATACATCTATATCTGATCTTTACATCTTGATATACACTGCGCCAGCTGATGACGCTGGCAATGACCCTAAACCAGTTTCTCGCTATGTTCAGGTAAACGATACCAGACTTCCTGTAATCAAACTCAACGGAGATGACAGTGTGATAGTTGAGCTTGGCGATAACTATGTTGAACAGAACGCCACCGTAACTGACAATGATCCAAACTACACCGGAACGGTGAATATAGTCAGTGATGTGAATACCGGAATGGAGGGAGAGTATATAGTAACATACAATGCATCAGCAGATGCAAAAGGCAACAAGCCCGATTTGGTCAACCGTACTGTCATCGTATCGGACACTATAAAACCTATGATAAGACTCAACGAATCGCCGACCATCACCATTCCTCTTAATGGTCAATACACCGAGCATGGCGCTACCGTATCTGACAATGATCCTGCATACACGACAACTGAAGCAACCGTCGGCGGCGACACGGTCGATACGAATACAGAAGGGGAATATACTGTAAAATACACTGCACCAGCAGACAATGCGGGCAACATACCAGATGCCGTCACCCGAATTGTAAATGTGCATGAAACGTCTCCAACCGCGGCGGACAGCATGATAACTGTGGCTGCCGGACTGTCTACAGAGTATTCGCCCGTGGATGCAGGTGACGTCACTGATTTGCAGACGCCTGCAGACAGTCTTGTCATATCGATCCCAGATACGAATCCTGCAACAAAAGGGACCACAGAAGTGCTAGACAATCAGATTATACGGTACATGGCAAACCCCAATGCCGCCGGATCTGACGACTTTGACTATGTAGTAACAGACTCTGCCGGCCGGACGGCCACTGCTACTGTCACGGTGACGATAATAAAGAATCTGGCTCCGGAAATTGAAAGTGACCTCATTTTTACAATTGACGAAGGCGCCACCCTGTCTGAAGACATCACAATAACAGACAACACTATTTCCAACAATGGCTTGACGTTCTCGCTTGACAGCGACGCTCCATCAGGCCTGACAGTAAAACTCGCGCCAGGCAGCAAGACCAATGCCGCGCTAGAATGGACTGTCCCAGCAGAGGTTCCAGAAACGTCGTACGAATTTGAACTGACCGTATCTGACGGCGTCAATAATGTAATCAGTACTGTTATCGTAAGCATAACCGAAGTCAACCAGAATCCAGAATTTGGGACGATAACTAGTACACATATGATACCTCTTGAGAATATGCTGAGTCTGCCGCTCAGTGCAACGGACGATGACCGTCCTGAACAGACTCTCGAGTACAGCATAACCGTACAGCCAACACCGCCAGCATCAATAGGCGCCGGCAATATTCTAACATGGAATCCTACATCGCTAGGAAACCAGACAATAACTGTGGCAGTTGCCGATGACTTTGAGCCGCCGGGCACAGACTCAATCGACATAGACATTCGTGTCATTGACATCCTAAGTCCCGTTATTACACTCAACGATCCGCAGTATCCAGTTATAGATCTTGGCAATTCATACAAGGATCCAGGAGCAACTGTCACAGACAATGATCCGGCATATGGCACAAAAAAGATAACAGTAGATACTAGCCATGTCGATACGCTTGCCGTAGGTGATTACAGTGTGACATACACCGCGCCTGCCGACAATGCGGGCAATGAGCCTAAACCGGTTACTCGGGATATATCAGTAGTAGATGAGACTGCTCCTGTCATTAAACTCAACGAGCCGCTGTCCGTAACAGTTGAGCTTGGCGATACATACGACGAACCGGGCGCCACCGTAACTGACAATGATCCGGCATACAACGGGACGGCAACGCCGTCCGGTGCAGTGAACGCAAGCAAGGCAGGAACCTACACGGTAACATATACTGCGCCTGCCGACGATGCCGACAACGAACCGGATTCAATCACCA
>CAYGAM010000079.1:0-5306 GCA_964347915.1 uncultured Nitrosopumilaceae archaeon | reverse complement strand
CCAGACTCAATCACCCGAACCGTTACCGTAGAAGACACCACAAAGCCCGTAATAACACTCAACGGACAGGCGTCCATAACAGTTGAGCTTGGCAGCTCATACAATGATCCGGGCGCCAACGTAATCGACAACGATCCAGACTATGCAGGGACAGTGACCACGACAGGAGTGGTGGACACAGACGTGGTGGGAGAATATATGCTAATCTACACCGCGCCCGCAGATGCACAAGGCAACATGCCGGATTCAGTCCGTCGTACAGTCTCTGTCCAGGATAGTACAGCGCCCGTAATCACTGTAACAGGTGGCACTACGGTGCAACATGAACTTGGACGTGTTTATATTGACCAGGGAGCCGTGGCAGACGACGGTTCAGCCGTCACTACGGACGACTCGAACGTAAACATCAACAAAACGGGCAACTATATAGTAAGATACGAAGCAATAGACGATGAGAACAACCGGGGCGCAGCTACCAGGACAGTACAAGTTCGTGATACCACACCACCCACAATATCACTTAATGGACAATCTAAAGTGACAGTGGTGCTTGGCAATAATTACACCGAGCAGGGCGCGTCAGTATCTGACAATGATCCTACGTATGCCACAACTAATGCGACAGTAGGCGGCGATGAAGTTGACGCGAGCACGGCCGGAGCCTATACTGTACGATACACCGCGCCTGCAGATGCGCAAGGCAATGTGCCAGTTCCAGTCACCCGAACCGTAACAGTACAAAACACGCCGCCAAGCGCAGTGGATATCATGATATCCGTGGCTGCCGGCCTGTTCGTAGATTATTCTCCGGTAGAGGTGGGTAGCGTCTCTGACTTGCAGACGCCTGCAGACGATCTTGTCATATCAATCGCAGATGCGAATTCTGCTACAAAAGGAACCGTGGCAGTACTCGGCGACAGCCAAACGATACGGTACGCGGCAAACTCTGATGCTACTGGGTCTGATGACTTTGACTATGTGGTAACAGATGCAGGAGGCCTGACGGATACTGCAACTGTCACGGTGACAATAGTAGAGAATCTAGTTCCGGATGTTGAAGATGACCGTGCCTTTATGGTTGCTGAAGGCGCCACCTTATCTGAAACCATCACAATAACTGATGACACTGTGCCCAATAATGGACTGACCTTTATTCTTGACGGCAGAGAACCTTTGAATCTGACGGTGGGTCTCGCGCCAGATAGCAATACGAATGCGCTGATCGAATGGCAGGCGCCATCAGAAGTTGATGTCGAGTCGTACGAGTTTGATCTGACGATATCTGACGGCGTCAACAGCGTCACTCGCACCGTTAACGTAACCATAACCGAAGTCAACGCCAATCCAGTCCTTGCAAATCCGGACGCGCAGGATGCAATTGTCGGCATCCCGCATGAGATTGATCTGAGTGCAACCGACTCTGACCTGCCTGCCCAGGCCATAACATACAGCATAGTTACCAACATCGATCCGGCAGCATCAATCAACCCGCAGACCGGCGTCATAACATGGACGCCTAAAGCGCAAGGACAGCAGACCATTACAGTACGCGCCTCTGACAATTTTACAACGCCAGGCACTCGCGATCTTGATATTGTCATAAATGTGGCAGCCAACGACGCCCCAAGACCGCCGGCCACCATCGCCTTTACTGTGGCAGAAGGCGCGCAGCTCTCTGAAACTATTGCAATAACCGACAGTGACGCCCCTGCCGGCGGCCTGACATTCGCTCTTGACGGCAGCGAACCTCCAGGCCTGACAGTAAAACTCGCGCCAGGCAGCAAGACCAATGCCGCGCTGGAATGGACTGTCCCAGCAGAGGTTCCAGAAACGTCGCACGAATTTGAGCTGACCGTATCTGACGGCGTCAACAGCGTCACTCGCACCGTTAACGTAACCATAACCGAAGTCAACGTCAATCCGGTCCTTGCAAATCCTGGCGCGCAGAATGCAATTGTCGGCGTCCCATACGCGCTTGATCTGAGTGCAACCGACTCTGACCTGCCTGCCCAGGACATAACATACAGCATCGTCACCAATCTCACGCCTGCAGCATCAATCAACCCGCAGACCGGCGTCATAACCTGGACGCCAAATGCAACCGGACAGAAGACAATTACTGTCCGCGCCTCTGACGACTTTTCAACACAGGGCACTGATACGATTGACATTGGCATAAGCGTGGTTGCCAACGACGCCCCAAGACCGCCGGCCACCATCGCCTTTACTGTGGCAGAAGGCGCGCAGCTCTCAGAAACCATTGCAATAACAGACAGTGATGCCCCTGCCGGCGGCCTGACATTCTACCTTGACGGCAGCGAACCTGACAAACTTGCCGTTGCAAAGAAGACCGGCAGCGACACAGATGCGCTGATTACATGGCAGGCGCCCACAGAGGTTGATGTCAAGTCATACGCGTTTAGTCTGATCGTATCTGACGGCATCAATAATGTAACCAGTACTGTTACCGTAAGCATAACCGAGGTCAATCAGAGTCCGGAATTTGGAACGATAACGCGTACACATACGATACCTCTTGAGAATATACTGAGTCTGCCGCTCAGTGCAACGGACAATGACCGTCCTGAACAGACCCTTGCGTACAGCATAACTGCACATCCAACACCGTCAGCATCAATAGAAACCGGCAATATTTTGACATGGGATCCTATATCGCTAGGAAACCAGACGATAATGGTGGCAGTTGCCGATGACTTTGCGCCGCCAGGTACAGATTCGGTTGCCATAGATGTTCATGTAGTTGACATCCTAAAGCCTGTCATATCTCTCACCGGCTTGCCAGATATAACGTTAGAACTAAACAGCACCTACAATGAACAGGGCGCCACAGTATCAGACAACGATCCCAATTATGGCACAACTGAGGCGGCAGTCGGCGGCGATGCAGTCGACACATCTGTGGTAGGCGTCTACACGGTAACCTATACTGCGCCGGCAGACGATGCCGGCAACGCGCCAGATCCAGTCACCCGAACAGTAACAGTCCAGGATACGGACGCGCCCATGATCATCCTCAATGGCGCCAATCCTCTGCGGCACGAACTGGGAACTTCATACACTGATCCAGGAGCTGCTACAAACGACGGCTCGCCTGTAATTATCAACGCTTCGGCAGTTGACGTGACTAAGAGGGGCGACTATACTGTCCGCTTTAGCGCTACTGACAACTACAACAACACTGGCGTGGCAACTAGGACAGTTGAGGTTCGGGATACCACAAAACCCGTCATCACGCTCAGCGGCCCGCCAGAAATAACGCTAGAATTAGGCAGCTCGTACACAGAACAAGGCGCCAGCGTATCCGACAATGATCCTGCATATGGCGCTGCTGTGACCATGTCCGGAACGGTAAATACGAATGCTGTGGGAAGCTATGTAATAACATACACTGCTCCTGCAGACAATGCGGGCAATGAACCTGATGAAGTTACTCGCACCGTAATAATTCAGGACACCACAGCGCCCATTATTGCATTATCGGGAGACAACCCGCTACAGTATGAACTGGGAGAATCATATGCTGATCCTGGAGCTACTACAAATGACGGTACGCCGGTTGTCACAGACGCTTCAGCGGTAGATATCACTTCAAGCGGCAACTATACGGTAATCTATACTGCCGACGACGGACAAGGCAATGTGGGCATGGCTAACAGGACAGTGCATGTGCGCGACACTACGCCGCCTGTAATCATACTTGAGGGACAGCATACTGTTACAATTGAGCTTGGCAGCACATACGACGAGCTGGGCGCCAATGTATCCGACAATGATCCTGCATACGCGACAACCAAGGCCGCAGTCGGCGGCGATACTGTTGACACGTTGACTGTCGGCGTTTACACGATAACATATACCGCGCCGGCAGACGCTGCCGGCAACGCGCCAGATCCGGCAACTAGAACCGTAACGGTACAGGATACGGGCGCGCCCGTAATCACCCTCACCGGCGACAATCCTCTGCGGCACGAGCTTGGAGATCCATATACCGATCCCGGCGCAACTACTGACGACGGCTCAACCGTAATTATTGACGCGTCTGCCGTAAATGCGAGTGCGAGAGGAGATTATACTGTCAGCTTTAACGCAACTGACGAAAACGGCAATACGGGCATGATGACTAGGACAGTTGAGGTTCGGGATACCACAAAGCCTGTCATATCACTCAGCGGAGAACAGACCGTAACAGTCGAGCTTGGCGGCGCATACACAGAGCTGGGCGCCGCCGCATCCGACAATGATCCGGCATACAACGGGACGGCAACTCCGTCAGGTGCAGTGAACACAAGCAAGGCAGGAGACTATACAATAACATACAACGCGCCTGCCGATGATGCCAGCAACGAACCTGACTCAATCACCAGAACCGTAACGGTACAGGATACCACAAAGCCTGTCATCATCCTCAGCGGACCGCCAGGCATAACGCTAGAACTAGGCGACTTGTACGCCGAACTGGGCGCCTCCGTATCCGACAATGATCCCAATTATGGCACAACGGCTGCGACAGTCGGTGGCGATACGGTAAATACGTCAACCGTCGGCGTCTACACAATAACCTACACCGCGCCGGCAGACGACGCCGGCAACGCGCCAGACGCCGTCACCCGAACTGTAACAGTCCAGGACACGGGCGCGCCTCAAATCACCCTCACCGGCGACAATCCTCTACGGCACGAGCTTGGAGATCCATATACCGATCCCGGCGCAACTACTGACGACGGCTCAACCGCAATTATTGACGCGTCTGCCGTAAATGCGAGTGCGAGAGGAGATTATACTGTCCGCTTTAATGCGACTGACGAGAACGGCAATACGGGCATGGCAACCAGGACAGTAGAAGTCAGAGATACGACAAAGCCGGTTATAACTCTCATCGGCCCGACAAGCATAATCCTGCAGCTTGGAGATTCATACGATGAGCAGGGCGCCAATGTAACTGACAATGATCCAGCCTATGCTGCAGCCAGCGCAACAGCAGGCGGCGATGCGGTGAACACCACTGCGGCAGGAATTTACACGGTAACATATACTGCACCGGCAGACGATGCCGGCAATTTGCCGGATCCTGCCAGCCGAATCATAACCGTTCAGGACACTGATGCTCCGGTAATCACACTCAGCGGCGCCAATCCGATGGAGCATGAACTCGGACAGCCGTATGCGGATCCGGGAGCTGCAACAGACGACGGCTCGCCGGTTGCTGCGGACGCGTCTGCTGTAAATGTCAACATGACCGGAGACTATGAAGTAACATACACGGCAACTGACTCTAGCAATAATAC
>CAYGAM010000078.1:0-10507 GCA_964347915.1 uncultured Nitrosopumilaceae archaeon | reverse complement strand
TGCCAGATGGGACAGGATCAGGGGCTTGTCCGGTGGGGGGTTATGGAACAGACTTTAGTAATGCGGGTATATTTAAGTAATATTTGGGCGGAATTTCGCAGGGCATCGTACAAGCTTTGCGCTTGGCAGTCTGAAAATCAGATTGTCTTGCTGCCGGTCAGATGAAAAAATTGTCCGCATCTTTGCAGCAAAGACAAGATGCAGGTCAAGATGTCAGACGAGGATAATGTCAGGTGCGAGCCCGAAGGCGCGCAGAAATCACGACAGGCGGCCGTGCCGGATTAGCCCATGAGGAATGGATTCGGTTTAATGAAGCACGGATTGAATGCAATACGGGATACAAAGTCAAGAGGCAGCCGCCAAGGCGCCTCCCAGGACATTCTTGTGACTCGGCATTATCCATAACGCATTTTCCCAGGATGCGGGCAGTGCGCAAGCGAGCCGCGCCGCTTCAGCCAAGCAACGCGTATTCCCAGATTGAATGCAAAAACGAGATTGGTTTCGGCCCAAAACAACATTTCCTGCAGGCTCGGCCAGAGCACAATCAGCCTGGCCGGCTGGACTATACCTATATTTGGCACGGCATCACAGCGCATCCATGATAAGCGAGTCCGAGATTGCCGGCATGGTGAACGGCTATGGCAGTCCTACTGTGGGAGTTCTTGGAAGCCACTCGGCTCTTGAAGTAATGGACGGCGCAAAAGACGAAGGATTCCCCACCATTGTTTTGTGCCAAAAAGGCAGAGAAACTCCGTATAAA
This sequence comes from uncultured Nitrosopumilaceae archaeon, assembly GCA_964347915.1. Classification (GTDB taxonomy): domain Archaea; phylum Thermoproteota; class Nitrososphaeria; order Nitrososphaerales; family Nitrosopumilaceae; genus CAYGAM01. The sequence continues at coordinate 9,747 of CAYGAM010000078.1, read as the reverse complement.
AGGTTCAGGCGAATTGCAGACAAGCTAGTCATACTCGACAGGTTTGACGACATGCTAAAAACCAAAGTGCAAGAGCAGCTGCGCAACTCATGCACCATTATTGTCCCGCACCGCTCGCTTACAGCATACCTGGGCTATCCGGCAATAGAAGACAGGCTAAAGCTGCCCATACTAGGCAACAGGGCGCTGTTTCAGGCAGAAGAAAGAGATCATCCAAAAAACCAGTACTATCTGCTGAAAAAAGCCCGCATAAAATTTCCGCGCGTCGCAAGCGATCCCAAAGACATAACCTCGCCGTCCATAGTAAAAGTGCAGGAAAAGGGACGCCGCCTTGAGCGCGCATTCTTTACCGTATCATCGTACGCCGACTATAGAACAAAATCCGAAGCCAAAATAAAAAGCGGAATGATAGACAGGAGCGAACTTGAGAGGGCCAGCATTGAAGAGCTTGCAATAGGAACATACATGAATTTCAACTATTTTCATACTCCGCTGTCCAAATACGCCGACTTTCTTGGAATAGAGCGGAGGCTGCAGACCAACCTTTACGACTTTAACTCGCTCCCTGCAAGGCAGCAGCTTGAGATGGACATTGATCTGCAGAACATAGAAGTAGGACACACGCCCGCGTCAATACGGGAGTCGCTGCTAGAAAAAGTAATCAAAATGGGCGACGCGTTTGTCAGGGCCGTCCGAAGAGAGTATCCTCCAGGAATAATAGGCCCGTTTTCTCTGCAGAGCGTAATTACCAAGGACTTGGATATTGTCGTATACGACGTGTCGCTGCGCGTTCCAGGCAATCCAATACTTGCCACCACCAGTCCATATACAAAGTACCAGTACGGGACAACATTTGGCGTGGGAAGAAGAATAGCAATTGAGTTGAAAAAAGCCGTACAGCAGGACAAGCTCTCTAAAATAGTCACATGAGGCGCGATGCGGCAAATGCAAGCAATCGGCGCCCCACCGCATGAGCAGGGCGGCTGCGCGCAGTGCCCTCCCGTGCGGCAAAATCTACGCAGGCATTGTTTCCTTTAGAAGATCCTTTTTGATCAGTATCGGAATGTTGTAAAATGCAGCAAGCGCCAGCGCGTCCGACGCCCGGTAGTTTCGAAGTATGACATCCCGCTTTCCTGTAAAGTACAGGTTGGCGCGCAAAACATCGCCGCTGTCGTATACCTTGACCTTGACTAGAACGAGCTCGCTCTGCTCGCAGATGTCTTCCAGCATCTTGTATATTGTAGGCATGCCGCGGCCTTCTCCGGCTACGAATGCCGCGATATACTTTGCAACCTCGCCTGAAAACGCCCTTATCGGAAACTCCCTTCCGTCGTCTCCCTTGAGTATCAGCGCGCCTTCAAGCATGTACGGATCGATGCAGCCCACATGCTCTATTTTTACAGCAAGATAATCCTTCTCCGGCCTTTGATCTATCTTCATAACAGTATGACATTGATGCCTGGCGGATATAAGTATGACATTGCGCGCCTCAATGCAGCAATGCCGCTCCACATACAGCATCTGATCGCATTGCCTGCAGGCAGAATGTCCCTTATCCGCGGCGCCAGGCGCGGCAGATTTGAAAAATCATTCCGCGCAGCCCCCGGCAAACAGATGTGCAGATCAGCGTCAGGACATATCTGGAACTGCAAAAGAAATGATCACGCCTTTGTCAAATTTTTCCAGCCGTGCGGCCATTTCCTGCAGATTGTTCGGACGCGGCCAGGCTGCGCGGCAAATACAGCGAATGGAAGACAATGCTGTCCGCTAATTTACAGCCTGCGGCCTGTTATCCTTTCATACGATTCGACGTACCTTGCAGACATTTTTTGAACTATGCTGTCCGGTATGGCAGGCGGAACGAGGGCCTTTCCAGCAGCACGGTCATCCTCAAACTGTTTTTTATAGCCTGCCGATGCAAGCCAGTCCCGAAGTATCTGCTTGTCGTATGCTTCCTGAATGCGGCCTGGGGCGTAGTTTTGGGCAAGCCAGAGGCGGTACTCGTCAGGGCCTATCGAGTCTCCCAGGACGATTTCGCCGTCCAGCCGGCCAAACTCCAGCTTGAGGTCGGCCAGTATGAATCCTGCACTCTCTGCTGTCTGCGACATCTGTTCGTATATCCGGAGCGATTCCGACTTTATCGTGCCGTACTCCTGCTCTGTTACTCCCATGTCCAGTATCTCCTCTCTGGATGCGGGAGCGTCGTGCTCGGACTTTGTCGTAGGATCAAAGTACGGCTTTGGAAGCTTGGCCGCAGTTTCTGCACTTGCGTTCTCCGGAAGCGCAGCTTCGCCGCGCCTGACGCGATCAGCCAGGCTGCCGTAAAAATACCCGCGCACGATGCATTCCACAGGCAGCATCTCCATTTTCCGCACAATCAGTTCGGTGCGGGACTCTCGGCGGACGAAATGGCTCTTTGCATTCAGCGTCTCAAACCAAAACTCGGCAAACCGGCAGAGCGCCTCGCCTTTTCTTGGAATCTCCTGCTGAAACTTTACATCGTATGCTGATACCCTGTCGCTGAACCGAAACAAGAGATGCGAGTCGTCCAGCTCGTAGATATCCTTGACCTTGCCCGATGCAAGAAATTTCATGCAATGCGTGGCGCCGGGCTTAAATTTGAGTGTAGGGCGCGGCGCGGTTTGTTTCATGACTCTGCCCGAATGCGCAAAAAACGGCAAGATCCTTGCACCCAGAGCCGCAGCTGCGCAGCAAGATTGTACGGTGCGCTATATTGCATGATGCGGCGGCGTGCTGCAGGCAGTGCACCCCAAGTCCGCGATTCTCGCGCTCAATAAGGTTCAGGGCCAGGCAGCAGAATCCCGCTTGCCGCGCATAATTCAGAACGGGCGTGCTGCAGGCCTGCCATCCCAAATTATATATCCGCAAACTCGCATTACAAAATTATGCTAGAGCAGCTCGTACGCCAGTCTGATGCGCTGGAAAAGGCTCTGGCCGGCGAAGAGTTGACCGAAAAGGACGGCATTGAACTGATGCAGTACGACAATCTGCACATGCTAGGAGCGGCGGCTGACCGCGCCAGGTCCAAGTCGGTAGGAGATGTGGTAACATTCGCGGCATCATACTACATGAACTACACAAATGTCTGCGCGGCAAGCTGCCAAATGTGCGCCTTTTACAGAAAAAGCGGAGACGATGACGCGTACACGCTGTCGCCAAAGCAGATAGAGCAGCGTATCGCGGCTGCAGAGCGGATGGGCGCCACCGAAGTTCACATTGTGGGCGGATTCCATCCAGAACTGCCCCTTGACTATTATGAAGAGATGATGCAGGTCATTAAAAAAAACCATCCAAAAATGAACATCAAGGCGTTTACGGCGGCCGAGATATTCTACCTCTCAAAGCTTACCAAAAACTCCATAGGCGAAATTCTCAGCAGGCTCAAAGCGGCCGGACTGGACACAATGCCCGGCGGCGGAGCCGAAATCTTTCATCCCGATGTCCGAAAAAGAATAGTCAGGGGCAAGTGCTCCGGCCAGGAATGGCTGGACACCATAGAAGCGGCGCACAGCCTCGGAATAAAAAGCAATGTCACAATGCTTTACGGGCATGTGGAAAAGCCGGAGCACATCATAGATCACTTGATCAAAATACGCAGCCTGCAGAAAAAGACCGGCGGGTTCATTACGCTGATACCGCTAAAGTTCAGCCTTGAGAATACAGAACTTGAGCAGGATGGAAATGTCACTCGGGAATGCTCCTCAATATACGATCTTCGAATAATCGCCCTCTCAAGGCTGATGCTGTCCGGAGTGCTGGACAACATATCGGTGTACTGGGTGGCGTACGGAAAAAAGCTGGCCCAGGTTGCCCTCTCAAACGGAGGAAGCGACCTTGTGGGAACGGCATTCTCAGAAGAGATATACCGGGCTGCAGGCAAGCCGACAGAATCATCTGTGGACGAGCTTGCCAGAATAGCAAAAGAGATAGGCCGCACTCCCGCTCAAAGGGACACCCTATTTAGGACGCTTAAAACTTTCTAGGTGCTTTTTCACAGAATCCGTCTTTTCCTCGCATCGCGCCTGCTTGTCGCGCCTAGAGTCAACTTTGAGAACCAGTTCCACTCGGGCTATGCCCAGGCTGTGCACCGCGCCCGCCATCTCCTGCATTGCCTCGCTGATCTTTTCCATGCGATCCGATTCAAGTATGGTGCCCATCGCCGTTACATGATGCCGTATGCCTTGTATGCCGTCAAGCGCTTCAACTGCCCGCGCTATGTAGAAGCTTATGCTAGTCGATCCTGTTCCTATCGGATAGATGCTAATCTCGGCATGTATCATTGCGCCATGCTGAGAAGATTGCGGTTTAAAATTCTTGGGCTATGATGCAGGTTTTTTGGTCTCTTTCTTTGCTCCGCCGCTTCGCTTTTTGCGCGCGCCAAACGAGACTAAAACCAGCAAAAATCCCACTCCTGCAAGTATGCCTGCAAGCGTGCTCATGTCGCGGTTTGCCTGCTGCGCCGCGATAAGATCAAGCGCCGCATCGTCAGTCATCCCAGCCGTGCCCACAGGCATTGTATAACTTAGAACCGACAAGAGTGCGATGCCTACGGCAAGCATGGCCGCTCCGCCGGCCATAATCTTTTTGTCAATCAGCATACGCTGTTCATTGGACGGCGCCATATTTTAGGCATTGCCGCGCCGGTTTTTGCCTTGGGACGGCAGCATGGCTCACGCAGGCGGACCGTACTGTCGGGTGCTGCAGCTGGCGCCCGCCCGCTCCCGCACTTTTGGCGCGCATGCGGTCTCAGCCAAGAAGCCGGGCCTCGCACGCGATACGATTTCTCTGCATTATCGCAAGCCAAGGCATGGCGCATGATATAGAAACCGCAAATGCCGGCTGCCATGCCATCCTGGGCATCCCGCAGGCAATTCTGGGAGTAGAATGCGTGATTTTCAAACGGGAACGGCTCCATGTGCAAGCATGATACCTTTTGAATTAGTAATCTACATTAGAGTACGGTACTTTTATATACTCGGCATGAGCATACCATAGCATGAGTACCATACTTAGCAAAGAGTCCCGCGCTCTGAGCAGCCTCAGTCAGGCTGCAAAAATGCAGGCTTATCCCAAGTCTGTAAGATGCTGCGTATGCAACAGAGAAGCCGGCGAAGATCTTGCGCTTACTGCAAGAATATGCGTAAAGGATATTCTCTTTTACTGCAGCGCACACTATTAGAATGCGGGAGATGTGACGGCGCCCTCGGACGCCGGCCCCACCAGCGAGGCATATTTTGCCAGGGCGCCCGACCCATAGTTTGGCTTGGGCTGGCTCCACTCTGCTTTTCGCGCTTTCATCTCTTCCGGCGGTACATCAAGATCAATCGAATTTGCAGAAACGTCGATTGCAATGCGGTCGCCGTCTCGGACAAGAGCTATTGGACCTCCTACAAAAGCCTCAGGCGCCACATGTCCCACCATGAATCCCCTGGTGCCCCCCGAAAACCGGCCGTCGGTTACCATTGCAACCTTTCTTCCCAGGCCCTGTCCGACAAGAGCTGCGGTAGTGGCCAGCATCTCCCTCATTCCAGGACCGCCCTTTGGCCCCTCGTATCGTATCACCACCACGTCGCCTTCGCCTATCATGCCTTTCGATGTGGCGTCAAACGCATCCTCCTCCCGGTCAAATACGCGCGCCCTTCCCTCAAAGCGGGTCATCTCAACTCCGGCCGTCTTTATTACGGCGCCGTCCGGAGCCAGCGTGCCGCGAAGAATTACCGCCGTTCCCGTGTCATGAATAGGCTCGTCGGCAGGCTTTACAATGCTTTGCGCGGCATGCACAATTTTCATTTCGTCCAGATTCTCTTTCATCGTTTTACCCGTGGCAGTCAGCGTATCGCCGTGAATCAGTCCGGCATCCAGCAGGCTCTTTAGTACAAGCGGCACGCCGCCTATCTTGTCCAGCGAATTCATGACATAGTTTCCGCCGGGCTTCATGTCCGCCAAATGCGGCGTTCTTTTGCGTATCCTCTCAAAGTCGCCGTAATCCAGCCGGATTCGCGCCTCGTTTGCAAGAGCCAGCAAGTGCAGTATTCCGTTTGTAGACCCGCCCAGCGCATTGAGGATTGCAATCGCATTCTCAAACGCCTCAAATGTCAGCATGTCCCTCGGCCTGACTCCAATCTCCAAAAGATGCGTGCATGCCATGCCGGCATCATACGCCGCCTTTTTTCGCCGCTCGTCTTCGGCCGGAGGACTGGCGCTGCCAGGCAGAGCAAGGCCTATGGCTTCGGATATTGACGCCATCGTATTTGCAGTAAACATGCCGCCGCACGATCCTGCGCTGGGGCAGGCATAATTTTCAATATTCTTCAGGGCATCCAGAGTTATCTGTCCTGCATCGTATGCGCCCACCGCCTCGTATACGTCCACGATTGTAAGCTCCCGCTCATTCAGCATTCCGGGCATTATTGTGCCTCCGTAAACGAATACCGACGGCAGATTCAGCCTGGCCATTGCCATCATTGTGCCTGGAAGGCTCTTGTCGCAGCCTGCTATTCCAACCAGCGCGTCATACTGGTGCGCACGCATCATAAGCTCAATTGAGTCTGCAATGATTTCGCGCGATACAAGGGACGACTTCATTCCCTCGTGTCCCATTGCAATCCCGTCGCTTACCGCAATCGTTGAAAACTCCCTGGGCGTAGCCTTCCCGTCGGATACGCCTCGCTTGGACTCGATTGCCAGCTGCGGCAGGTGAATATTGCACGGCGTAGACTCGTTGCCAGTATGGCAGACGCCGACAAACGGCCTGTCCAGGTCTCCGTCGTCAAGCCCCATTGCCTTGTACATTGCTCGGTGCGGCGCTCTTGCAGTACCCTCTACGACGTTTCTGCTGGATATTGCCATGCCACAAGGAATCAAGGCTGTAATTTAGATTTTAGCATCGTGCAGGCACACAAGCGCAGCTGCCGGTACTGCGATGCAGCTCTGATTTTTTAGCATATTCCAAGATGCAAGGTTTTGATCTGCGCAGATCATAGGTACGCAATGCATGCAACGCGAAAAGCAAAACTGCAAAGACTGCCGCGCCAGGCAGATTTCGGAATGCGCCCTATGTTATGATGGGCTGGCCTTCTAGCTCGTCAAGCTGATCAAGAATTTCTTCTTCGGCCTCTCCGCCGTACGAGATCAAAATTCGGTCGCCGTCGTCCAGCACATAGTCGGTTATGCTGCTTACCTGCTCCCTGTTGATGTAATACTTTAGCGAATAATTTTCGTCCGTGCAAAACTCCCTGCCGCTGGGAAATATGTAGCATTCCTCGTCCAGCGTTATGTTCAAAGTTTCAAAGAGGTATCCAAGCGTAACGTTTGATGCATGCCTGTGTATTGTGGCTCCGTCCTGGCTCTCAAAGTGAATCCAGTTGTTTTGGACCTGGTATGCAGGAGACGAAAAGTCATGCCTGTCCCCGTGCAGCCTCACAAGTATGGACGCGTGCTCATGCTCGTCGTTTAGCGGGCCTGCATCAGGCGGGCCGCCGAGCGTACTGCCGGTCGTAGTTGCAAACGTGTATGCAGCATATCCCACAATGACTGCGACGATGGCAAATATGCCGATTACGATTCCCGCATTCTTGCGCTTTTGCGCCTTGCGCTGGGTTGCAAAGGTTTCCCGCTTTGCCTCTCTTTCACGCCGCTTTTTCTTTCCCAATTCACTCTATGCTGGCGGAATGCCCTATTTTAGGGCATCTAGAAGCGCGCGCCGCCATGCTGCAAGAAATTAAATTCCATCGCTTCGCGCAAACGGGCTTGGGATGCAGTCTGGGCTTTGCCGGCACAGGCCATGGGCATTGCAACTGCATATGAATATAACATATCGGGCTCTGAAAGTTCAGGCGTGAATTTCGCCTTCTGAGGCCTCCGGGTAGCACATTTGGCTAGCAGGAAGATGTGGAGGAACTGCAACACATAAAGATCGCGGACTTGTTTCCCAAGATATTGATTGGAGATTCTGACATTGTGGATGCGGACTGGAACAATCTCAGCATGCTCCGACTGTTTGAACACATCAAGCCGGTGGTGGATTAGGTTGAACAAGAGAACCAGCATGTAAAGTCAAGGATGGAGGAAGTTGAACAAGAAAACCAGCAACTGCAAAATGAAAACTGGCAGCTAAGGTCACTGCTCGGACAACTAGCGGCGGCGGGATTCGGGTCGGCGGGCGGCTCCGTTCCGAATCCATCGTCGGCGACGAGACAGGCTGGCTTCTCAACGGAGCCGGCCACCGGGTCTGGACGCTTGTGACCAAATTCTCGGCGTTTTACCACATAGCGCCGTTCAGATCAGGCGATGTCATTGACGCGCTGACGGCCTCCTTTGACGGCATTGTGATCTCTGACTCGTTTCCACCGTGGAACCGCATCAGCTGCAAGCACCAAAAGCGCCTCTTGCACTATTTTCGGGACATGTATCTGACGCAGGATAAAAATCCCAGCGCCGAGTTTAACATGCTGTTTTGCAAGCTTCGCAGCATCCTCAAGGACGCAATAGAGATTGGCAAGGCCACGCCAGAAGAGGTACAGTGCCTTGAGTACCGCGTGCTTAAGCTTGCCTCGGCCATGTACAGAGACAAGGACTGCATCAGGTATACAAAGCGCCTCAAGAGAGGGAGGCCGGCCACCTGTTTACGTTTCTGGAGCATAACGTGAACTATCACAACAACAACAACAGCGAGAGGGCGGTGCGCACGCTGTTCGTGATGCAAAAGATCCTGTACGGCATGTCAGAGGGGGATGAGGACAACAGAGATCTTGTGTACTGCATATGCCACATGCGGCCTGCGCGTCGTCAACTTTTGTTCACTCGTAAAGGACTATCTTGACGACAAGGTTGCAAAAATCCCAATGCCGGTTCAAAGCATAGACGCGGCGGTAGCATAACGAACATAAACACAAGCCTTGTCGGTACGCGGATTAGGTTTTATCCTGATGTCGCTGCGATTCGGATCCGGAAAAACATGGCAGCTTTGTACCAAAATCCAGCTTCCAGAGCCCAAGCTGTTAACGTTCCAAGGCTATTCTTTTTACATTGCCACCGGAACAAAACCAGTACGGTTTGCTATCCGGGATTATTCCTGATTAAAGCCTTGCGCCATGGCGGTATTTTTTCATACTCCTTTAGCGCTTCCATTATAGCCTTCCCAAGCCAGCCTTCTTCTAATTCTACCATAACTTAACTGCATGCGGCCTAGATATAAACATTAAATCAGTTTTTACAACCCAGATACCGGCAATCCTTTGATCGAGAGTTCGTTTTGTTCCATGGCTCTCACAAGGTTGTCGATTGCATTTACCTTCCCCTCAAAGAAGTTCTTGGATTCCCAGAGTCTGAGCGTTGATCTGGCAGGATCCCATTTGATCATTTTGCCGGTCACACTGTCTTTGCGCTTGCCCATCTTGAACATGTCCATATAGCGCCTGGGCGATATTCCAAAGTACGGCTTGAAGTGAACCTTGCCGTTGCTTGGATCTTCCACGCTGATCGAGTCAGAGAACAGTTCGGCTGCATGACTCTTGGGATACGGCTCAATGAACACCAGACTCTTTATCCCAGAGGCCACTATGTGCTTGGCGCAGATGTGACATGGAAACGTGGTGCAGTACATTATACAGTCTTTGACGAATCCCCCGCGTCTGGCAGAGCCCACCAAAGCGTCCATCTCTGCATGCACTTTGGAGTGGACCCCTGTTTTTAGGACCGTTTTTGGCGTACTTTTATGCACACTTT
>CAYGAM010000077.1:0-10780 GCA_964347915.1 uncultured Nitrosopumilaceae archaeon | reverse complement strand
TGCAAGAACAAAATGCTTTCGCACGCTCGCAGCCAGCCTTCCTGCAAGTATTACGCCGGTGGACGTGATGGGATCGCGCCGCCCGTACACCTGAACCAGATACGGCGCATGATCAATGCCGGGACCGCGCTCGTACACTGCAAAGTCGCAGCCAAACTTGATTCCAGGATTTACAATATACCCAAGATCCCGAAAGCTCTTGTACACTGCATACTTTTTGTCAAAGTCGTGATACTCTTGCCGGCAAAATTCCAGCATCCATTCCTGCGATATCTTTTTCCTGTCCCTGAATATGGAGATCGTTCCAGACTCCAGCAGGTAAAGCCCTTCAATTAAATCAAGTATCAGCGGCGCGTCTATCTCGCCGCGCCTGGGCTTTGGTATGCCGACAGGCTTGCCGTAGTATCCGCTCTCAAAGAGCCTGTTTGCGTCAGCAATGCTCCAGAGTATGATCCTGTTTTCTACTAGTTCGGCCTTCAATCTACAAGCTAAGCGCCAAAAGTATGAACGAGTCAGATATTCTCTGGCACTTGTCCGCCATCTCCTCAATGCTCTCTATTACGTCCTTTAGCAGCAAAAGTTCCTTTGTATTTGCAACATCGTTCAGCAGCTTTATCGTAGTCTGGCGGTACTTTGTATCAATGTCCCGCTCTATCGCCTGGGTTTCCTGCGCAAGATCGATTGCGCCCGACGTGCTGCTGCTAAGATTGCGTATGACCTCGTTTAGCTTGTAGATCTCGTCCACCACAAGTTCGATTAGCTGCGTCAAGTCTGCATCCAGCTTTGATGTTCGAAGGGTTGCAGGCTTGACGTTTGACAGCTTGAATGCAATGCCGGTAATGTATCCCGCAATCTCATCCATCGTATATGCGGTATTCAAAAGATTCTCGCGGTTCATAATGAGGCCGCCGACATCTGCCACCTCGCGCGTAATCTTTCTTCGCAAATTCTCCACTTCGTCCTCTATTGACGATATCTGCTCAAGCGCGTCCTTGACTGCCGCCTTGTCCCTCTTGAGTATTGCGCTTGGCAGCGTGGCAAGCTCCCTTGCTGCATTAAGTATGCGATTAATTTCGTCCTGAAGCACCGCAATTGCCTTGCGTTTTGCTTGAACCTCCAGCTCTCCGCTGTACATTTACATTCAAATGTGAGGCTAGTTGGTTAATTAAATCCTTTCATGGATTGCGCGAACTTTTTCTCGCGCGGCAAATATTGCACGGTTCCTAAAAATTTCCCCAGGCGGCCGTGCGCCAGGCAAGCCGCGCCGCCGTCAAGCTGCGCATCGCAGCATCTGTGGGAGCATCTGCAGGCTGGCGCAGCCAATCCGGCCATACGCCAGATCAAAAGCAATGCCGCATCAAAGTGAAATTATACGCGCAAGCCGTTCCCTTTTGGCGGCGATATCAGTAATCTCAAGTATAACAATCATGCCAGGCTTGTATCAGGGCAGCGCCCAGATTCGCCGCATCGCCGCATAATCCTCTAAGTATTTTAGCCGGAGACGCACCAAAGCACAACATGGCAACAAGAGCGCAGGTTCTGATTCCAATCGGAATAGCGGCAGTAATAGTAGGAATGGCAGGCATCATTTCCATTCCCGAAGACGCAAAGCTCGAATCTGTTGAGTTTCCCCGCGGTACGATACTGGTTGACGGGAATGCGCTTGAAGTGCAGGTTGCAGACACGTCGCCGCGCAGAACCCGAGGGCTAATGTTCCAAGAGCAGCTGCCGTATGACCAGGGAATGCTCTTTGTCTTTTCCGAGTCGGGGGCGCATTCCATGTGGATGCTGAACATGCAGTTTCCGCTGGACATGATATGGTTTGACGGCGACGGCAGAGTAGTTCACATCGAAGAGAATGTTCCGCCGTGCAAGTCGGCGCTGGAGACTACGACATGCACCAGCACAAGCCCGAGAGGCGATGCCTTGTACATACTGGAAGTGACGGCAGGATACGTAAAGGAGTTTGGAATCACAAAAGATTCCGTGCTTGAAATAATCTCAATATAGTTTGGAAGCGCGCAGGAACAAGATTTCCAGATCACAAAACAATCCCCATGCTGCCGCCTAAAAACAACGCCTCATCAAAGCAAAAATTTGCAAAGCCGTCCCGCGAGCATTCATTCCTGTACAGAATTCCGCTTTTCTTGGAGGCAGTATTTTTGTTCTTTTTGAGGCGGCTCTTGCCGGCAGCTGCTTTTTCTTTTGCATGCGCGCCCGACTGCATGGCAAGATTCGCGTGCGATTGTACGCGCAGATCATTTCACCATACTGCCGATTAGAAATAATGTCGCATCAGTCATGCGCACCAATCGCTCTTCGGCGGCAGCGCTTGTAATCACTAGTACAGGCAGTAATGCATGCAGTCATCAGGGCAGTCCGGGAATCCATGCAGCTCCGGATTCATGCTTGTTCCTGGACAAAAGTTTGCAAAAAACTCCCCAGTACAAGCAGCACAATGCCAACCAGGGATTGATCCCATGCACAAAATTTCTGCACCCATACGCAACAAATTATACCAGGCAGCGCCGCGTACCTGGCGTGAACGACAGGCTTGACTCGATAAGAGCAGCTCACGAGAGGGAAGGCAAAGGCTCAAGCCAGAGGGTTGAGGACTATTTAGAAGTAATTGCAGAACTGGTAGAGCAGCGCGGCTATGCTACAACGATAGACATATCCAGGTACATGAATGTCAGCGCTCCTAGCGTAACCAAAATGCTGCAGAGGCTGAACGACATGAACTATCTGCAGTACAAAAAGTATCACGGAGTAAAGTTTACGTCAAAGGGCAGCAGACTGGCCGAAGGGATAAGGCAAAAGCACAGCACGCTGCTGGAATTCTTTGAGATTCTAGGCGTGGATCATGATATCGCAAACCGGGACGCCGAAGGAATAGAGCACCACCTAAGCCCAAAGACCATAAGGCAGCTGCGAAAGTTTATCGCGTTTCTAAAGTCAAACCAGGCCATAATGGGCATGATTAGAAATCTCGAATGACAAGGTCAATGTCGCCAGGATCGGCGCTGCCCAGCAGGCGCCCTATCTTTGAGTGCGTGTTGAACTTGATGCGTCCGTTTTTGCTTACAAGGGATGAAGCCAGCAGCTTGCCCTTGACCATTATGTCGGCGTCCTTGCCGGCATTTGACTTTCCAGCATTAATGTACAGCATGTGATTTGATCGGGATACTTTGGCAGGCGCGTCGCCAAACTTGTCAGGGCTGCTGCGCTCCTTGACATCTATCCTGACTTGCAGTTCCCGCTCAAGCTCGCTTATTCTTGAGCCGCCCCGCCCTATTATCTCCGGAATGCACGGCTCGGCGACCCGAACGCGGACGCTTTTTGCAGACAGTATCTCTATCTCGGCGTTTGGATCATACCTTGTAAAGATGTCCCTTATCTTCTCCTGTACCAGCTTGTGCATGGGCTCGCCTCCGGACACAGGCATTACGATGTTTTCTTCGCCGAATGTGTAGATTTCATATTCCAGTTTTCCGGTCTCAAAGTCGGCTATCTCTATTACGGGACGGGCGAGATCCTGCTCAGTCATCCCAGAAGGCACCTTTACCTTTAGTTCAAGCTGGTACACTTTGTCTATTCTTCCCTCCTTGACAAATACCACCGTATCCAGAACGCTCGGAATGATTCCCAGCTCAATCTTGCCGATGAACCTTTGAATCGAATCCATCGGCGCATTTGCATGCACCACGCCCACCATCCCGACTCCCGTAAGCCGCATGTCGGCGAATATGCCAAAGTCCTCGCGCCGGCGCACCTCGTCGAATATGGTATAGTCAGGCCGTACAAGGAGCAGTATGTCGGCAGCGTCCTCAAAGGACTCGTCAAGCTTTGTGTACTGCGTGATGGCGGAATTGACCTGCAGGTCGCGCGGAGACTCGAACGTTTTGACTATCTTTCCCATGTCATGATAAAAATTGGCAAGGCCCGATGCCAGCGTGCTCTTGCCTGACCCTGGCGGGCCTGATATCAGTATGCCTTCGGCTTTTTTAGAGAACCGCTCCATGAGCTTTGGCGATATCCCGTAATCCCTCAGCGACATCTGAACAATCGGATGGACCAGCGTAATCTCGTACCTTTCAGAGAACGGCTTGTGCGTTATCACTATTCGGTAATCCCGATACTGCACTACCAGCGCGCCCGGCCGGGATGCGTACGTGCTGGCATCGCTCTTTGGCGCTTCAAGAATCTGCGCAGATATCTCTTCCAGGTACTCCCTAGTCAGGCGCGAATCCCCTATCGGCGCCAGCTCAAAGCGTCCGGGCTTGCCGCGCTTTGCCATAGGAGGCTGCCCTTCCTTGAGATGAACGCTCATCGTATCAGAGTCAAAGAACCGCAGAAACTCCATCGGCGTTTCTTTGAGTGTGGCGCTCTGAAGGCTGACATCAACGCCCTCAATTTCGGCTATCATAGACTGGAGCTTGTCTGAGGTGTACAGCGTAGCATCATTCTGCATTGCTGCATCCTTGATTATTGCATCTATTCGTCCGCGTTCTGCAAGGCTGACATCATCCAAGCTCGGCCTCGCTCCGACAAATTTTATGCTCAGGCCGCTCCCGGCTGCCATCTCTCTTATTTTTTGCATCTCCCGTAGTCCCACAAAGCCTTCTTCCTTTTTTTGCGCAGCCATTGACTGCAGTTCGTCAACCGCAGCTTCTGGAAACAGTATTTCGCATCCTGCAAATGCTCCAGACTGCACCAGTTCTGTCAGCCGGCCGTTGATTATAATGCTGGTATCTGCAATAATTTTATCCAAAGGTATGATCAACAGTCAATCCGAGAGTCAAATTAAGCCTTTGCATGGTTCAGCTCCCAGGGAGATGCCTCCCAAACGGCAGAGTGACGCAGCACCCAGGCTACGCATTTTCAATGCAGGCAGCGCTGATTTTGCTGCCATTCAGTGACGCAACGATTGATTTTGCAGGAGGCGTTTTGCTTTCTGCGCAGCAGGCCGCTGCCGGCAAGCGAGTGTTTTAGCTGCGCGCATGCGGCGCGGCAAAAGATGCTCCGGCTTGCTGATGCTGAACGCGCCTGCCAGGACAATATGTTAGAGCCGGCTGCGCAAGATGCCGAATGCGTTTTGCAAAAGCGTGCGCGCGGCACCAAATGCCTGCCGCCGGTTTCCGCCAAATTTACGGACAGCATCCATGCTCTAAATTAAAAACAATGTCCCGTCAAAGGAACTGCATTCCTGCAGATCGCTTCTTTTCGGCGGCGGCAAGCGCAATAGCAGGCATGGCGCCGGCAGCCAAGCGAAATGCATTTCTGATTGAAAGTCCGGCCGGCGGCTTGGACTCTGGCAGAGATGATCCGCCTGCATGAATGCCGGCATTGTCACCGCGATATCAGAATCAGAGTACGTTTCGCTCAGCTGAAAGTTTCGGTTGATTTTTAACCGCCGCTCCATGCAAGACTGCGATTGAGATTCCATCATTTTTTGCAAACAACTGCAGTAATGCTGCTGCTGCTTATTGGCCTGTCTTCCAGCATTAGTGCGTCTTGGGCGCAAGATAGCGACAACTCGCAATATCCAGAACGGCCCGAAGAGCAATTGCCTGCGAGTACAGACCAGAAACCGCATGGGGATATCATGCTCGTATCCGCCACAATAGTGGGTTTTGGAGGCTTTGGTGGTCTACTGGCAGCACGATTTCGAGGCAACGACATAAACAAACAGACAGCACGTATTCTGATCATATATGGCGCCATATTCTGTAAGATGTCGCTTCACCTCGTCGTCATACTTTTTGCGTCTAAGCGTGTTCTAACGTTGTCCACTTATGAGCCCATAATAATAGCTACAATATTTTTGGTAGGCGTTATAGTGACATGTTTCGGCGTAATTGCAGTTTTGCAGAAGAACTACGACGACACTCACGCATATGTGAAACATGCGTCTGCATCAAAACGCCAAGAAGCTGCGAATGAAATAAAACGATCTCCGCTATGATCAGTCGCCGTTCTTGAATGTCCAATCGAGATTGGGATAACATCTGAGCAATTCTGACTTTATGGCAGCAATCAGTGACTTGTTTTTTAGATGACGGCTTATGTCTTCTAGAAGGAGTTCCGCGCTTCTTATTGCAATCTTTTCTCCGTCATCTTTGTCGTCCGCCATCGCTTTGGTCAAATCTGAGCACACATCTCTTGCAATCAGTTCTTCCATTGAAGGTCCAAGGCTAAGCATTACAATTCACCCAATATTACATAATGTTGTGCATATGCATATATTATTATCTTCGCATGCAGGAACTGTTAAGTTTGCTGGAGATATTCAGATCGGTTAAGCGTCGGCAGATGGTGCAGGAAAGAATGAGTGGACCCTGTTTTTAGAACCGTTTCTGGCGCACGCTTTGATCGCTCATTTTACGCCTTACTCTCAGTTTGCGGTTAAATTCGTTTAGCGTCAGATATGCGCAAGCGTTTACGTCCCGCCAGGACGCGATGAAACTTACGCCAAATCAGGTTTGCATACAACACAAAATTCATGATTTGGACATAATTCTTGAATTTATTGTAAAACTTGTGCAATGAATCACGCGTGACGCAAACGCTTGCCAGATATGCTAACGCATAACCAGGCCGTCGGAACAGCAAGGGCTTATTCCGCAAGCAGCAACAAGAGTTTGTCTCTCTTGCCTGGCTCTTGCACAAGCAGCCTCATTTTAGTCATAAAGTCAGGCTGATAGAAGCATTTGCGACAGAATTTGTCGCTAGATTTATTACTGTAAAAAAGGCAGTTAAATAAATGAAGTTAGCGTTTTTCGCAATAATCGCGGGAATCCTTGTTGCAGGAACGGCGCCTTCAGCATGGGGCTCTGCCCAATTGAATGCATACATTGACCCAAACCACGATACATCGCCTTTTGATGTCAAGTACCAGAGAACGGCGATAATCGATTATGACAATGGCGGAAGAATAGCAGATATTCTCAGAGACAATTCAGGAATTATAGAAGCAGAGGCGGCAAACGGCGATCCGGACGTAGAAGACCTCAAATCCAGAATAAATAGCAACCTGTTAAGCTCCGGAAGCACGGCAGGCATAGACGAATTGAATGTATCATACAAGGCAGAGCTTAAAGGAAATCCAGACTCTGCAACATTAAGCTACACAATTGAACTTGAAGGAACGATTCAAAACTATGTCATAACGCGCTCTAATCAGCAGGCCATATTGGACCTGGAATGGCGTGATCTTACGCTGCTAGAGCCAGTAACCATACGCGGAACAGAAATCAACATGCCAATCAGCGCGCTTGAGGCATTGGCTCCAGGCGTAGTTCCATTGCTAGACAGCGAGGCGCGTGCGATAATGGAGTTTCCAATAATCGACGCTACCCAGATTGGCGAGCAAGCGTTCCCGTCATGGCACTTTTTGTTTGATCCTACAGGAATAAACGTTGATGCAAGCCAGTTTGGCCTGTCAGAAGATATTGCAGGATTTGTAGTGTCAAAGTATACTATGGGAGAAAGCAGCTTTAGAGAAGGCATAAAGGTTGAAGTCAAAGAGGATGTCACATTCACGGCAGACACAGAGTACAGCCTCAGAACGCTGGAATCATCAGACAACGCCAATATCGATATCATCGGATTCTCATCGCACGGCAACTTGGACGGAGCCGAGATTGTGGGTGTTACTCCCAGAGCTCCTGAAGGATACGGCACTACATCAACAGGCGACTTTCCAGTCTTTATCATCTACGGCATGGCAGGGCTGGCTGCAATAGGAGGAATTGCATTCTTTGTATTCAGCAACAGGGCGCTGAAAAAAGAGGAAGGCATGGGCCAGCAGGGAATCGATCCCTCGCTGCTGACGGCATACCAGACCAGTACGAGCGCCGGAGGATACAAGACCAACAGGGCAGAAGCCCAGCTGTCGACAAACAACGACTATGCCCAGCACAGAAGCGTCTATGACGAAAAGGCAGTGCGAGAAGAAAAGAAAGATGCTCCAGCCTCAAGAGGCACAATGCCAAAAGGCTGGGACTAGCATCAGAATAGTGCGTGCCAGGAGTAACCCTTCTTTTGTTTTCGCGATATTGAGCTTTGCAGTCTACCCGCGCCTGCTACAGGATGCGTCGGCGCTGTTTGACTTTGCTCCATGCGGGACAGATGTTTCATTCCGGGTTTGGAAATCTCAGGCCGTAAAGCCATCACCGTGCGCCAAGCCGGATATCTTTTCTGTTCTGTTGCCGGCCATCTCTGACCACCCATCTCCAGGTCGCACTCCTGTACGGAGGAAGGAGTTTCCTCTGCCGCAGCAGCGTGTCGCGCTCTGGCTCGCACGGCATCTTTGCTTTGCGCCGCAAATTTGAACGTAATGTTTTTGGCAGATAAATGAAATGTACGGAAGAGCAGTCGCGGACAAGATCCAGGCGCAGCAAAAGCAGGTTCCAAATCACGCATGACGGCAAGATGATGATAGCCGCCCCGGGCGCATTTCGCTTGGCTGTTTGTCAGCTGCAAAATCTGCCCGCAGTCATCTTTGTTTGCAGCCAGATGCAGGGCGCGGTTCAGATGCGGTTTCTTTTTGATCATTCAAAGCAGACTTCCCGCCAGGATGCAACCGCGGCGCCTCAAGCCAATGCATTTTGCTCAAGTACAGCGTAAGTCGCGTTGCGCCAAGCCCGAACATGCTCGTCTCATCCCAAGCCGCCTGGCCAGGACAATTGCAGCAGCGGCAGGAGCTGCCAAATACATGCCCAGGTTCAGGGCTATGACAAGGATGCCGAGAGCCAGCACCGACCCTTCAGAGTGCGCGTCTGCCAGCGACATTACTGACAGCGAATGGATCATCGGAGTGATCAGTACTTTTACGGCGTCCCGGAATGCAGGATTCTCCCGCAGCATGTCCGCTATTCCAGGCGAGAATTCATAGTACAAGGAATTGAAGCTGTCCATAAACGAGGCGCCTGAATCCGTGGAGAGAAGAGTGCTGTCCCGCAACTCTCTTAGCATCTGCACCTGCGGCGCCAGCTCGGTGCCGTACGCGGCAGTGGTAATCAGACATCCGCCGTCGTCGGCAGCCGGCGCCGGCGGGCTTGCTGAATCAGTGTCAGGCTCTGCTGCATCAGGCGAATCTGCTGCGGGAGTTTGTTCCGCTGCGGGAACCGGTTCCAGGGCATCCGGCTGCTCTGTTGCGGGAACCGGCGCGGGCGCAGCATCGCGTTCTGCCGGCGCCTGTGCTTCTGCAGGCTGCGCAGAAACTGCCTGCATCGGCGATGCCGCATCGGGAACATACGTGTCATATCCAATCTGGCCTGTGCATCTGTCAAGCGTGTTTATGGTCTCGCTTGTAGAAGCGCCTCCTGCGCTGACTTTGAGCAGCATGATGCCCGCGTGCGCGCCTGCGGTGTAGATGGTGCGGCCGTCCAAATTCTGGACCGCGTCCGGCACTGGCGTAAAGGATTCAGAGTCTGCTATCAGTGTGATCTCAGCAGCAAGATTGCTGTCCAGGATTACGGTGGTTGACGGCGCATTGCAGTCCCACATTACAGAGTACAGCCCGGCAAATTCGGCAGGAGCGGCAGATCCGCCGCCTCCTCCTCCGCCTCCACCGCCTCGGCTGCCTCCTCCTCCACCGCCCCCAGTTGCAATTGGCTGGCGTTGCTGCTCCAGCACATCGCCGGCGCTGCCTGAATCAAGCAATAGAGTGCCGGTCAGCAGGGTGGAAGTGGCAGGAATCTCGTTTCGGGCAAGGTCGGATACCGCTCCCGCGCCAAGTTCAATCAGCGGATTTGGCAGCGCGTTGATCGCGTCCAGCTGGGTGCCGGTAAGCTGAATGGATATAGTACTGCTGTCTGCGGTGCTGGCAAGCCTGGCGTTAGACAATCCGACGCCGCTTGAGGCGCCCGCGTCTCGGACAGACAGCAGTCCCAGATTGGCTTCAGAAGCATCAACAGGCTCGTTAAATCTTATTGTCAGCGTAAGCGCGCCCTGATTCACTGATGCAGAGACAATGCGCGGAGGCTCAGCATCGCTCTTTACGGTTACCGTTATGGTGCCCTGCGTGCTGTCTTCTCCGTCGGTTGCGGTATATCTGAACGAGTCGGTGCCGTCAAAGCCTGGGTTGGGCGTGTACGTAATTGCAGTATCGGTACTAGTCGCAGCGCCATTGGACGGATTGGTTATTGCGGATATGCTGACAGCATCTCCATCCGGATCAGATATTCCTGGAGTTATGGTCACAGGCGCGTTAACTGAAGTTTCAGCAGTCGCGTCAGGCGCAATCGGCGGCCTGTTTGATGCGGGTATGACTGTGATCGGATTGTCGGGTGCGGCATCAATTGCGTTTCCGTCAAGATCGGATACGGCGCCTTCTCGGATGTCAAGCTGCGGAGTATTCATTTGGATGATCCGGTTCAGATCGACTTGGCGGAACGTCACGGATATCGTGGCCGAGTCGGAGGCCGCATCGTCAAAGATTGCCCTGTTCAGGCTAATCTGGTTTGCCTGTCCTGTTTCGCTGACGTACATCAATGCCAGATTTGCAGCAGAGACATCTATCGTCTCGCTGAATGTCATGGTCAGCACGCGCGTACTATGATCCAAAGATGCCGATGCAAACAGGGGCGCGGTCTCCGGCCCTTCTACTGTTACTGTCCGAACCGCGGTATCCAGCACGCCGCAGCCTTGGGTGGCATTGTACTGAATCTTGTGCGTGCCGATTGTCGAAGTGTCAAGATCAGTGGCATTGCTGGCAATGGCTGCATCGTCAGCAGTTGCAGCTCCCTCGTCCACATATGCGCTGCCCAGATGAACT
>CAYGAM010000076.1:4282-10825 GCA_964347915.1 uncultured Nitrosopumilaceae archaeon | reverse complement strand
TAAAGATTTAGTTTTGCCGATTCGTCAATGAAATTTTTTATTTCCTCAATGCTGTTGTTTTTGCTATTAAGCCTGCAAGTGACTACCATTCCCGCCTTGTGCCCACCTTTTTCTATCAGATTGAAAGCTTTTTTTCTGGTCAGTTTGTAGCGCTTGGGGTCTCTTATCACTCTGATTACATCAATATCCCCGTCCGGCCGGACAGTGACATTGAATTTATTTTTCATCTTTGATGCCCGCAAGGAAATATCCTCATATGCGTCATAGTCTACATTTGCTAGTTTTTTTGAAACTACGACATGAGCTGGTTGTATGATATCTCTGCGGTATTGCGTATAGCTTAGCGTTAAATCATCTTTGTGCGACGCAAACACAGTTATTCCATCTTGCGTGCTGTTGTATTCTGTTTTGAATCCTGCCTCATCAGATAGCTTTGCTACGTCGGCAATGCCAAAATTGTATATCAGCTTGGTTAGTGTAAGCTTTAGTTGATTTTCTACAATAACTGCATCAAGGGTTATGCTGTCACCTAGGCGAAGATATTCTTTAATCTTGCCGGGGACAGAAATTGCAATAAGATGGTCTTTCTCATTTTTTTGGGATTCTTCTTTAACTAATACAGTTTCAGTCATGCTACTCATGTATACCAATATTCTAATGTAAGTATTAAACTATCGCAGGCAGAGTTGATACCATCTGCTTTAATGTCAGCATTGTCATTCTGTTCTGCCTGTTGATTCCATCATCAAGCAATGCCCGGACAATTACCCGCTCCCGAAATAGTACCAGGGAATAAAGAAAGCGCAGCATCCTGGGCTTGATGCCGACAATTTCTGTTTTGGCTCGGCATTCCACCAGCCTGTCCAATCAGATTTTTGCTCCTCCTCGCAAAGCAGGATTTGATATTGATACCGGGTCGATTTGCGGCAAATTCTGCATATTTCTCTTCGGCCTTGTTCTTGTCTTCAGCCTGTCCGTTATTGCAATAGCGTATCCGACAGAACTGCCGCTGTTTTCAAAAATATTTTCAGGTGCGGGCGGATTCACACCTTGCCCAAGCTTTACGCATTGCAGCTCTTCCATCTCGGCAAATTTGGGCGCAGCAACATGCCATCTGTCAGGCGAGATTATGCCCAAGCTGCGTCCTACCGTAACGGCGCACCCTCCAGCAGAGGCGTCCCTGATAGCTCTCCCACACTCAAGAATAAAGGCAATGTCGCATTGCATTGGAAATATAGGTACGGATTGTGATTTTTTAGCGGCAATAGTTGTGAGCGGAAGCATAGCCATGCCGGAGTTGAGCTTGCCTGTTCCATATGCCGCGTTGTGTTACTTTGATGCTTTGACGCAAGCCGGCATGCTTTTGGCGTCCTCGCGACATTTTGACAAATGTCCGAGTTGCTTGACATGCCGCATCTCAGGTCTAAATTCTCAGCAAAAATCACAAGGCCGCTCCCTCACATTGATCTTTTTGTTTGCGGCAAATTTTGGGCTAATCAGAGCACATTTCGCGTAGCCGCGCCAGCGCAAGCATTCAAACGGAAGATGCCAAAAGGAGATCGCATAGTTGGCGAGCAGACCGGAGGCATAGCATGCTGAATGGAAAGATGGAACTGCTTTCCGGATCCCGCATAAGCCCAAATTTC
This sequence comes from uncultured Nitrosopumilaceae archaeon, assembly GCA_964347915.1. GTDB lineage: Archaea > Thermoproteota > Nitrososphaeria > Nitrososphaerales > Nitrosopumilaceae > CAYGAM01. Next base: position 9,179 of record CAYGAM010000076.1, on the reverse strand, counting down.
AGCTCTTTCTGTGACAGCATGCTGAATCTATGCCGGATGCCGCGCCTGGACATGCTCATGCGGGCATTTGCACCAAAGGATTAAACTAATCGTGCCATGCACCATACAGTCATGACAAAGCTCTTTGTGGATATTGAGACCGTACCCGACTTTACCGATCAGGAATACACGGATGCGGAACGCCTTGCTGCAGGCGATACTCCTCCGGCTGACCCGGAGGAGAAAGAAGCATACTGGAAGCGCAAAAACGGCAGCCTCAACCCGTTCCAGGGCAAGATAATACTAATCACATACAAGATCAACAACGGCTATGTGCACAGGCTGATGGAGTGGGAGAGCGGCGAGCGCGCAATACTTGTCAAGTTTTTTAATCTGATCAAGAACCTGCAAAAGGGCCCCAGCGACGACTGGCTGCAGATAATAGGACACAACATACTTGGCTTTGACCTGCTGTTCCTTTATGAGAGAATGAAGCATCACGGCATAGACGACGCCAGATGGATCTATCATTACCTGCTAAAAAAGCCAGATGTGGCTGACATACTGCAGATTCACCTTTCTGCAAACGCGATGCAGCGGCGCGGGCTAAAGCACGACATTCTGGCGGACGCGTACGGGCTGCCTCAAAAGGAAGACCAGGGCGGAAATATGATAGAGCAGTATTACAATAAAAATTACGACGCCATACTGGAATATTCGGAAAAGGAGTTTATTTACGATGATATCTATGACAGGATTCTGACAAAGGGAATGGTATCAGCAAAGGAGCTCTCGGACGCTATATCCAGGTACAATGAGCGGCAGGAATTTTTCCAGGGCGCCTGACGCCAGCAGACATTCAGATTTCGGCGGCTGGTATCCAGACACGCCAGGCGGCAGATCCGGCATTTTGCAAAATGAATCCAAGGTGCTTGCAGTGTCACCGGCCAGGCAGATCCCTGCTTTTCTTAAACTCGGACAAAAAATCAAAACTAACCGGCATGGTCCGGCAGGCAAGAAAAGCAGCTCGCGCATGAGCAGTGGAACAGGATGCAGCAAGAAAAGCCGCCCCGCAGTCAATTGCAAGTGCGATGAATCCAATCAGGCTCTCGCAGCGCCAAAGGCTTGAGAGAGTATTATGCGTTCAGCATGCGCCAAGACAGGCGCTTGATCAGGCTCCAATGCTTCAGGGACCTGCTTTGAAGATCCATTCCTGCATTCAAATGATGCCTGCGCAAAATTCCAGCGCAGCGTGCAATGCGAGCGCAGTCTTGGGATTTGAAGATGCGCCTGCAATGCGCGATAAGCTTTGCGCATCCATGGCGGCTACAATTGCTGCCGCCAAAATGAAGATGCCCGCAGGCGTGCCGTTACTTTGATGCGGCATTATTAATCAAGCATAGCCGCATTCAGGCATTAGTTTTGCGCGGCCAGAACCGGCAGCCCCAGGCGCGGCATAATCTGGAAATAAGGTATAATTAAGGCAGTAGAATCAGGCAAAACAATGAAAGGCGTTGTCTACGAAGAATATGCACCTGATGATAATTTTGCTAGAATACTTCAAGTAAAAGACTTGGACGAGCCAAAGCCCAAGTCAGACGAGGTAGTCTTCAACGTAAGAGCAGCTGCGCTAAACTACAACGATATCTGGGGAATGCGGGGCGTGCCGGTGGCCGTGCCGCTGCCGCATATTTCCGGTTCCGACGCGGCAGGCGAGGTAATCGCCGTAGGCGAGGACGTACAGGATATCAAGGTAGGCGACAGGGTAGTCTCCCACTCCAACATGGCGTGCAGGATATGCAAGGCATGCATTGAGGGCAGGGAGTTTGACTGCACGCGCAGAACCATCTGGGGATTCCAGACTGGTCCTACATGGGGAGCATACTCTGAGGTTGCGCATCTGCCGGAAGTAAACGTTTCAAAGCTGCCCGACTCGGTAAGCTTTGACGATGCAGCCGCCGCGTCAATGACGCTGCTGACATCATGGCACATGCTTGTAGGAAGGGCAAAGATCACGCCTGGCCAGACCGTTCTCATAATGGGCGGAGGATCAGGCGTTGGAAGCTTTGGAATACAGATTGCCAAGCTCTACAATTGCGACGTAATAGCAACCGCAAGTCCGGACAAGCTGGACAAGTGTCTTGAACTCGGAGCAGACTATGCGGTAGACCACAGAAAGGACGACTGGCACAAGGAGGTTCGCGCAATATCAAAAGGCATTGCAAAGACAAAAGGCGAGGCGCCGGGAATAGACATATCGTTTGACCACATCGGCGAGACGCATTGGAACAAGCAGTTGACGCTGCTAAAGTACGGAGCCACGCTGGTGTCTTGCGGAGCTACTACTGGCTACAATGCGTACACTGATCTGCGGCACATATTCTTCAAGGGAACAAACATTCTTGGCTCAACCCAGGGCACAAGGGCCGAACTGGACCAGGGCCTGTACTGGATGGGCAGGGGCAAGATAAAATCGGTAATAGACTCGGTGTATTCGTTTGAGAATGCAGCAGAAGCTCACACAAAGATGCTTACTGGAAAGGGGCTCTTTGGAAAGATTCTGCTAAAGCCAGAGGGTGCCTAGCTGTTCGATGTCCAAACTCTTTCGTTCTTTATTTTTCGTTCCTGGAAACAACCCGCGCTTCCTGGAAAAGGCAAAGACCATACACGCAGACATTGCATGCTTTGATCTTGAAGATTCTGTCCCAGACGATCAAAAGGCGGCTGCAAGGGGCATGGTGCAAGACGCGCTAAAGTCCCGCGCGCAGTACGGCTCGTCCGTGTATGTTAGGATAAACTCAAGCGAGTCCGGGCTCATACCCGCAGACCTTGATGCAGTCATGCGAGACGGAATAGACGGAATAGTAATGCCCAAGGTGGGCGGCTGCCCCGAGATGGCGCGGGCAGAAGACATGATAAGAGCGCTTGAAGCAAGCCGCGGACTTGGGCGCACGATGATAATGCCTTCCATCGAGTCCGCGCTTGGAGTTGTAAACTGCTACGGCATAGCATCGCATTCTGATCGCATAGCCGCCGTAGTATTCGGCGTCTTTGATCTTTTGCACGACATGAATATTGAGTATGCAAAAGGAGCCCCCGGCGCCGCGTACGCAAGAGCAAAGGTGGCGCTGGACTCGCGGGCTGCCGGAGTGCCTGCAATAGACGCAATATGGCAGGATCTTCAGGATGAAACCGGGCTTGAAGCAGACTGCGCTGCAGGAAAAAGCCTTGGGTATGCGGGCAAAAGCGTCATACATCCGTCTCAGATTGATGCGGTGCACAGAATATTTCGCCCAAATGCATCAGATGTGAGCTGGGCCAAAAAAGTATGCGCCGAATACGAAGAGGCTGCCGGCAGCGGCAGGGGCGCGGCTCTGGCTGACGGGCGCATGATAGACGAGGTTCACTACAAGATGGCAAAGGCGGTTCTTGATCTGGCAAACGGCTAGGACGCTGGCGGAAGCATTAGTGTGGATCTGATATCCCTGCAGGATGCAGTGCTTTGCACTATGCCTTTTTGGATGGCTGAGCCCTGGCTGCAATGCCGTACGCGCCGAATGTTTCCTGGACACAGTTTGCGTGAATCGAGCAGTCGATGAACTCAAGGCATCCATTCCTTTTTGCAGTTTATCAACAGGCAGGCGTCTGCCAATTTGGATCATCCGCGGCCTGATTCTGCATCGCACCACGCCAAGGCGCCGCCGCAGAACAGATCTGCTGTCCGGATTCTGTACGCTTGTTTAAAAAATACCGCAAATGTGAATCAAGTTTTAGTGATTCAGTGGATCAAAAATAAATACAATAGCAGGCAGTATCATATTCGGCGAGGAATAACATCATTCACAATACCCCGGTGATTGCGGAAGATATTCGCTACACCTCCGCGGATATCTACAACATTCCTCGCTGATTATTCTCATACGCTGGCAGGCTGCCGGCCGTCCCAAGCTGAACTTGACGGTTCGTGCTAAACTGCCCAGGCCTGGAACCTGTTTTTTTGATCAGGGATGCCTGCCAATTTTCGGCAGAATATCAAAGCAGCTTCAATGATGTCAGTTTCAATGGCGTCCAAAAAAAAGTTTTATGCTAGTTTGACCAATGTAACATATCAGCTCGACCAGCATATTTCAGGCAATTCATGATGCCGGACTGGAACGGCATTTAGAGAGCATGCTTTTCAAGCTTTTAGAGTACAATTCCACTCCAAGCATGCAAGAGCCGATACGCCAGTTCCTGACAAGCTGTCAGGTAGCGTCAGAGTCGTTTGCTGTAACGTATGGAAAAGCCTGCACGTACGAAGAAGTGCTGGAATGCTACCACCAGTACGCAAAGAATCAGTGCGTGGCGGCAGAAAGCCTGCTGGAAAATCTCAGATACACGCTGGATTCCGATGGAACAAAGCGCGAACTCTCTGCAATGATGAGGGACGGATTCACATTCTAGAATGAGGACGGCATGGCGGCCGGCGCCAGATTTTTTCGCATGCGGACGCAGCAAAAGGCGCTGTCCAGGCACTGCAGAGCAGTTGTGCAAGGAAAGGGCGCGCTTTTGAATCACCATGCAGCCGCAGCATGCCGCGCATTTCATTGAACGGGAACGATACTGAAAGCATGGGCGCGGGCATTCAAGCGAAAGATGCCAAAAGATCTCATAGATGGCAAGCAGGCAGTGCCGCGCCTGCGAAACAGGCCGGAACTGCTTTCTGAATCTCTGCCAAGCGCTTACGCCTAACTCATGCTCCCAATCCAGTGGGCTTTGTCATAGTATTCTATGGCCTCGTCATGCCGTCCCATTGCAGACAGCGCTCTGCCTTTATGAGCATAAGCGTGCGCATCATTCGGATCCAGGCTTATTGCCCGATCAAAGCATTCGACGGCTTTGGCGTATTCTTCCAGATTGTGCAGCGCTTGGCCTTTAT
>CAYGAM010000076.1:0-4182 GCA_964347915.1 uncultured Nitrosopumilaceae archaeon | reverse complement strand
TGGCGTATTCTTCCAGATTGTGCAGCGCTTGGCCTTTATTGGTGTATGATAACAAGTACTCTGGATCCAGACTTATTGCCCGATCAAAGCATTTTATGGCTTTGCCGTACTCTCCAAGGTTGGCAAGCGTTCGGCCTTTAAGGACATATGCCAGCCGATACTCTGGATCCAGGCTGATTGCCCGATCAAAGCATTCTATGGCCTCGCCATGCCGTCTCATTCCATCAGCCAGCACTTGGCCTTTGCCGGCATAAGCGCGTACGTACTGCGGATCTATGCTGATTGCTTCGTCAAAGCATTCTATGGCCTCGTCGTATTCTTCGCTGTCGGCGAAATCCTGGCCTTGGCCAATGCAAGAGTCAGCAGCAGAGTGAATGTCAAGGTCGTCGTCCATGCTGAAATTCGCATTTGAGCCGGCATTTCCCTCTGCAGCATGCATCATTCGCAGAGCATCATACGCCTCTGTGATTTTCTTGAAATGCTCGGCGGCGTCTTTCGACTTGTTTTTGTCGGGATGAAATTTGAGCGCCAGCTTTCTGTACTGCATCTTTATCTCGCCTGTTGATGCCGACTTTGATACGCCGAGAATTTCATAATAGTCTCTTCTAGCGCCCATGACTGTGCTTTAATGATCAGCTATAAATTGGATTTGGATTCGTCCTGCTTTGCCATATCGTTCTGATGCGCGCGCTCCCGCGATTTTTCGTCAGGTTCCTGTGCGGCGCCCTGCCGCGATCCATGCTGCGCGTTCTTGCAGAGTTTGTGGTCATTTTGCTTGCCATGCTCATCAGTGCGTCAAGCATGGCGCGCAATGCTTTAGCCTCGCCGTCAAGCAATTCGCGCGCCGCTCTTGCACCAGTTATACTGATTCCCTACTCTTGGATTATTTTGTCCCCAAAGTCCGGCCATATCAAGCCTGCATATATGAAAGCTGTATCGCTGTACGCGATGAGGCCGTCAAGGTGCAGTGAGTTTGCATTCAGGCTGATTATCAAGAAAATCCAAAAAACCTAAATCAGATATCACAGCCTGCAGGAGCCGTGTTTTTGCAGCCGCGTCAAGACGCAGCAGGCATGAGAAGCCGAAATAATACGTCTCCCGCCAGTACCAAAACCTGCGGAACAAAGGCAGGATGCTGCCGCGCCAAAAGCGTCAAGCCTAGTCCGGCCCGAATCCTGCTGTCTGCAGTGTACTGTTCTGCATATATACTTGCGCTCACAACCAATGTCGCTCCAAAGAGAAAATGCAGGCATGGATTGTTATTTTTCAGCGACAATACTTGTAATCTCCAGCATAGTCCGCAATATGCAGCGTTTGGATGCCAATGGAAAGTGTATCCAGTCGAAATGCAGGAACAGCAGGCTGCTGGCGCTGCTGTCCCAAATTATCATGGACGCGCGCTATTTCAGACAGCAGGATGCTGGCTTGTGCAAATTCTAGAGATTAAAGAGCGGGTGCACTGAGTATATTTTCAGTTGCGCTCAAAGCAGTCAAGCCCTCGCCACAACTACTGCAAACGCACTCCAAGAAACACGATTCCTAAATAACAATACAAAAGCAACAGTCCCGTTTACATTTCACTTAGCTGTGGACACACAAAAAGATTAAAACGATTCGTGCCTTGGTATAGATATGAAATTGCAGACGGTATTTTGGAAGGAAGATGACATGTACGTAATAAAAGAGGTGGCTACAGGAGTAACCACCCAGGGAAGCATAATAGAGGATGCAATGGCAAACATCAGGGAGGCCGTGGGCCTCTATCTGGAAGAGGTGCCAGATGCAAAAGAATCCATCCAAAACATGGATGCGATGGGTGCACTGAGTGTCGAAATTTCCTAAACTTGCAGGAAGATAGTAAGGGTTCTTGTAGACAAGTTTGGCTTTCAGGTTTCTCGCTAGACTGGAAGCCATGCCGTCTTGCGCAAATTTACAAACCGTAAGATAGTTACGGTTGTTCCAATGCACAAGGAGGCCAAGGTTGGGACCATTTTTGGCATTCTGCTACTTGCAGAAATCAGAAAAGAGGATTTTCTCAAAAGCCTTTGATTGTGTGATTTGCGAAGCCGCCTTCCTCGCAGGAGTATGCACAGAGATCCTCCAACCCTGTTGTCTTGGTCCCAAGTGCGTTCTTGCTACTTGGCGTTGCTATTTTTCCATCTGTCATCCAGCTATGGAAGAACAAGATCAACAGGATATTGTCTGGGTGTACGACATGCGGCTTTTTGATATCGCTGACTCTTTTTTGTTTTAGACCTGGCAGTCCATACTGGCGACTGAAAGTACCCCCGATTGCCAAAAAGCGCCTTCCTGCGTCGTTCGCACCCATAGTGCTCAAGAGCTTTTAACCGTCACTACAGATGCATACGGGGAGGCAACCCCGTATCTTTTTCATGTTCGTCACACTGATCTCACATGGATGCCGGATCATGATGCATGTCATTGTCACGCCGAACATCTCTAGCCGGCAGTCCGTATTGTATCCTACATACAATCGCGGCAACCCTAGCCTGCAGCAGCCTTCCCAAATGTATCCGACTCAAGATGGTACCGACGGCTACACGTGAATTTGCAGGCAGCTTGGCTTGAACTGTTTCGAATGCGGAACCGTCTTGCGGGGAACTTTTGAAAATACTGCAGTTTCGTAACAGAATAAGATAAACATAGGATGCCAGGCCATACTGCTGACTGGAATTGTTTGATGTGCTGGATCCTGTAAATGCTATAACCAAGATGTATGAGGCAGGCAGATACGAGGATATCATACCATACTGCCGAAAAATGCTTCAGGACAATCCGCGCGACATGACCGCGCTGCAAAACATGGCAACTGCTTTTATTCGCATGGGCGAGTTTGAAGAGGCGCTGGTTCACTGCGACAAAGTCATTGCGCTTGACGGCTCCAACGCTTACGCATTAAGAAACAAAATATTTGCGCTGGAAAATCTCAAGCGGTACGGCGAGGTGCTGGAACTGACGGACAAAATTCTTGCCTCAAATCCCAAGGATGCGTGGACGCTGAACAGCGCCGGCCTTGCGCTCAACGAGATGAACCGAAATGAAGAAGCCGTATCGTACTATGACAGGGCGCTGGAGATAGAGCCGCGCAACGTTACGGCTCTTTTGAACAAGGCAAACACGCTTGCATTCTTCAAGCGGTACGAAGACGCTATAGCTCTCTACGACCGGGCTCAGAAAGCCGACTCAGGCCTCAAGCATGTAGGCGAGGCAAAGTCTGATCTGTTCCGCAGGCTGGGCAGGGAAGACGAGGCATTCCTTGCCGCCCAGGGCGTCCTGCTTGACGCAATGCCCGGGATAATCAGGCAGGCGGCCGAGAACGGCTGCACCGTATTTCACCAGTTCTGCCTCAACGAATATGAGGACAGTTCAAAAGAATGACATTGTAAGACAGGCGCTGCGCCAGAGCGGCGGCGCGTTGGAACAATGCTGCAAGCAGTATCGTGTTGGAACAGCATGGCAAGAACGGCGCCATGCCCGGGCAGCATTCTGCCTAGTCTCAATCAGCCTTGCCTGCAGCGCGGGGAGAGCGGCACAGCGAATGTGGCAGAATCTGCAGCGTTGCGGCGTGGGAGCGGCGCTGGAAGGAAACAATGCCGGTGCAAGCTGCGCTATAGTGACGCAGAAAAATTCTTTGCAATTATTGCCGGACAGTCCTAAAAATACATCAACAATTGCAGCTTGAGATATGAATCATTAAAAAATCTCTCAAAAAAATGAGGAGCTGGTAGGACAAGGCAATGCGCCTGCGAATGTTTGTGATTTGGAAATATTGCATGCCAAATCGGGGCAATAAGAGCTGCCGACCGGTACTCGCCATATGCCCTTATGCTGTCGGAACTATGCAGAGAGGACAGCATAAGAGCCAGGCGGCTTTGGCAGCGCGAAAGCACATGGACACAAGAAACTAGCCCGTTTTCCATCCCATGACCTTTTGTTTCGGCGGGTTCCTCTTGAGATATTTCAGTACAGAGAGCTTGAATCGATGCGTTCTAAGATACGTTGAGACTGACTTTTTCATGTCCTTCATGCTTTCATAATATTCAGAGTTCTGCCGGTCACGCTTCGTCTGCCTCCAGCACTCTTCAACTGGATTAAGGTATGGGGAACCGCGCGGAAAGTATTCAAGCTCAATCCCACTGTGATTTTTCACAAATTCCTTGG
>CAYGAM010000075.1:0-10826 GCA_964347915.1 uncultured Nitrosopumilaceae archaeon | reverse complement strand
TGTAAGCTCAACAAAGCTTCTAAATTCTGTCCGGACATAATTGATTATTTTGTCATACTCTCGATTAGAGTACCATCCTGGCACGGCGGAGCCGTCGTGCGGCTTGTTTGTAACCTGGTCCAGGCCGGAACCCCGAAACTGTCCCCTGTTCATCAGGACGCCCATGTGCTTTAGATCAATGTGAGGCCTGTCCCATGCTATGTTTATTTTCCCAAAGCCGTACTTTTTGGCCTTGCCTGACAGAAACATGTGCTCAAAGAAAAGATTGTATCCAAGCGGCACAAAGTTCCATATGCTTGACGTTATGGCGCTGTCTATAATGAATCGCTTTAGCATCCTCTCCTCGCTTCCGCACTCCCACTCTGTCAGTATTCGAAGATCCATGTCCGGATTGCCCGTTACTGTCCTGCCAGTGGCATCGTTCATTCTTGCATACTGAATTGTAATTATCTTGTCATAGTATGGATCCCTGCCCGTGGTTTCAATGTCCAGATAGTGCATGGCTCTACGGCTTTGGGAGGTCGGCTCCTCCAACCACCGGATCCCGATCCTGCATTGTACCAGCTTGAATCTGCGGTGCCGGCTCCGCCTGCGGCTGCCGGAGCTTGGCGGCCTCTCCGCCTGGCCTGGCATTCGGCAGTTCTGGAATCGGCTGCTCTTGCGGCGCCATCTTCGGCCTCTCGCGTACAGGCTTTGGCGGAGGCGGCGGCACCTTTTTTGACTGGTTTAGCGCATAACGGTACACGTGGAAGAATCCCGCAAATACAATCAGTATGAGCCCTACAAAGAACAGCGACAGGTTGTTCATTCCGCTAAGGGCCGCATTGTACGCCGATATGTTCAGGAATACCTGGAATGCAATTAGCGCCACTATGGTCCAATTGAGCCACTTTTCTGAGAGATCGATTACGGCAACGCGCTTGGGTCCCTTTTGCTTTGCAATCTTGGCCTTTCTCTCAGCCTCCTTTGCCATGTGGATCATCATATAGCTGAACCCGAATCCCAGCGGAACCAGAAGCACCATTACCGTATACAGGTACACGGGATCTATGACCAGCCGCTCAACTAGCGGGATGGTAATGTCAGTCGGTATGTAGAATCCCCAGTAGGTAGTAACGATAATCTGCGCAATGCCCGTAATTCCCCAGGCGGTTATGATGGGGCGATCCTTCCATGAGAACTTTTTGTACCGGTCAATGAACGGAATCAGCAGCAGCGACCCTATGAAGAGCCCAGGCCACAGTACGCCGGTTACAAACTTGTCGTACTGCGTTCGCAGGAACGCGTAGAGTCCTGTCAGATACCATTCCGGTACAGTAATCCCTGGCGGTATGTTCGGCTCAAACTTAAAGCCAAGATCAATTGGAAAGACGCCTCCCGTAATCAGTATGGCGCCAGATACTGCCATGACCATCGGCACGTCAAAGACAAGGAACCGCGGAAAGTGGACTGCCATCAGGCCCAGCATGACGACGGGCAGGATGAATACGTGCTGCGCGTAAAAGCGCAGGACAAAGTCCGAGAATCCGCTTCCGAACATGGCATCGCGTACAGTGGGGCCGATTAGCGGAATCGAATTTGTCAGCGACGCTGCAATGCTTATTGCAAGCTCGGCCCTCTCGCTGAATATTACGTCGTATCCAGTAAAGGCCTCCAGTATGGTGACCGTTCCCAGTATGACGCCCGTAACCCAGAGTATCTCATTTCGTATCTTGTACCTTCCGCTAAAGTACTGATAGTACATGTGCAGAATGGCCAAGAGCACCATGGCATTGGAGCCGTGATAGTGTATGTTTCGTATATGGAATCCGAACGGCACTTCGTCGTTGATAAACTGGACGCTGTCCCACGCCCTGTCCAAAATGGGCTGGTAGTAAAACATCAAGAGGGCGCCTGTTACGCCGAGTATTACAAATACGATAAACGTGAGCATTCCAAGAAATCCAAACGGGCTCACAAACCTTGCAGGAAACGAGAATTTTATTGCTGTAAATATGGTGCGGTCAAGGCCGTCCCAGATCCAATGAAAGAATCCAGCTCCGCCTGTTCTTCTAGACAAAGCGGCCGTAGCCTATCACCCCGTTCGTGTTAACGCCCCACACCGGCGGCGCTATCCATAAGAATCCGCTTTCGTCAACTTCAAAGTCCAGATTTGGCAGAGTGTTTGCAGGCGGGGCCTGCAGCGATGCCGGTCCCACGTATGCCGTGCCTGATCTGACATCGTACATGCTGCCGTGGCAGGGGCACTCGCCTCTCTTTCTGCCCTCGTCTGGCCAATACTTCCACAGGCACCACAGGTGCAGGCACACCATGCTGTATGCACGGAATGCTTCAGGGGTGCGTCCCGCTCCTCCAAGCTCCTCAGGCAGGCGGATAAACTGCCACTTGCGGAACGCCTCTTCGTCCAGCACTCTGTCGCCGGTCTTGGGATACGTGATTACTTCGGCGTGGTTTACTGGATACGTGTCTACGTTTGCCTGAGTGCCGTCAGGCAGCTCAACAGGCACCTTTTCAAGCGTTGCCGATGACGGATTTGGCATGAAATTTCCCCATGGAACAAACGGAGCAAATGCCAGGCCGGTTCCGGCAGCTCCCATCAGCTTAAGGAAGTCACGTCTAGAAAGACCGCCAGTCTTCTGGCCACTCTGTTCAGACATTCACAATGAATTAAGTCCGATTTCTGTTATAAATCTTTGATATTGAAATTTGGAACTCTGCATGAGATGATTCATGCAGAAAAGTTTGCAAAGATGTATGCTGTTTGTTTCGGATTGAATTTTGCGCGCCCTCCACATCTCCAAGCCTGCACTGCCGCAGTTTCAGCAGGTCAGCCTGCCTGCCTGGCCAGATACTTTTGAAATTCCGCCCTTGTCTTGGCGCCGTTCCACAGCTCTACCGGCGACCCGCGTCGTTGTATATCGTATGCCTGCACTGTAAAGTCGGATGTTGTAATCACCATCGCCCTGCTTGCGCCAAACGTCACCATGGAGCCTACGGTCTTGTGCACATCCGGACCTCCGACGGACGACCGCCAGTGCTTTACTTGTATGGCTATGGTTTCTCGCTTGCTGCGCGCCAGCACATCCACGCCCATGTCGCCGCGCTCCTGCGTTACTTCGGCTTTGTACCCTTTGCTCTCAAACAGCTTTTGCACAAGCACCTCAAACTCAAACGGCTCAAACCGCTCAAAGTTGTTTTGTATGTCCTCCTGGGTTATGACAAATCTGTCAGAATCCATCCCGCCGGAACAATACAGATCTGGCTCCGCCATCTTTCTGTCAAGTATCGACTGCATCCTGTTCATATGCTGCAAAGCGTCTGCCTCAGACAATGGCTTGTCCTGATTGTCCAGTTCAAACTCCAGGCTCAGGTTCTTGTAGTGCAGTTCGTCGTATCTTATTTGTATGGATCTTGACTTTTGTCCAATCATTCTGCCCAGCTTTGTTTCTGCTATGGATTTTGGCATCAAATGGTGCGCGGCGCGGCCGTATACTTTGCTGCCGCAGCTTGCCTTGATTATGGCGCCGTACGGAATTTCATACAGGCATTTCCGCCCGTCGCGCGACACGACAAAAAGGCTGTCTTTTGCGAGTATCAGCGTTTCGTTCATGCATTTTGTCTCCAGTTCAATGGCAGAATCTGCAAGGCTGATTGAGCGGTCAGGCGCCTCCTCTCGGAGCGATTTTACCATGTTCTCAAATGCGCGATCATTGACAGCAGGCTTTAGCTTGAAATGCCTTGAGTGAAGCCTTTTGCCCGAATGAAGCATGCTCTTTGCCAGTTCGCGATACATGGACGAACCATATTCATTGGCAGTCAGTTTGGTTGATATGGCAAAGCGCACCAGCTCGCATCCCTCTTTTAGAACTTCGATTTGATACTTGCCGTCCAGTATCGCATCGTCCATCAGCGGCAGCTCAATTGTAGCCGGCGCAGTTGCTATCGGCTTGCGGTTTATTCGGATTACGGCGTCATACGGCTCTGTGACTATTCGCAGCATCAGGGGCCCCTTTATTCTCCTTTGTACGGCATACTTCCAGATTTTGTATTCGTCCCTTGGAGCGTGCTCTCCTAAATGATTTCTGGGCAGCGTAAACTGCTCCTTTTTGATATCTGCCTTTTGCCTCATGGTGCGGCTCCTGACTTTGGGATCCGTTGCAAGAGCGGAGATATCCTTTTCCAGTCGATCAATCTTGCGCTGCATGCTGCGCATCTTTGAGCTGATTTTTTTAGCCTCTTCCTGGCGCTTTTGCATCTGAGACTCGGCATTTGAGATTCGTATTTGCGTCTTGGACTCGGCATTTGAGATTTGCTTGCCGGCATTCTTCTTTTTGGACTTTGTATTTGAGGCTCGCTTGCCGGCAGCATTCTTCCGCCCAGGTTTTGTATTCGAGTCCTGTCTGCTGGCCAGCCCGCCAGCGGCAGACCGCAAGCCGTCCTGCAACGAGCTCCATCTGGACTTTGTATCAGCCTGGCCCGTATCAGTGGTTACAGACGGCGCCGAGTCACTCTGCACATTCAGCCGCTTTAGGCGGCCTTCAAGCTCTGCCAGGCTGCGCCTCTGCTTTTCTTGCTTGGCTTTCAGTTCATTTTGATAGGCATCAAGGTTGCGCTCCATGTTGATCATTTTTTTGATCAAAAGGCATCTCCGCATGCTGCTGTACGAGCAGTCTGCTATCTGTGATATCGGGATTCGCTCCAGTTCGTCTTCGGTGCGGCTGCTGTACAGGATGGCATTGTCAGGCGTCAGGACAAGAATGCCTTCATCAAACATCGTCCTTCGATCTTCGGCATGGCCGGCAGAGTCTTTTGCATCCTGCGCAGGCGCGAAATTGCCAGGAGCGCGATCATCATTGACGGTATCGGCATGGCGGGTATCATCAGGTACGGCATCGTCAGACGCTGGAGCATCAGCTGTTCCGCCAGATGCGAAATCGCCAGGTGCGGGACTGCCGGATGCGGCGTCATCAGATGCCGGAGCATCACGAATGATACCATCAGACACAAAGCCGCCGCTCTCTGCTTTGGCATTTGAGGAGCTGCTGCCTGCACGAGTCTGCTCTGCAGTGCCATGTCCCGCATCAGACGTCGGCTTGCCGCATTCCCTGCAGAATTTGTGGTCGTCGCCCACCATGGAGCCGCAGTTTGTGCAAAATGCCATCTATTCACAAGTCGAATATCTTTTAATTAAGTCTGATTATGGAGTTTTGAGTTTTTTGTTCCGGCATGATTATGAAGATCAAACTTCGTGTTCCGGCATGATTGTTCGGCTTTGCGCATCCTCTTGAGCGTCAGCCAAAATACTTGGCCCTTTTGCGCCAGCCGCTATGCAGTTTCTTCTGGCCGCTCGCCTAAGAATACGCTCAATCCCGCATCCGACGCGCTGCGATACGCCTCTTCCATTGCGTCCATAAAGTACTCGTCGCCCCGCCAGAAAGGAAAGCCTCCCAGCTGCCTGGGCAGCGCTGCAGGCGTGCTGGGGATTTGCGCGGATCCCAGCGAGTCTTCCTGCAGTGCGGCATGACCCCAAAATTTGTCCGGATCTGCCGGAAGCGGATCCTGCCTTGAATTATCCAAAGCCAGGTCCGCAGGCGATCTTGGACCGTTCTGATCCAGCCTTGCCGCATCCATCTGGTGAAGCCCTGCCATCTCCAAAATCTCCTCGCGGCCGGCGCCCCGCAGCTTGAAGATGAGAAACGGATCCCGGTCAAACTCTTCGCCCAGCAGATAGTACGCTGCAGCTATATGCTTGCAGGGATTGGACCAGTCAAGGCAGGTGCAGCTGCTCCCGATATCCCCCACTTTGCGCGGAAAGAGGGACATTCCCGAAGCCTTGAATATTTTTTCGATATTGTCAGGCATCTGTCCTGCAAGCAGCTTTGAAGCAAGAACGGGCTGCGAGAATATTTTTGAAGACATCTCTTTCCAGTTCTTTCGGCTGAGCGCTTTGACTTCGATCGTTACGTCGTATGGGCGCCTCTCAGAGCCCTGCACTTTGGCAGTTACCGCGCCGCTTTGCACCTCAATCGAAATCACCTGTCCCCGCCTGGCATAGGATCTGCCGCGCTCAAGCCTTGCGCCAAGATTAAGGCTCTCCAGCATGACAATCCAGCGCCTGGCCCACCAGCTTTGGCCCAGCGTGCCGCGCTTGGACTTGGCTTTTATTCCGCCCTTGACCGAGCGCGGCTTTGTGGGAGTATAGTACCAGTATGACATTTTACGCTCCCGCAGCCTCGCTGCTCAAGGCAAGGACGTCTCTCAGATCGTCATTGGACAGCTCGGTAAGCCAGCCCTCTCCCGTGCCGACCACGCTCTTGGCAATGCTCTTTTTGCGCTCTATCATCTCGTCTATTTTTTCCTCCAAGGTTCCTGCGCAGACAAACTTGTAGACATGGACGTTTCGCTTTTGTCCTATTCTAAACGCCCTGTCGGTTGCCTGATCCTCAACTGCAGGGTTCCACCAGCGATCAAAATGAAATACGTGGTTGGCGGACGTAAGGTTCAGCCCCGTGCCGCCGGCCTTGAGCGATATGACGAATATCTGCGGCCCCGCCGTACCGTTTTGAAACCGTTCCACCATGGTGTCGCGGTTCTTCCTTGACACGCTGCCGTGCAGAAACATCACGTCTACTCCAAAAGTCTCCTGCACATGGCGCTTGATTATCTGTCCCATCTCAACAAACTGAGTGAATACGAGCGCGCGGTCGCCGACCTCGATTATCTCCTCAAGCATTGCAGTAAGCCTGGACAGCTTGCCGGACCTGCTGCCAATGACAGAGTTGTCCGCCAGCAAGTGGGCAGGATGGTTGCAGACCTGCTTGAGCCGGATGAGTGCGGCCATTATGATTCCTTTTCGCTTAATGCCTTCGGCAGAATACAAAGCCCTGTCAAGCTCTTTTAGGACAGAACCGTACAGGGACGACTGCTCCTTTGTCAGGTTGCAGTAAACTTTCATCTCCATCTTTTCCGGAAGATCCGAGATTACGGACTTGTCCGTCTTGAGCCTTCGGAGTATAAAGGGGCCCGTGGCCCGCTTGAGCCGCTCTGACGCGGCGCTGTCCTGTTCTGCCTGAATGGGTATGAAGAAATTGCGCTTAAACTCCTTACTGGTGCCCAGAAAGCTGGGATTTAGAAATTCCATAATAGACCACAAGTCTCCCACGTTATTCTCTACCGGAGTGCCCGTCAGTGCAAACCGGCAGTCCGCATCAAGGGATCGCGCCGCCTTGGACTGCTTTGTGTCATAATTTTTAATGTTCTGCGCCTCGTCCAGCACAACGCTGCTCCAATCCACCCCCCCAATGGACTTGATGTCGCGATGCACCAGCCCGTAGCTGGTTATGATTATTGCGTACTTTTTTGCATCCTTGGCAAATGCCGCCCCCTGCTTTCTGCCTGTTCCGTGGTGAATCATTACAGGAAGCTGCGGAGTAAAGCGATCCGCTTCTTTGCGCCAGTTGCTTATTACGGATGTCGGGCATACGATGAGGGCCGGCCGGCCTCCGTCAGGCTGCCAATGATTCTGAATGAGCGCCAAAACTTGAACCGTCTTGCCCAGGCCCATGTCGTCTGCCAGGCAGCCTCCAAGGCCCCACTGCTGCAGGAACGAAAGCCACGAGTAGCCTCGAATCTGGTACGGCCGAAGCGCGCCTTCAAAGCCTTCGGGCTGCGTGAGATCGTCCAATTCCAGCTTTCCGCTCATCCGGTTCAGCGTGTCTGCTACCGTTCCCGAAGCTTCAATGCCTTCAAATTCTAATTCTGCGGGCGTGTCTTTGACGCCAAGGTCCATCATGAGGATGTCCCGAAGGGCTGTCTTTCTGGTTCCTTTCTTCAAAAATTTGATGGCCGACTTGATCTCGTCGGCATCGGCCTCTATCCATTGTCCCCGAACGCGGACCAGCGGCGACTTTAGGTCGGCAAGCTTTTCCAGCTCCGTAATGGTAACCTTTTGGTCTCCCAGCGCCACTTCCCAGTCAAACTCAAATATGGTATCAAGCGAAAGGCTGCCTGGCGCCTGCATTTTAGGATTCTTGATTTTTGCCCGCGCGCCAAGCTTGGCCTTGGCTCCCGCACGCGTCCACCATGACGGAAGTATGACGCCGTATCCTGCCTGCTCAAGCGCGCCAGCCACTTCTGTCAGAAACTCATAGGCTTTGGCTGCGGTAACTGTATGTCCCGCAATGCTGCCGCCCGGACCTTCGGCAAGGCCTGGGCAGATGCCGGATGCCTGTCCCAGCGAGAACAGCAGGAACTCTCGTATATTGGATCCGCTCCGCCCAAGCGCAGACGCCTTGCGGGATTTGTTCCATGCTTCGTCGGCTGGAATAAGGAGGCTGGGGTCGTCGTGCGGCTGGAGCAGATAGTTGATGCGCCATTTGCCGGTGGCTTTTGGCACTCCGTCCTTGTCTTTTGGCTCCTCCAATCGAAAGCAGAGCCGAAAGTCGGAATTTGCAAGTATGGAAATTGGACGCCGCCACTCGCGGACATGCTCTGCAAGCTCGGACAAGTCGTCATTGCTGCCCTTGAGCGTTCCCTTTTTTGACTTTAGCGAGTAAAGCCACGAGTCATGCGCGCTGTCAAAGCTCTTGCGGACAGGCTGCTTTGAAGACAGGTGGGCAAAGCGCACCAGATAGTCCGTAAGCGCGGCTGCAATCTGCCAGAGCGCTGCGATTGCAGGCTGCGCCGGAGGCTTGTAAGACGATGTTGACAGGGCTCGGCCCGATGCAGGCATGCGCTTGGCCAGCACTCCGAGTCGTTCCGCATCCTTTCCTACAAAGACCGGATTCCAGACTGCCCTGTACCGGTCATTTTCGTCGGCTGCCAAATCTGGAAGAAACTGCTGCCTGGCCACCATTGAGCCTGCAAGGCGCATCGCATCAGCCCAGTATGCCAGATCCGCGCCTACCAGCACGCCTTCGCCCAGGGTTCGCTTGTCTGCAGACTCGCACAAAAGATCTACCGCCTGCTGCATGCTTAGCTTGTATGCCGGTACGGTCCACGGCTCTAGCTTTGTCCTGGCGCCAGGCGCGGGCGCGTCAGCCAGAATATCGCTGGAAGGAACAGGGCCGGTTTTCGCAGTAGGCAGCCATGCAATCATGTCGCATTTTCGGTCTGCGGCAAGCGCAAAGTCCGGCACTGCATCCTTTAAGGCCCTGGACAGCTTTCGGCTGCTTGCGCCAAAAGGATACATCTTTGGGAAGTTTGCGCTTGCCCTGCCTGAGACGGCAGAATGGGAAATAGCATTAGCCAATGGCATTCTGGACTTTGAACGGCTGGCGCTGGTCTTGTCTGGGACAGAATTTTTGCCGTTCTCAGGCGCTTCGCCCCACAGAAACAGCGAGCCCTCGCATTCACCGGCATGAAGGATTATCATTTTTTGCGCCTCCGAGCAATTTACAGAAAAAGTGAAGCAAACTATATTTAAACCTCATTTTTGGCGCCTGCATGATGCAGTATCAAATGATCCGCCTGGCGGCAATCCGGAAATTAATCCCCGCAGCAATGTCCAGCTAATCAAGATGCATTGATCAGGCAAAGGTCGGACGCTTCTGGGTACGCGCTGCAAGCTGCAATGTGCAGTACAAGACCGCGCCGGTGAATGCCGCGCCGCGGGCCGCGCCTAGATGAAACTTAAATTATACCGCTGATCAAAGAATGCTATGGCAGACGCGGTTCCAATGAAAGATTTCGAGCTGGATTGGGACGAGGTAGAAGAGCTTGACGACCGGAACAACAGGGCTATTTTGATCAGGGAGCTGCACCGCAACATGGACGAGATAAAGGTCGAACAGAAAAAAATGGAATTTGGCGTGGGGCTGAGCGCAAAGGAAGAGCAGCTGTACACAGAGCGGATCATGCTGCTGGAATCTCTTGACGATGTTTACAATGCGACGGAATGGTGCGATACCATGATAGAGACATCAATTAGTAGCAAAGAGTACAAGATACTCAAGGCAGACATATTTGAAGCGGACGGCCAGCACAAGAAGGCCGCAAAATGCTTCAAGAATATCGGCGCAAAAGAGAACATGGAGATTAGAAACAAATGGCTGATGAAAAAATCAGAAATGTTTACCAAGCTTGGCAACGCCAAATTGGCCGTCAAGAACTTAGACAGGGTGCTAGAGACAGACCCAGAACACCCGCTTGCATTATTCGGCAGGGGTGCCATGCATGAAGCACAGTACAACATTACCCGCGACAAAAAGGACTTGGAAAAGGCGCTGGAATGCTATGCCGCAGCTGCAAGAAACGACCCTGGCGTAGTGCATGCATGGGAAAAGTTAGGCTACATGCAATACAGGCTTGACAAATACGAGGATGCGGTAAAAAGCATGGGGCGCGCATTGCGCATAGGGCCAGACACTCCGATGATGCTGTCAACCATGGGAGCCGCGCTGGACATGTGCGAAAGGTACAAGGAGGCAATAAAGTACTGCGACAAGGCAATCAAATTGGATCCCAAAAATTCTGAGGCATGGGCCAGCAAGTCGCACTCATTGTACATGCTTGGCAGGTATGAAGAGGCAGCGGATGCGGCGAGCGAAGCAACCAAGATCGATCCCCACAATTCCAATGCGTTAGTGGTAAAAGATATTGCACGGAGATTGGCCAAGGAATTAAAAAAAGGCTAGAAGATGCAGCGTCCGTTTCAGAAATTTTCTGCATCAGCAGGACCAAAAGCAGGAGCTGCGCGCAATCAAGCCGTCCCAGACTGCTCAGATTTTTTCTTGAAACATTTGAATACGGCATAGATTTGCATGCATTCGGCCAAGCCTGCCAGGCTGCATCTGCGGCAGTGCGATTGAAAGCGTGCCGCGCATACA
>CAYGAM010000074.1:3357-10853 GCA_964347915.1 uncultured Nitrosopumilaceae archaeon | reverse complement strand
TGAATGGTTATTTCAGGATAAGAATCCGAATATCTTTCATGATAGCTTTCAGGAATACCTTCATCGTCCATTTCTTCAATATTGGATTTATTTCCAGTAAATGTATTTTGCACCTTTGCAATTGTGCGTTCTTCAAGGTCCGGAGTTTCTTTTCCATCGTTTAACAATCCCATTTCTTTGGCTTTTATTCCGGATTCTTCATATCCTTTCTCTGTCAATAACGAATAATGGCATATCTCGCATAACAGCGAATCAAATTCGCCTACTTTTGTGCCATGCAAATAATACGGAGATTTTCCTTCAACTAATCTTGTTCTACAAACAGGACATCTTAAATCATCGTTGCTTATCACTATCGGCTCCTCCATACTCCATAATTCTCTTACGCGTATAAATCATTTTGTATGGGCGGGGCTGCGTCTTATGCGCATCTACTATTCGGAATCAGTGCAGACAGCAAGGACAATACTGTCATTCTTGTGGCTGCGGCATTTTTCGCTGGCTGCTTTTCGCTAAGACCTGTCCGGAAAAGCAGAATCTGACGCTATTTGCGGAATGGCGCGCACCTTCTGCGTGAACGACTCTTGCAGCCGTTGCTGTCCGGCAGCCATTGCAACTTCCAGGAATTATTCATTCCGGGAGCGATTCGTCAAGCATGAACCGTTTCTGAGCCGCAATCCCGCATGCCAGGGCATTGCCGGACTCGGCAGGCCGCGCCGCTACACGGGATGCAAAAAATACCGTGCGGGCCGTGCATTGCCAAATGAAATGCGCCCTGACACATCTCAAAGAAAAGAAGCCGGGCGCCATGACGCTGCACGCTTGAAACATTTAAGATGACATTCGTGCAACATTTGCCATGAATCCCAAGATAGCAGTCGGCGTAATAACAGCCGCCTTTGCAATAGCCCTCGGAGTCGTCGCAGTATCAGGACAATCTGTCGTGCAGAGCCTGTCGGGATTTGACTCGCAGAGGCAGCCTGCCGAAATTCTTCCAATAGAGATCGAGCTGGACGGCATCACGATTGAAGAGGCGGACATGCGGCATGCCGAGCTGCAGATAGAGTTTACAATAGTAAACCCGAATGAAAACTCCGTACTGCTTCCGTTTGTATCGTATCATCTGTACGAGAGCGGCGTTCGCATTCATGCGGGAGAGATTGGCGAGCGGCTAGAGTCGATGGTGGTGGGCTCAAACTATGTCACTCTGCTGAGCGGGCAGCCGGTATCCGTGCGGGACAAGATAACGCTTGTCAATACGGGAAATACCGAAGAGCTTTGGGACGCCATCCTAGCTGACACGGCGCAGTGGAGCGTAACGGGAGAGGCGGTGTATGCGCTCAGTTCGGTAACGGCAGGCGGACAAAACATAATCCAGTTTGAGTTTGAGCCGTAGCAGTTTTGGCAAATTCGCACTCTGCACTTCTCGCGCCTGTACTGCTTATCGCGCCTGATGCAGGCCGTCCTTGTCCTATTGATCGTCCTTGTACTACAGTGAAAACGGCATTCGCCCCAATGCGGCTCTCCCCGGCTGCGCGCATGCTGATGCTCATTGCGTCTTTCATTGGCTCTTGGACCCGTTTTCCATCGCACATGCAATGCATTGATATCTTCGGGCAATGACTGGCTGGCCGAAAGTGCCTGTCCGTCTGCTTGCCATGCGCCGTCAGCAAGCATGTTTCATCATCCTGCAGTTTCTCTGCGGCAGTCGGACGCCGTTCCTGCGGTGATCCGCATGCTTCATTCCATGACTGCAGCCTCGCGCCTCCTTATATAATGTATCATAATAATTGAAAATTGTGATTCTTATGTAAAATATCAAAATATCTGCCAAAATATTATATGCTCAACTCTTGCCAATCATTCAAATGGCAGAAGCATCAGTAGCCGCATTTGGCTCAGCAGTAGGAGTATCGATAGCCCTAGCAGTAGTCTGCTTTGCGCTGCGAGGCAGAGGACATCCCGAACCAATCGAATAAGGTTGTGGGAGTTCTATAATTTTTCTTTACATTCCTAGTTTTTACTATGCATATCCAAAGCGCGGTACGGCAGCAGCTGCGCACTGCCACTCTGTCATCTTATTTCATAACTATTCCATGCGCAAAAGGCTGGCCGTTTTTTACGCATTCACGCAGAGCAGTGCAGGCTGCGTTTTGGAGGGAAGAGCGCGCACTGCTACTTTTCTCTGCCCATGCCAACCAGGCTCATTATGGATACCGGCTTTGCAATCTTTTCCTTTGTGTAGCATCTGTGATAGTACTGGCACTCGGCGCACTCGGGCGACGGCTCCAGTATGGGCGCCTTTTTGTCCTCCAGCAGGTCGTGAAGAACCCTTACTCTGCGGGCGGTCTCTTCAAACATCTTTTTGTTCCTTGTAAGCGAGAATGACGATTCGCGCCTGTCGCCCGTAATGTATACTACGATGCCTTCGGTCTTGTCGTACGCCCACATGCATGCATTAAGGTACAGCAAATCTTCTGCATTCGGAGCATTCGGAGTGCCGGCAGCCGACCTGAAGAGAATGATCGCTTCGTCCAGTATCATGTCTGCCTGGCAGCGCAGCCTTATTTCGTCCATCTCAAAGTCCTTGGACTCGACGCCATAGTGCAGCTTTCGAAGGAGGCCTGCAAGCAGCCCGCTAAAGCCGCTCTGCATAGCCTTTTCCGGCTCAACCCTGTCAAAGTACGAGCGTCTCAGGCAGCGCACCGCCTCGTTCAAGTGTATCGTCTTGATATCGTCCGCGTCTATCTGAATCTCCAGCTCCCGCCCTATGGACTCGACGGCATTCCGTATAATCTCCCGGTAGTTTCTGTCGCCCATCATGATATGATCACTCCATCATCCTTGTGATGCGCGCCGATATCCTGCCGGAGAACGCCAGCACGGCAAAGTGAGCGCCAAATCCCAGAACCGCGCCCAGCACAAGCTCTCCCGTTCCAAAGTATATGCCCAGAAATATTGCCAGCGGCGGCGCTGCAAGAATGACCGCAAGAATGCCGCCGGCCAGCGCCATGCCCGATACTGCCTCAATATCAGAACCGTTGCTGCGGGATGACATCTCATTCCTGCCTTGCGATCAGCTTTGGCAGTACGGCTTCTGCCGGCAGCCCCTGCTCTACGGCGTACGCTATTGATGCCAGGTTTCGAACCTCAAACGCGGTAAGCTTGGCAATTGCAACCGTAGTTGCAAAGCTGAACATTCTGGTAAAGGATCTTCCGCACGCCTCAAATATCGATACCTCAAAGAGCCGCTCAAATTCGGCCACCGCGTCAAGCTCAGATTCGGACTGCGGCATTATGTCCTTGTATCTGGTGCCTGCAAGCTCGGATATTGCGTCCCGGACGGACTGAGCGGCCGCCATTCTCTGGAGCAGCTCCTGCGGCGCGCTGCCTGCAGGCGCCACCAAAATGTCCTGTATCTGCTGCTCGTCCAGCCCCCACAGCTTTCCCCGCAGGACGCCGAGTATGTTGTAAAAGTCAATATCCATTGAGATCAGCCTGGTTACGCCGCGGTCCCTTTCCTTGCCGAGCGCGCGCGCCAGCTGGGAGTAGATTATTCTGTCAAAGTATGCGTCAAACGCCTGAATGTTTCCGCTCTCGCCGTACATGGATGCGGCCTTTGCTGCATCCTCGCCAAACTGCGTGCCAGCCAAGCTTGCCACTGCATCGTCCAGGCTGCCGGACACCATCGCCTTTACTATTGTATCGCGCCGCTTTGCCAGCTCTTCTGCGCGCAGATTCACATGCGATTCAATCTCCTCCTGCGTCTTGCCCAGCGCCTTGCCCTTTAGTATGATCTTGAGGTTGCTGATTAGAAACTTGAGATAGTACGCGTCCAGAATGTCCGAGTCGCTTGCGGTTTTTGATATGGCATAGTGAGTATCAGCCAGCTTGGCCCTGAGCGCCGACTCGATTCCGGCCGACGAGTACGGCTTTTCAATGCCCGATACGGCATCGGCATACGCGGTATTTCTTATCCGCGTAACCAGCTCGTCCAGGTCCCGCGACTCTGCAAGCATCTGCAGATCGTCCCTTGCTAAAAGGCCGCCGCGGCGGCTGTACGACTTGACTGAAGTGTAGATTATCTGCGCGCTGCCCATTACATACAGAGCGCTGCAAAATACGATTTTAATGTTGTTAAATTCTGCCGCCAAGCGAAACGTGCCGCAGATCAAGCAAAAGCACAAGCCAGGCACATTTGAAACGCGCCTCAAATAGCACCCGATGGCAAGAGATAGCTGCTCTGAGTAAATTTCGTTAGCTGATTATGGTCCAAGGAACTTGCATTAGATTATCTGTCGGGTTCAAATGGCTGCTCAGTAAATTTCGCTAGCTGATTATGCCTAGAAAATCTATGACTTTCTGCCTGCTCTTATCCGACTCGCTCATAAATCCCAGGAGCATCTCCTTTTGAATCATGGCGTCGGCGCCGGCTACTCTGCCCAGGCTTGATGCTGATATTGGAATCAGCGTATCTATATCTCCACTGCAGTACCCCCTTACATGCCTCTCGACTAGCAGGCGCGCAAAGCTTGGCGCAAAGCCCTCAATCTTTGCAAGCATCGGCCCGATCGATTCTTCTACTGCGCCTTTTTGCTTTAGAACATCTAGAAATACGCTGCCCTTTACCTGTTCCATAAACGCCAGGCAGGCTATCATTCCTGCCGTTGAGAGCCGATAGTACGGGACGCCTGCTTCCTGGAGCGCGCGCGGACCGCGCTTTAGCGGCAGCCTGCCCTCCTCTTCCACCAGCTTTAGCGGCATGAGAGCCTCGTCCAGGTCGCGAAATATCCCCGAGTAGATGTTTTTCCATGCAATGTCGTTGGTCTGGGCTATCTGCTTTGATATTCCAGTTCTGGTCCTGTCAACCGGGCTGCTCTGGGTAAAGAGTATCTTTAGAATGGCTCTCTGCCGCTGCGCTTCTCCGGTAAGCTCTGCCGACTTTGTCTTGAATGTGTCAAATATGGGCAAATGCTGTCTCATATCAGTCTTCTTTGTTATTAAATAGTAGTCTAATAAATTAGTTTCGTGATACTATGGTATGATTATAATTTATGCAAACATAGATTGTATTTGAATTTAAAATCTTAAGGCTTAAATAATTTCTTTATGCGCCAAAATTTAATGAATACAAAGAACCGCAAGTATGCCCTATTACTTGTGGTAGCAGTAGCCGTAACAGCGACGAGCACAATGTCTTACGCATATGCTCAATCAGTAGAAGACGGAATGGACGGATACGTTGCAGGAACTAGCGGAATATACACTGGAAATCCGAACGAGTGCTGGTTTGATGATGGCGAAGGCAACATGCTTCCCTGTAGAATTGATACAGGAGATACCGCATGGATGCTGACCGCATCGTCTCTGGTGCTCTTTATGACGCCTGGTGTGGCATTCTTTTACGGCGGACTCGCGAGATCAAAGAACGCGGTCAACGTAATAGGAATGACCTTTATCATCATGGGTTTGATGGCATTCCACTGGGCCGTAATTGGATACACTCTTGCATTTGGTCCGATCGACAACGAAGCAAACATGTTCATGGGAAGCCTGCAGTATGCCGGATTAAACCAGGTATCGCACTTTGCACCTCTGGGTGAGCCGGGACCGTGTACGGACACGTGGTCGGCCGCATACCAGATGCAGCTGATGCATGAAGGTGACGAGTGCGGTCAGGGATGGCCCAATACCATTCCCCACCAGCTCTTCATGGCATTCCAGGGAACGTTTGCAATAATCACGCCGGCGCTCATTGTTGGCGGATTGATTGACAGAATAAAGTTCAGCGCTCTGGTAATCTTTGTACTTCTCTGGGGTACTTTCGTCTACGACCCGATTGCTCATTGGGTATGGGGAGGCGGATACATCGGAGGTGGTGCACTAGATCTCGATCCAGACTTGGCGCCAAACTTTGCGCTTGACTTTGCAGGAGGAACTGTGGTCCACATATCGTCTGGATTCTCAGCCCTTGCAGGAGCGTTCGTCCTCGGCAGAAGGCTTGGATACGGAAAGGTTCCAATGGAGCCACACAATGTTCCAATGGTTGTACTCGGAGCGTCCATCCTCTGGTTTGGATGGTTCGGATTCAACGCAGGAAGCCAGGTCATGACAGACGGCGTTACGGTAAGCGCATGGGTGGTAACCAACATTGCCACAGGCGTTGCTACTGTTACATGGGTGCTGATGTCCTGGGCGCATACAGGCAAGCCCAGCATCGTCGGCGCCGCTACCGGTGCAGTTGCAGGCCTTGTTACAATCACGCCGGCTTCCGGCTGGGTTGGACCAATGGCTGCCATTATAATGGGAATTGCAGCAGGCACGGTATGCTACGCGTCAGTAGCATTCAAAAACTCACGCAAGTGGGACGATGCACTGGACGTTTGGGGCGTACACGGAATGGGTGGTCTTACAGGAGCAATCTTGACAGGAACACTGGCCAGTCCGCACATTTGGGATACCGGCGACGGCATCGGTGCATGGACAGGCACACCAGAAGGAATGGAGCAGCAGGCAATTAGCATTCTCGGCGCTGTAATATCCATTGCATATGCGTTCGCAGTAACGGTCGTGATACTAAAAGTCATGGACGTTGTATGGCCTGGCGGAATCAGAGTCACTCCCAAAGAAGAGGAGATTGGCCTTGACCTCGCACAGCACGGCGAACGGGCATACGTCAACGAATAAAACAATCCATCCCTCATTTTCTCTTTTTAGATTTGGACAGAGGGGAGGCTGCGCATGCCTGCTTGAATTGCAGCTTTGATGCGCGGCAGGCGTCCTGCGCCGTCCTGAAAATAATCGGATGCGCGGGGCAGCAAATTTGTGCGGAAAGATTCTGATACTCCTGCAGGAATTGGAATGAGCCGTGGTAAATTTTTTGCGAGACATCTGCGTCTAGGGCTTGGATTTGCCTGGCGTCTGGCAAGCAAATCTATGGGGCGTCTTTGCGCCTGCCGTCTGCTTGTTTGCGGGTTCATGCCATGACAACTTGCCGATGCAGACAGATTGCGCCGAACTTTTTCTGTCCCTCTCCCAGCGGCCCCGCATTGACGGGATCAGCACTGATCCCAATGGGTTCGCATCAGCGCGCAGATTTGTCTTGCATGGCATTGATACTGCACAATGTCCGGATGCGCAAGCGGACAAGACCAGCGCCGGACAGCAATGAAATTGCATTGGGCATGATACATGCATTTTTGATGACTCTTGCGTGCGCGCTGGAAGAAATGCAATGGGAGCGCATTATGACAGCGGCTGACCCCGATATCTGCTAGAAAATTGACTTATTGCTGCGGGACAAAAGCTGAACTACTGCAGCCCAAATATTACTTAAATATGCCCGTACTGCTACGTACAATGTTAAAAATGGACAAAGCAAGCACTACTCGTTTGCACTCTGCTAGCCAGTCTGCTGGCGGGGGGGGGGGGGGGCGGGGTGGGCCACGGTAGACCCCCCCCCCCCGGCACGGCCATAGAGGGGGAAATAATGGGGT
>CAYGAM010000074.1:0-3347 GCA_964347915.1 uncultured Nitrosopumilaceae archaeon | reverse complement strand
CCCCCCCCCCTCACCCCCCGCGCGCGCCCGCCCGCGCCCGCGCCGGGCGGGCGGGCCGCCCCCCAGAATTGCGCCGCGTATACCACCTCGCCACGGCTCTGCAATACTACTTGCATTCATGCTGTTGGTTTCATGCAGCATTCTGTATCATGCATATCTTCCAGTTGATGCTGCTGCCGGTCCTGATGAGACGCTCTGGAATGCGACTATAACTGCAGAACATGATGGCGGAGAAGGCTTAACCGGATGGGATTCTGTTTATTCTATTGGCCGCATAGCTTACAACGCGCCTACTGTGGACAAGACGTTTATCTTAAACGACACAACGTACAGCGTACGTGCATTGTATACCTTTGCACAACAACCTCATAGCACCATTTTACTGCTCAACTCGCATATTCCGGAATCAAAGCGCGATTCGGTGTATATTGCTATTGGGAATGTGAGGTGCAGTCTTGACACTACTGTTGATATATCCGCTGACGGCCGAACCCATAGCTGGAACGATACTGTCATTTCCAACCCATTTTCTAACGGCGTAAACATTACAGCAGCTATACTGTACAATCAAAACTATCTGACGCTGAACGGCGATGACACTGTAACAGTCCATCTGGGCGGCGCATATGCGGACGAGGGAGCTTCGACGCCGGACGGCGCAGCCGTTGCAAGCAATGCCACCGATCTTGACACCTCTGTGCCTGGCATACACAAGATTAAGTATACTGCCGCCAAAGGATGCGGCGTACTGGATACTGTATTTCGGACAGTAGAGGTGCAAGATGCGCCGCCCGCCTTTGCATCCGCATCTTTGGATTACAGAACGCGCGAGCTGATCATAATATTTGATAAGAAAATAGACATCTCTGCGACCGACCTGGCCAAGATATACGTCAGCGATACGGGACAGGATAATGAAGTTTCTCTGGGCGGCACCGGCTTTGACAATGCCGCATCCGACTCGAATATGCTGTACGCAATGCTTGATGCGGGACAGATGAGCCGGATTATGCAGATGAGCGCTCCGCAGCTTGACATTGAAGCGAATGCCGTATCCGGCCTTGGCGGACCAGCCATAGGAAACGCTCCGGACGGGCATATTCAAGCCTTTGATGCCGGCGACGACAGGACGCTCTGGAATGCAACCATAACTTCAGAATCCTGGGCGACCGGCCAAAGGATTGGCTGGACTAGCAGCAGAGGCGATATTGCGCACAACCCGCCCACTCAAAATAATGCATTTGTCTTTGGTAATCAAACGTATGCCATAAGATCATTGGTTGACTGGACGCCATCGGTGTTATACGAACTGGCCATTGATCCGATTGTTCCAAGCTCGAATCGCAGTTCAGTGCACATTGCCATGGACAACATACGATGCAGCTTTTCATCTTCCCACATTATTTCAGACAATCACGCATGGAATTATAACACTCCTCTTACTTCCAGACTGCTTTCTGACGGCGCAAATACAACCATAGCCATACTGTACAACCCAAACTATCTGACTCTGAACGGAGATGATGCCGTAACCGTCCAGCAGGGCAGCGTATATGAGGATGCAGGAGCTTCAACTCCTGACGGCGCAACTATTGCCGATAATGCCGGCATCGTTGACACCTCAACGCTCGGCGCATACAAGATTAAGTATACTGCCGCCAAAGGATGCGGCGTGCTGGATACTGCCTTTAGGACGGTAGAGGTAACTGATGCCACAGGGCCCGCCTTTGCATATGCATCATTGAATGTGAAGACGCGAGAGATGACAATCGCATTTGACGAGACAGTCCATGTCTCAGACGCCGATCTGTCCAAAATGCATGCACGCGATGCGGGCCAGGCAGGCAATGTTGCCCTGGCTGATGCCGACTTTGATTCTGCTGTACCCAACTCGACTGCAATATCTATGACGCTCACTCTGGAGCAGATGAACCAGATCCTCGCAATGGCCAAGCCGCAGCTTGACATTGGTGCGGGCGCAGTATCTGATCTGCTTGGAAACGTCATGGATGAGGCTCCGAACGGCCGCATTGCATTCATCTTTGATCTGGAGCCTGCCGGAAACTTGGGCGATGACGGTACAAGGCTGCTTGACGGCGCCGGCGATGTAGAGACTTTTGCGATAGGAAGCCGCATCTACGCTGCAGTAGCCTCTGAAGACAATAACAGCGGCGGCATCCAGACCGTCGATATCACTGATCCCGCAAACCCGCGCGCTGCCGGACACCTTAATGATACCAATTCGCTACTGCTTGCCAATCCCTCGCTGGACATATTCCGGATAGGCGGCAGCGTATACGCGGCAGCGGCATCTTTTCCGGACAAAGGCATCCAGACAGTCAACATCACCGATCCTGCCAATCCTCAGCCCGTCGGAAATCTGGGCGATGCCGGAGGCTCCCTGCTGCTTAGCGGAGCCCGCGGCGTGGATACCATTGAGATAGCCGGCAGCATCTACGCGGCAGTGACCTCGTTTAATGAGCGCGGCCTCCAACTGATCAACATCACCGATCCCGCGAATCTGACAGCTGCTGGACAGCTCCAAGACAATTCGACCATGAACCGTGCACGCGGCGTGGCCGCCTTTGAGGCATCCGACAGCGCCTATGCAGCAGTGGCATCCGGAGACGGCGGCCTCCAGATAATCAACATCACCAATCCTGCAAATCTTACTGCGGCAGGATACCTGGATATTGCAAGCCTGCCGTTTTCCAATACCAACGAAGTGACAGTATTTGAGACGGACGCGGGCATCTACGCGATATTGACATTTGGCGGCGACGGCGGCCTCCAAATAGTCAACATTACAGATCCTGCCAGTCCGACAGCTGCCGGATACCTTGAAGATGACAGCAGCCTATTGCTTGGCGGCACAGCGCGCATTGATACTTTTGAAGCATACGGCAGCACTTATGCAGCAGTGGCCTCTATTGCCGAAGACGGCATCCAGTTAATTGACGTTACCGACCCGTACAGGCCAATGCCTGCCGGAAATATCTCTGATGCCGGCTCTCTGCTGCTGGACGGCGCCCGCGGCGTGGATGTCTTTATGCTGGGCCAGGACATCTATGCCGCAGCAGCCTCTGCTGAAGACGACGGAATCCAGATAGTGGAACTGGCCGCCAGGCCGGATGTAAAGCGCCCGGCCTTTGCGCTTGCAATGCTGAATAATGGTACCGGCGAGATGACCGTAATATTTGACGAGCCAGTCCATGTCTCTGCCGCTGATCTATCCAAGATGCATGTGAGTGAAACAGGACAGGCAAGCGGGGTTGCCCTGACCGGCGCAGCCTTTGATGATATGAGTGCCAACTCTACTGCAGTATCAGTTACGCTTGTCCAAACAC
>CAYGAM010000073.1:2847-11142 GCA_964347915.1 uncultured Nitrosopumilaceae archaeon | reverse complement strand
CCCCCCCCCCGCCCCCCCCCCCGCCCCCCCCGCGCCCCGCCCGGCTGTTGCATGCGCATCTGAGACTGTGACAGTCTCAGTCTGGCTTCGAGCTTCGCTCACGCTGCCGCCGCCCTCATAGACTGCATAAAAGTCCCAGGCGCCGCTGCTACGCGGCTGAGCTGTCCATGTACCGTAAAACCTGCCTGCATCGTCCGTCCTCAAAGTCCCTATGATCTTGTCTCGTCCAAAATTGACATCGTCCTTGATGTAGATCACGGCATCAATTACGGCAAGCCCGGATGCCGTGGTCAGGCTACCCGAAAAGGTCACTTGGCTGCCTGTCTGTACGGCGGACGGAATTCCGTCCAGCTCCAAAACCCCGACATACGACTGTCCTTCTGCCAGATCCGCTGACAGCGCGATCATGACTGCCGCGGCGGCGAAGACAAACAGGACTGATTTGAGATGAAGATCTAGTGACAGATTCCTGCTTTTGCCGGCGGCTTTCTCTTGCATGGACACTCTGCATGAGTGCGTTATTTTAGAATTGTGATCATGCTCCAGTAAGGGGACGCCCGCCCCTAATCAGTTGGGCGGGAATTTGTGTCCCATGCCTGACCGGCGGGAATGTGACATCATTTTCGTACAATACAGCCTCATGCGGCAGGCGCAATCCAAATATACAATTGCGCCATAGTATGAGCGGTGAATATGCATGGATGAGACTAATGATGTTGAAGACATTGTCTTTGACGATAACGAAAGAATTGAAATTGCCTCCACGTATCCGGATGTAGAGACTGCCATCAAGGCGCTCCACGACTCTGTCAAGTGACGGCAATCTCGGGAACTGGCAAATTTGCAGCAGGTTTTCGTGCCTGGCAGGCGTTGATAGTCGGCGCATTCTGTATTATGATTTTTTTTACTTATTCTTACTCAATGCTCGTATTCCTGCCGTCCTGCTGGCCGGTTTAATCGCCATGCCTGCGCGTGATGTTTTTTCATGAAAAATTTGGCTATCTGCGCGAAACCGTCTGCCTGCGCTTGCCAAATCTGACATTCTGCCGCAAACTTGCCCGTTCTCATAATACGCTAGTCTTTTATTTGCGATGCCAAAGATCAGTACTGTGCTGACAAAGCGAACCATAATAGGAAATATTGTCGGAGGGCTAGTCACTGCCATGGGCGTTGCGGCGCTGGTACTCGCGCTGGGACTGCAGGAGTCGCAGCTGAACGAGACTGTTTCCATAGGCGGATCTACGTCGTACCAGTTTAATGCGCCGCAGGGAGCGCAGCAGAGCCTGCTGATTGCAGGAGGCGCTTTTGACGCAGCGATACTGTCGCCTGGATACAACGAGACAATATCCGGCAAGGACAGGGAAGAGGCTTCGTGGACAACGGCTACCGGCGGGCTAAGCAGGATAACAATCCAGAATACGGGACAGGAGGAGCTGCAGGTAACAGGAACGCTCCGGTATGAGACTGATCCAATCCTCTATACGTACCATGTCATGGTAATCGTGGCAGGAGTGGTCATCATCGGATTCAGCGCAGGCTTTAGCGTACGAAAGCCAAAAGGATTCTAAGCGCGCTCCGATGCTGCCCAAGTCACTCTGCATCCGCTGCAGGATACGTTCCAAGCACCTTGAGAAACGCAACCTCCTGACTTATCTTCTTGAGCATTGCATTGGATGAACTTTCGCCTCCGCCCTCAAAGTCAACAAAAAAATTGTATTCCCATCTGGTGGATTTTTTCGGCCTTGACTCGATCTTTGTCATGTTTATGCCGCATTTATGAAATCTTTCCAGCACGCGGTACAATGATCCGGGCTCATGCTTTGCAGAGAATATTATGGATGTCTTGCATTTGGGGCCTGGATCGCGCGCCGTCCTTGAGAGGACAAGAAACCTGGTAGTGTTGTCCTTGCTGTCTGCTATGTCCTGCCGTATGACCGGAAGACCGTATATGCCGGCAGCCCGCCTGCTTGCAATGCATGCCGCATCCCTGCTGTTCATCTCCTTTACCATCTTGACGCTGCCGGCAGTATCATATGCGGGAATCTGCCTGATGCCTTGCTCCAGCAGGAACTTTCTGCACTGTCCCAGAGCCTGCGGATGGGAATAGACTTTGGCCGCCTCGTCCAGGCTTCCCAATCCTATGAGGCAGTGCTCTATTCTGTGGTATATCTCGCCTGTCGCCTTGAGCGAGGTGGCGTGCAAAAGGTCATAGCTCTCGCCGACGCTTCCTTCAATCGAATTTTCAACGGGAAGTATGGTGTGTTCCGTCTCTCCTGATTCGGTGCTTTGAACCGCCTGGGCAAAGGACTGCATTGGCACAGTGCGTATGCCGTCTCCAAAGAACGAGTATGCTGCTCCCTCGCTGTACGCTCCGCGCTCTCCTTGAAAGGAGACGCTGATCATCTCTTACTCAGCGTTGCAAAATCTGCGCTTTCAAAGTCTGACGAGAGCTTTCTCTCGTCCTTCCATCCGCATTCCCTGCATTTTATGATATCGCGATACCGTATGACCTTGTCGCCGCATTTTCTGCATCTGGTGTGAAGCACGCCCAGATGCGGCTCGTTAAATGTTGCATGAATTGCTCCGTTTATTCGGTTGACTATCTTTAGCACTACGACATCGCTTACCATGGCAATATTCTTTCTGTTTGAGCTTCTAGTAGAGCAGATGCACTCGACTCCGGAGGATACGCGCCTTCCGTTGATGTACTGGATGGTTATTGCAATCATGGACGTGAGAACTGCTGCAACCGTTCCTACTATGGTATCCCCGACATCGGGCACGGGTATCTGGCTGTGGCGGCTTATGTTTACCACGCGATCGTTTCTGTTGATATCAGCCACGCCTATGACCGCCGCCCTTACCTTGTCTCCATCGTCAAATGCGTTGCTGCCTGCCTCGTATTCTTCAATGGCAGCTATCGTGTCTCCTGGGAGCGCCATTACGCTTGACATGCCTGTGATTTCTGATGTTTGATTATAATTGTTTGTAGATGCGGCTAAGCGAAATGTACTGATCAAGCAGAAGCAAAAGCCAGGAGCAATTGAAAGCAAGCCGTAAATCATAATGAGAACATAAAGATGGCATCTCGGGAAGCCTGTTCCATAACTGCGGTTCTAGGCACAAAGATCTTGTCATTTTTTACGTGTTCAGGCAGGATTATGGAACAAACTTGTCTCGGGGCAGATTTTATTTAGCTGATTTTCGTAATAATGATATATGATTCGCACTGACAACATTTCTGGCGAAATTTACAGATCTGGCACTGTTGCGTTCCAAGGGAACATTTCGCGGAACGCTTTTTGCCATTTGTCTTGTGCCTGTGTTGTTTTTAGTGCTATATTTTGGAGTTGTTGAAGATGCGTTTCCAGAGGTGTTTTGGACGCTTCAAACCATTCCTGCTTTGTCTCAGTTCAGCTCGCTGTCTTTTTCATTCTCGTTTGAGATAGTCAATCGTCAGTGCATTGACTGCCTTGCGCATGCGCATTGATGGTCACAAATGCTATCAAGCCTACCGTGCGCAGTTTGCATTGCACGAAGACATATCCATCTGGCAGTTTGCATTGGCCTCCTGCCGTTTCGTGTTCGAATTTCAGATCTCATTCGCCGCCTTTTTGTCCTGGAATGCCGCGAGAGAAATGCGACTAAATTCATCTCTAATGAAATGCTGCATGCACTCAGATACACTGCACTTTGACCAACACGCAGGCACTCATATGCCGCATCGGTTAGCATGTCAAGCCTGGACTTGATGCCAAACACGAATTGATATTAGTCGCATCATGCACCGTACCTGTAATGAGGGCGCTCGTATATGACCGGTACGCGGATGACGACGACTTTGGCTCCATACTGGAGATTAGGGATCTGCCGGAGCCGGCTGCCGGCCCGCGCGATGTCCTGTTTCAAGTAGAGTCTGCTGCGCTAAACTATGACGATATCTGGGGCATGAGGGGAAAGCCTTTGCAGGTGCCGCTGCCGCACGTATCCGGAACGGACGCGGCGGGAGTTGTGACGGCAGTCGGAAGCGAAGTTGAGCAAATAAAAATAGGCGACAGAATAGTCTCGCACGGGAACCTTGCCTGCCGCATCTGCAAAGAGTGCATGTCAGGCCGCGAGTACAACTGTCCGAAAAGGCTGGTCTGGGGGTTTCAAACTGGTCCCTTGTGGGGAGGCTACTGCGAGGTAGCGCGCCTGCCGGAAGTGAATGCAGTGAAGATGCCGGACAATGTGGGGTTTGATGAAGCGGCTGCCGCGTCAATGACCATGATGACATCATGGCACATGCTTGTGGGTAGGGCGGGAATAAAGCCGGGGCAGACCGTCCTTGTCATGGGGGGAAGCTCTGGCATGGGCACGTTTGGAATTCAGATAGCCAAGCTTTACGGATGTACCGTCATAACAACTGCGTCGGCAGGCAAGCTAAAGAGATGCCTTGATATCGGCGCAGACTATGCCGTGGATCACAGGAAAGAAGACTGGCATCGCGAGGTGAGGAGGATTTCGTCCGACATATCCGACGACGGCGAGCCTGGAATTGACGTAATCTTTGAGCACATTGGCGGAACCCACTGGACAAAGGCGCTGACGCTGCTCAAGTACGGCTCCACCCTTGTAACTACGGGAGCAACTACGGGATACGGCGTTACGACCGACCTGCGGCATGTCTTCTTTAAAGGCGCAAACATCCTGGGCTCAACGCAGGGAACCCGCGCAGAACTGGAGCAGGCGCTGTACTGGATGTCCAAGGGCAGGATCAAATCCGAGATAGACTCAAGGTACGGTTTGGAGGATGCCGCAGCCGCCCATGCTAGAATGCTCAAGGGTTCGATATTCGGAAAGATTCTGCTAAAGCCGCAGATGCGGTGAATCAGGCGCGCCGGATGCGCGGCGCACGCTGGTGAAATCTGCATGATGACGCGTATTGCTAATTATTTTAGGACGGCATGCGCTGCAAAAACTATTCGCGCGTACAGCCTGCATGCAAGTGCAGTTCATGCGCAGGAATCGCTCTCACCCAGGCGGCGCTTGCGCGCGCACACAGCCTGCATGCAAACGAGTTCCACATTAATGCAGAGATCATTTCAGGCCGGATCGTACCGTTGCCGGACATCTTTGAGCATTTCATCTACTCTCGTCCTGTTCCTGAATATCCCGCCTGCCGCAAATTGGATATTTGCAGTATCAAAGCCGTCAGCCGATGCTTGATCGCGCATCTTTGCAGGCCTGATGCGGCATGCGGGCAAATGCCGCAGAACTGTCATCCGATATGCCACGGCTGCCCGCCTTTTGTTATTTTTTCGGGCAGCGCGGATTCATGCTTTTTTAGGAATCGCATGTCCATATCCTTGTCCCTCAAATCATCCGGTAGCAGAATGGGAATGTCGTCTATGATGGGATAAAACCGCGAACATTTGAGGCAAAACAGTGCGCCGTGCTCTACAGACTCTTTGCTTGATGAAATTTCTGTCAGTTCCAGTGGAAAGTGCTTGTCTATGGGACACGCTAGAATGTCCATCATTCTTCTGTTCATTTCAGCTCCGAATGCATTGGTGCTCTGGCATTTTTCGACAACCTGGCATCGCAGGCAGGGGTTATAATGTTTGGCGCGTTTCCGCTCGCTGGCTGCTGCATGCAGGCCGTCTGAGATGCCATTAAAGAAAGCATCAGAATCCGCATCTGATTATGATTTCCTACCTGATGCCCAGGAGTCCAAGTGTTCCCTGCAGCATGCGCAAGATTCAGCCTTGCATGGTGCATGCATCACAGCCCCTCTACGCACTCTAGCCGGTCTTCAAGGTCATGCAGCTGGCTTGCAAGATCATTGTACTGCCTGGTATTCTGGTCCAGCAGCAGCTCCGCGCCTGCGCTGTCGCCGTGCATGCTTCTGATGGACTGCCGTTCTGCTGCAATGACCTCCAGACGCTCATGCATTTTACTGATTTGCTCCTGCATCGACTGTCCTTGCATGGACAGTATGTCCGGCATTCTTATGATGGGTATGCTGTAGCCTTTGTTGTCGTATATCTCCAATGGATCCACATTGAAAAACTCTCCCGAATACATCAAATGCTCCATATCGTCAGTGTGCCGGAGTCCCAGATAGTGCCCAATTTCATGCGCGATTACGTGCTTGAGCGTACTGTGCGCATACTGCTGATAGTTGGAATTGCAGTCGTCATTGCCGAGCCTGACGCGTATGGAATGCTTTTTGACAGTACCGTCGTCTGTGGCAATGCTTTGCGATGAATAAACCCCAAGACCGCCCCCAGGCATCCACTGGGCCCACGTTATATCCAAATCTGCGCCGCCCTCCACAATCTCAAAACTTAGATTTTTGTTAGCTGCCTCCCATTCGTGCAGGACATCAAGCAGCACCAATTCCGCTGCATCTGCATCTACATCAGCCTTCAACTGCTCCGGAATATCGCCGTACGATACTGTGTGAACAAAACTGTCCGCAGGCTGCGCATGCCCATGCCCGGCTTCCACCGCCGGTTCAGCATCCTGCGAACCAGCATCTTCCGGCAGCCCCCTTTCAAGAATCAAAACATCAACTTCGGGCACGGGGAGATCGCCTCCAAACAAACCCGAACTGTTCTCCACGCCTGTCAATACCCCCCATACGCGGACTGTCCTCTCCCTGTCCGCGCCTCCAAACGGATTGGCAAATCCCTCTACATTCTCCAACCATTCCTCGTCGCTGTCGGTAGCTGGATTATACTTGGACCGAATGACATCAGAGCGTCCGTCCGCGTTTGTGGCAATTCTGAGAACATAGCTGCCCTTGTCTGTAAAGAAGCCCAGGCCCTCCCTTACTGCAGATACGACCCGTCCCTCGTACTGGATAAATTCGCCGGCATGCCTCTTGTTGTGGTTTGCAATGGTTTCGTACGGAATTAAGAGGGCATTGGGCTTTATCAATTTGCCCAGCGTATCGTCATCAAAATCTGAAGCTTTTCTGATAATCAGGACATCGATCTCCGGCACGCTGTGGCTGCCAGACCGCGTGGAATAAGATGTAATGCCCTTTGACACTCCCCATACTTTGACTGCATAGTCGTCTGACGAATCGTCAAACCCGTCCAGCCATTCTCTTTCTTTGTCAGAGTCTGTTCCATAATTGGCCCAAACCGCATCGCTGTCCTCAAAGAACGCCGCTATCCGAAGATCATACTCGCTTCTATCGTCTAGCACCTGAA
Source organism: uncultured Nitrosopumilaceae archaeon (assembly GCA_964347915.1). Taxonomy (GTDB): domain Archaea; phylum Thermoproteota; class Nitrososphaeria; order Nitrososphaerales; family Nitrosopumilaceae; genus CAYGAM01. The sequence goes on along the minus strand of CAYGAM010000073.1, from coordinate 3,940 downwards.
CGATTTTGCCTTCAAAATATACAATCTCTTCTGCATGAGCATCGCTGTCGTCCATGAGTTCGCCATATGGGACTACCTGAGCTTTGCGCATTACTTCTTCATCAGACATGGCCGCAGGCACATCCTCATCTGTGCCTGCGCCGCCGCCCTGACTCTGATTTGCGGCAACAGCAACAAGAGCGATAAATCCGGCGGATATCGCAGTGCCAACCAAAAGCGCTATTCGAGCCTGGCGCGGGTGTTTTTTTCTTAGCAAAGCAAACGCTACTATCCCTCCTATCAGCCCCAAGAATATCGGCAGCAGATACCATGCCTTGTGCGGGTGGGCTAAGTCGTCACGCTCGCTTCGGCCGTTAGGGCTTTGATTCATCCTGATCACGTTCTGCAGGCTGGCGCTTTGATTCAGCTTCAGCATCATCCGAAGATTTTGACTCTTCCTGATCCGGTTCTACAATCTGGCTCTTTGACCTGACTTTTTCGTCGTCACCAGGGGAGAATTTTGACTCATCCTGATCTTTGAATTCTGTAGATGTTTCATTTTCTTGATACTCTGCCAGACGATTCTTTAGCCTTTCAAACTCGTCCCTTTTGATCGGCTCCTTCCAGCGCAGCGCTGCAAGCCCTGCTATTATCAGGAATATGGCTGCAAAAGCTCCAATTCCCTGAGTCATTGCTAATCCAATTGCCGCATATACAAACAAAGCAATGCCTGTTTTTTTTGCGGATCTGATAACAAAAGGAATCACAAATGCCACGCAATAAAAAATTATTAAAATAATAAGGACTTCAGTCGTATATGGTTCAGCCGCCGGCGCCGCATCATCAAAAATACTCATAAATTCTCCTATTATTGACACTAAAGCAAACAGCACAAGGACAGTTATCACTCCAAAAACTCCGCCTAATATGGACAGAGTTTGGTAAGAACGCATACAGCACGGCCCGCAGCATGCTTTTTAAGTCATTCTGTCATGTTGGAGCTGTCCAAATTTTAAGATCAGAGCCGATGAAAATCTTGGAGCGCGCTGATTTCAAGCAGTATAATGGACAAATAAAACGCAAATGCGAAATGCACCGCACGCATTGATGCAGA
>CAYGAM010000073.1:0-2747 GCA_964347915.1 uncultured Nitrosopumilaceae archaeon | reverse complement strand
GCATCCCTTGCTATTTTGAGTATGGCGTCACGCGTTATTCCGTTTAGAACAGACGCACTGATGGGCGGAGTCATGAGAGTTTCGTCCTGCACTATGAACACATTCTCTCCGGGCGCCTCGCTTACATACCCTCGCTGGTTTAGCAGTATGGCCTCGTCAAATCCTCTGCTCTTTGCGTCTATCGTGGATATTATCGAATTAAGATAGTTGCCGCCCATCTTTGCCTGTATTGGAACAGCCGACTGCGAGAGCCGCTTCCACGGCGAGATGCAGGCGGAGATTCCGCCTGAATCAAATATGTCATTTATCACAAATGCAAATATTGCTACGCGCGTCGGCGTCTTTGATGTGATGTTCAGGTTGATGCCGTGGTTTCCTACAAAGTGCAGCGGCCTGATGTAGCATGACTCCTTTAGCCTGTTTTTTCTGCAAAGACTGATCATTGCCTTTGCAAGCTGTTCGTCCGTAAAGTTTAGGGACATGTTGTAATGCCTGCCGGACTCTCTAAACCGCTTTAGATGCTCGTCCAGCCTGAATATGTGCAGATTGTCTCCGTTCCAATATGCTCTGATTCCCTCAAATGCCGATGTTCCATAGTGAATGGCGTGGGTGGTTATTGGAATCTTTGCCCTGCCTGCGGAAAGGAGCCTGCCGTCAAGCCACACGTATCCTGCATTCATAGTACCATTATATCGCAATCATAATTAATCTATTGTGCCGTTGCTGTAATGCCTGAAAAAAGCGCTCCCGCATGAATTATGCCTGGAGGCACTGAGTATTCGGCACGCTATATCCAGCCGTCCTTTGGAAACTTCATTCCGGCCACGCGCATTGTGCCGTCTTGCGATTTTGCAAATTTTACTATGGCATCCCAGTTTGCCTTGATTATTTCCGCTACTGCGCCCGGCACATAGTTTTGCCAGTCTGTCGGGTTGCCTTGCGCATCCTCGTATATCTTGTTCTTGACTGATGACGCAGAAATCTCCTTTCTGCTGCCCACGCGGGGCCTCAAGCGGTACAGTCTAAGCATGTATCCTTCCGCCTTGTCTCCTGTATATGTAAAATAGTCGTCATCAATTCCTTTCAGTATCTGCCTGCGCAGCCTCCATGAGCCTGGCGAGATGAGCGGCGGCATGTACTTTGAGAACGGAGCATGAAACGCATAGTTGCGCGACACGAATACGGTATCGCCGAACGCCGCTCTGAGCATTTCCACCCTTGCTTTGAATGTGAATGGAAAGCTTCTGCTGTTGACCTCTGCATCGCCCTTCATGAATATGACGGGCATTATCACAACTTTGTCCGCCTGCGATTTTAGATCGTCAATGATTTCCACATGAGCATTTGTTACGGGATTCAGATGGGCAAGATACAGCGCAGTAGTCAATCATACACGGTACGGCATTCCCATATTTCAACAGTATAAGTTAACTTTGGCTTGGATCGTGCCAGTACTGAAATCATACCAGCAAAGCTCATACAGATACTGCCATATTCCTGCACTTGGATTGTACATACGCTAGAATTGTATCAATGCAGGAATACCAGCAGGAATCATGCCTGTGCAGGAATCATGCCCGCCTTGACTGCCGGCGCTGGAGCTGCGCCTGCATCAAAACTGCACCCTGCATCGTACGCCGCAGCAAGAGCTGAATTTTGTTTCAAGACAGCTTGGCATTCTAATGCAGTTCCATTATGTTAGGTGGGGATGATGGGACTTGAACCCATGATCTCCAGCGCCCGAGGCTGGCAGTATACCATGCTAACCTACATCCCCAAGCATCAGACTGAAGATGGGATAATAATTCTTGGGTTTGAGAGCGCGTTATTGACAGACTGGTAATAGCGGCAAGCTGTCAGCCGTACGATTCGTACTTTACTTCAAAGCTGCCGTCGCTTCGCTTTTCGCGTTCAGTAACAAATCCTCTGGGATTCAAAAAGTCCATAACGCCGTCTATAGTTCCCTGCCAGCCGCAGATATAGAACATTGTATTCTCCTTTGTGATCTTTTCTCCAACAAGCTCCTCCAACGGCGACTCGTCGCTGCCTTCGCGCGGGCGCAAAAACGTCTCAACTCTGCCTGTCTGCCCCGACCATGATCGGTTGAACTGCTCGTACGGCCTGCTGATTGCCGCCCTGTAAGTAAAGTTCCACTTGTCCTTTCCCCTGTCAATGCTCTCCAGCTCCAGGTTGGTCAAAAGTTCCTTGTATCCAAGCTCGTCCACATAGCTTGCACCATGCAGTACGATTATCTCGCGCCTGTCTCCAATGTCGTGCAGGTGCTGCGCATAGCTTACAAACGGCGCCAGTCCTGTGCCGCCTCCAATGCAGATTATTCTCCGCTCGTCTTTTGAGCCGTCTGGCAGCTTGTCGTTTATTGTAAATGCGCCTGTGGGCTTGATCCATTTTATCTCGTCTCCTACCTTGGCGCTGAAGAGCTGCGTAGTCAGCCGTCCCGGCAGCGGCTTTCTTACCCATCTAACATAAAGCTCAAAGTACTTGCGGTTTTCCGGATGCGAGGCAAGCGAGTACGCCCTCCTGACCAGCTTGTTGTTCTCTGCGGGATTTGGAAGGCCGGCAGTCAGAAACTGTCCTGCCTTGTACTCTGGAACAGTTTCGTCGTGAGGCACCAGCCTGAATATGGCAAGATCTTCCTTGAGCACCTGAATATACGTAATAGTTGCAAGATTGTCTACGACCACAGTAATTTTCACAAATTGTATGGTTAAATATCTTATGTTGAAGAT
>CAYGAM010000072.1:0-11206 GCA_964347915.1 uncultured Nitrosopumilaceae archaeon | reverse complement strand
CAGACCAAGTATTTGACTATTTGCGCGATGTAAAGCCGTACACTGAAGAACATGACGATGTTGCAGAACAGCTTGAGGACTATATGGCAAAGAATCCGCTTGAATGCGCCAAAAAATTTCCTGCAATATACGAATATGACTACGAAATGCAGGCTGTGTTTTTTGAAGGAATTGAATATGCGGCGCTTGCCGGCAAGAAGATTGACTTTGAACCGTTTATCAAACATATCGAAGATGAAAAATTTGATGCAGAGCGTCTTGATTTTGATGATTCCATGTGGCCTGTGATCAGGATAATTGGGGACGGACTGAAAGGAAATGCGATCGACTCGAAATTAAAGGATCGCATATGCCGGCAAATTCTTAGAATTGCAAGATGCAAAGGCGTGGAGAACGCAAAAGGCTATCCCAAGTCATATTGCGATTCGCGAATCATAACTATCAATGATGCGGGCGGAAAATCGTTTGACACGCTCTTTCAGTATGTGAAATGGAGCAATGATGGCGATATTCCCAAAACTGTCAGAGAAATTCTGGAAGATTATGCCAACAATCGCGACTTGTACACAATAGCCAGGCATGCGGCCATAGGGGCACGGCTGCCACTCTTGCATCGTCTTGATTCTGAATTTACAGGCAGACTGATTGAAAAAATAACCAAACTAAAGCGCTACAAAATTGCGTTTTGGGATGCATTTGCAACGTACAATGCGCCGAATGTGGCCATACTGAAATCCATGCCGGAATGGTACAATGAATTTCTAAACGGTAAAATTGCTAAAGACCTGCACAACACCCGCTTTTATCTTTCCAATGTACAGCATGTTACTGTGGGGTATCTGCGCGGCGTGGATGGCTATGAGGCTATCTTTGATGAATTTGTCAATACTGCTAGCGCGAAAATGATAAATTTGTGCTGCTGGTCTGTATTTAGCGTACTTGAAGAAAAGGGCGCAATAGAATTTAAGGACAAGCTACGACGATTGTGGAAGGACAAGCGATTTATTGGAAACGCGGATTTGGGAAAATGGTTTTCTTCCAGCCCGCTTGAAAAAAAGGAAAGCATAGATCTAATGCTAAACTATCTAAAGCGCAGGAAAGCAGTCGCTTATGTGCATGCGAAAGATTTGGATGAATACATAGACGAATACCCAATCAAAGCTGCGCAATGCCTGTATTATATGATTAAAAAATACGAGGCGCCCGGAAGCGCAGACATAATAGCAAAGCAGCTGGAGAGGCTGCTTGCCAAAAACGACAGCGGCATTGCCAGGGAATTTTTGAGAATAGAAAAATTGATCAAGTCGCTTGGATACACTGTCAAATATTCACAAAAGGCGCCGCACAATGTGCGCATCAAAAGACACAAGTCCAAAGCTGCATTTGACAACAACTGATGCCGGCGGCTGAAAAATACGCTTCTCAGGCGGCTAGCCTACCGAATCCGTCGGATCATCAAAGAAAAACACGACAAGGACATCAATGCAGACCGCCAGGACTTGGATACTGCCATCTCAAATGCGTGAATTTCGCAAAGCCAATCCGGGGAAGCGTCTGGCCGTCTAAAATTCAAACTCGAAAATAATTCTGACTATACTTCCACTCATAACTATTGTCGCAGAAAAGCAACGATCTGTGCGCAGGTTTCCACTTTGATACGACACCACTTTTGAGCGGTAGTATAGAGCTGGCCAAGCAAAATCTGTCCAGAACAATGTCTTTGGGCATGCGTCAGGACGCGCTTTGATTGTACGCGATTCTGGCCAGTGTCTGATCTTTGACGCATTTCGCATAGCTGACGTTATGCTAACGCCGGCATGAGCGCGGATGCGGCATTTTGACCGCCGCGCAGGCTCAAATGCGCCTGTCTGTTCATCTGCCTGACACAAGCCGAATCCGGACATGGGCATGCGATACTGCCGTACTTGGATTCTGCAATGTGCGGCAGGCGCCGGATTGATGATATCGACCCTGCGTTTTCTGTGAATCTCGCGCACCCTGCCTTTTCTCACGCGATTTTGAGCGGGATTGAAGTTTTGCTGTGTGTTTTTTTCAGAAAACGCGTACAGATATTCCTTGGAGCATGCCGTACCATGATTCATGCCGTACCATGGAACATGGAGGAGGCGGGATTTGAACCCGCGAACTCCTAGGAGACAGGATCCCCAATTCTATGATCTTAAGTCCTGCATTTCCAAAAGCGCTTGCGCTTGCTTTGGCCAGGCTTGATTACTCCTCCATACGCACTTTTTTGACTGTAAAATTTAACGGTTTATGGAATTATTCTCTGCTTGCTGGAAACGGCGTGCTCCTGGGCATGACCGACTGCTGGCGCGACGCGCCTTGTTCGGATGCAGTGCTGGTGTTTTGTTCTGTTGCATATGCGATGCGATGCGGCGCATCTGGTTCTGATTACACTCGCGGGCACTGATGACCAAAGATTATATGGATTTTTTTTAAAGCAGAAGATGCGCCTCGATAGCTCAGCTGGTAGAGCGTTACCTTGGTAAGGTAAAGGTCGCGGGTTCAAATCCCGTTCGAGGCTTGTATTGTAATTCGCAGCATCAGCAGCATTTGCGCCTGTACCGCGGGTTCAAATCCCATTCAAGATTTGTCTTATGGCATCGCACGACATCACTTTTGTACAATATGGTCTGGATCTAGAAAGACAAAGCATAAACACAGGCAAAAAAATCATGATATATGAAATCGCCTTATGCTGGATTGAATGAAGCGGAATGGACGAGTAAAACAAGCGAATTAATCAACAAACATCCCTTGGACCCAAAAGAAATTAAGAGAATAGTAATGAATTGTTGGGATTGTATATTAAGCACAGCTGTAGGAGATTACAAGATAGGCACAGATATTTTTCCCAAGCCACAAATCATGGGATTTTTTCTGCATGATCTAGTCTGTCTTGAAATATCAAAACTTGACCCTGAAACATGGGGGTGCGAGAAAAAATCAAGCGACAAGGATATTGTCAATCTAAAAAATAATCAATATTCTATAAAAGTCAAAACATCATCTCATAAATCCAAAATTTTTGGAAACAGAAGTTACGTACAGAATACCGCGATGTCCAAAAAATCAAAATCAGGTTATTATCTGGCAATAAATTTTGAAAAATTTAAATCCGATAAAATAAAACCAAAGATTATAAAAGTTAGATTTGGCTGGCTGGATCATGAAGATTGGACTGGTCAAAAATCACCGTCAGGGCAGCAATCTAATTTACCGCCAAATGTTGAAAAATTAGAACTCTTGGAAATTCAGCGATTTTTTTGCTGTTTTATTCTGTCTACTGCAATATCCAAATAATCTGCGTTTATATCGCATCCTACAACTTGTCTGTTATTCTTAATTCCAGATATGGCAACGCTGCCAGATCCTATGAATGGGTCAAATACCAAATCCTGTTCATTACTTGATGATTTTACTATTCTATCCAGTATAGCCAGTGGAAATTGTGCGGGGTGATCCACCCTTTCTTTAGATGCCCTGTTCTTTCCTGATGTTACTTTTGGTATCTCCCAAACATTGGCGGGATTTTTTCCCAAAGGATTACATTTTAATCTTCCATTTTTCTTTTGATTTGGATACTTTACTTCAGGATCTCTTATGGAATCCAGGTTGAATGTGTATCTGTCTTGATTTTTTACATACCATAAGTACTTTTCATTTCTTGGGGAAAAGTATTTTTTTGCTGCCACCCCAGCTTTGTAATACCATACAATTTCTTGCATGAAGTAAAAATCTGTTTTATCCCATAACAGATAATTTATGGGAACTGCTTTACCTATATTTTGCAATTCAAAGTATCCCAGATTAAGCCAAAAAGCGCCGCTGTAGTCGGTTATTTCAAAAATTTGGCTTAACCAATTTTTACACCATTTTAGATAGTTATCTGAATTTTGTATTTCTTCATATTCTTTGCCTATATTGTATGGCGGCGAGGTTATTGTCAGATTCATTAAGGGCGATTTTATTTTATCCATAAACTCCACACAATCAATATTATACAGCAATACATCATCATCAGAATAATAGGGATCATCAAATTCCTGTTTTATTGAATCTAATTTTGATATTTGTTTTAGATTACTCATTGCCTGCCGTCCCATTTCTTCATTGTAATTTTTTCACTATTGGCTTGCCAAATTAAAACATCGTGAATTTCCCATCCCAAATTATCTGCGATTTCTTTTGGTATTGCTGTTCTAATTGAATTTGATTTTAAACTTGCCCATGTCATACTTGTTAAAAATGACAACTTTGTTTTTTGCATGAAATTGCTATCAAGCAATTCTATTTATATTTTATACACTGGCGAGGACCCCGCTAGAATAGAACCGATCCTTAATGCACATTTTTGTGCGGGCAGGAGACGATGCAAACATGAGCAAAAGGACGGCGAGGACCATGGCAATATTTGGCATGATCGGGCTTTAGACCTGACCGTATGTCACAAGGAACGGCATGCGTGTTCGGAAATTTGTTAGATTGGTTTATTTTTCATGCTGCGCCATGAGCTGACATGAAGAGATACGGTCTTGTTGCAACGGGCGGAACGTTTGATATCATACACAACGGACACCGCGCGCTGCTCGCAAAAGCGTTTGGCATCTCTGACCGCGTGTTAATCGGACTTTCAAGCGACGCTCTTGCAAAGCAAAAGGGCAAAAAGCTGCTTCATTCCTATTCGCAAAGGCATGACTCGCTCAAGCATGAGATTGATTCTGCATTTCCTGGATCAGAGTACGAGATTTGCATGCTTGAGAGCGACTTTGGTCCGGCCGTATTTGAGGAGCGGGTTGAGGCGCTGGTGGTAAGCTATGAGCTGCAGCACAAGGCAAAGACGCTAAACAGGATGAGGCAAGAGCGCGGTGCGCCTCCGGCAAAAGTTGTTGCAGTGCCAATGGTTCTTGCATCAGATGGGGAGCGGCTGTCTACTACCAGAATAAGGCGCGGCGAGATTACATCCCAGGGCGGACTGCTGTAGCGCATCGTGCCGTATTGCGTGTCGTACCGCGTATCATGCCGTGCTGCGCACTGTACAGCGAATCCAAGACTTGGCATCGGTGCCGTGCCGGATCTTTGATGTGCTGTAATTTAGCTAGGCTGTCAACTTTTTTTGACATGCAATGACAAAGCCGTATTCTTTGATGATATGCCATGAAGCCAGCGTATATGGCAGCCAAGGTAATGCGCAGCGCCAAGGACATTCAAATTGGACTGCGGCCGCAGGTTTTGGCTGCATGGTATGATCGCATCATACAGCAGACAAAAGATATGTCTCCGCCGTGGCTTTATGACAAGATCAGCGTAACGCAGGATCCCATACTGCCGATGAAGTTTAAGCTGGACCTGTCAAAGCGCGCCGTACAATACTTTATGATCGCAGTCGATTCCAATTTGGACGCAATGCCGTATTCTACGCGGCAGTATTTTCTTCGCGTCCAGCAGGAAGTTGCCACAGAGATGGACAGCTATCTTGTATAGCAGATGGCGCATAACATAGCATTTTCGTATAACCACACTGCTTGCCCGTGTCTGGATTTGATTGGTGGCTATGCATGTGATTAGAAGAAATGTTGCATTAAATTAGAAATCATTTAGTGACAGAAATGCATTCTTTTCAGTTTTTGTCGGACAGTACTAAAAGCACATTTGCCAGCAAGCGCGACTTGAGGCATGAATAGCCAGGAACAACTCAAAAATGATGATCCATGAGGACAAGATCGCCTGTCTGCAAATATTTACGCTTTGAACATGTTACGCGCCAAGCTAGAACATTAACGCGGCAACAAGAGCATCTGCGGTATTTGGTGGGTTGTGTCATTAGAAAATCAAGAATTGATGGGTGTTGTTGCCAATACAAATTTAAAAAAACATCCAGCATTTAAAAAAATGGCAGCAAAAAGCACAAGTTTGCAATTTCTTTAGCGTACACTATGCAACGATCTCTGAGGGCGCACAAATGTTATATTAAAGTCGGATAATAGAAAAACTGAATGATATGTTAACATATAAGAAAATAGGCAGCACAAAAGACGAAACAGCATATTACACAGAGTCAAGGATAGCAAAGAGTTATACCGGAGATTCTGAAGCAAATAGTTTCTGTGAAACGACTGTGATTGAATCACGCATAAAAGACACTGTTCTAGCCGAACATTCCGGTATTGCTGATGAATATCATAGTGAATGCAATATTGCAGCGGGAATTGTCTCTAATTATGGCGTGCACTTGCAACGCCAAAAAATACCAGCAGGAAGAGACAATACTGCAATTCACTTGCAAAGGCATAATGACGAACAAGGTGGAGGACGAATCAAAAAATACGCCAAGACCACGGTGAAATTTATTGGATCATAATGTGACAATCAAAGGTGGCGAAAAGCCTAAAAAAGAAAAGCCAATAAACTACCGCCAGTCGGCAGGCCCGTTTGAAAATATGCGTGTTAAAAATTACATATGGGTGCAGGATGGAGATATTGCATATCGTCTTTACGAGCAAGTAGAGAGAATAAGCAAGAGTGGACTACTCGCAGATGTGTGCAGAAGACAAAGAGAACTTGACAACACGGAAAGAGTCAAATCCGGCAAGCGTATATTTGTCAATAAGAACCTGGAAGGGCTAGATGTCACCGCGCTGGACATCAAAACCGAACTCGATCTGGATATTTTATGTCAGAACTTTATGTCTGACACTGCAGAAATTAATCCCAAAAAATGGAAAATGGTCGCAGATTATAACAGGCAGCTCAGAGAGATTTATGAAAAAACCTGGACCGCATATCGCGGCATGAGCGTAGAAGAACTGAAATCAATACTCAAATATGGATTGCAACCAAATCCAAAAAACTTTGAGGATCCATCCATGGGCGTTTCTTACTGCTCTGTCTCACGAACTGCGGCAGCGAAGTTTAAGAATTATCCTGTCATGGTGCAGTTCAAGGATGTGAATAGGGCCGGCAAGACTGTGGAATACATTCCATTGTACGGACTAACAGTCAACGGAGTAAAGGTGACCGAAGTAAGCAAATACGGCGCAGTGCAAAATATGGACGAACATGAAGTCAGATTTCCAGCAAACTCCGGGGCTAAAATTGAAGCTGTGTACATCAAGCAAGAATCTAAAATAAGAGAAATGATGACCCAAGTGCGAGAAATGGGCTGGGACGGAGAAATCATAGTCATAACTCGTAATTGAGAATACTTATAAATTAAAATGGCGTACACAAGACATGGTGGAAAATTGAGCCCACTCAATGATGGATTTGAATTGCCTTCATTTGTAATAGAAACTCCGCACGGCGCCAAGAAAATAATCTTTGACGTAATGGGCAATGTTGATGAGATCCGCACCACGACCGAAAAAAGTCAATCCCTTCAAGAAATCAAGGCAAAGCAAGACGAAATAATAAAAAAAGCCCGGCACATGATTGACATGGGAGTGCATCCCGAGTATGGCAAGCATTGCATCGAAATGCAGCATAAAATGCTGGCCGAACTCGAAAGACAATCAACTCTCAAAGCATCCGCCGAAGCAGACAGCCTATACCGCCTGTAGCAAGCCCTGCTCCATCTCAAAAAGCGAATCCTAAGCGGTGCTGGACGCATCCGGCGAATCATTGAAGAAAAGCATCCGTGTGCGCGAGGATCAAATCCTGCAGACGGCAGGCATGCAGGGAAAAAGGCAGCTGCCGGCAGGAACCGCCGCAAAAGAAACAAAAACACTGTATATGGCCATGCCCAAATTTAATTCGTGCCTGGTATTTGGGTCTGCGTGGTGCTGTCGTGCCTGCGCATTGGTCAAAGCGTTGTGAACCTGGTTTGTACAAAACACTGCCCCCAAAAAGCGGAATTCCCTGCTGCATGCTGGAATGAATGCCTGCAACGCGACTGCAAATTGCCGCGCTTAATTATGCTGGAAGCATCGTTTTTGAGAATGTGCGCGCGGACAAGAACAACGAGCGGGCCGCCGTCCAGGATATCTGAAGGCTCAAATTTTGCGTAGCCTTCTAATTATCGCGAACTTTTGGGGGACACGCCGAGCAAATTTGAATTGAATGCTGCAGTTTCCACCTCAATTCTCACAAGGGCTAATGCACCAAATCCAGACAAAGCAAATGCGCGCATCCTGATTGCCTGCGCCCGGCAGCAGCAAACAAAACGCGCCCAGGATGGCGATCCTTGTCTTGTCATTGGACATGATTTGCAGCTGCATCAATGGCGCCCGGTTTTTGCTTCTGCCTGACTTTCAGCGCATTCATCTTAGCTGAAAGCGGAACGGCAAAATATCTTGAGCGGCTTTTGCCGCAAGACATTTCGGACGGCGAGCTGGGATTGGATCCAAATTTTGCGCCCTCGATAATTTCACCCGCTTATGCCTCAGTAAATTAGCGGGATAATGAAAACTTTGGATTTTAAGACAGGAATGACATAAAAAAATTTTTCTGGATTGCCATGCCTTGATGAATAAAATCTGCTGCCAAATTCATTTTTCTGCATGTGTGAGAAAATCTGTATGGCAGGCCAATCCGTCAAACATGGCCTCTGGGGTGAGATGAGCAGGAATGAAAGGCGCGTAATACGCCTGTGCAAAAAGTACATCATATGTCTTGAGCTGTGGAGAAAGGATACTGCAAGAAGTCTGGACTATGGCATCTGCAGTCGCGCGGCGCATTGCGCTTGATGGACATGCTGACGCGCATGAAATGCTTTTTATGTAAAACCAAAATGACAATGCACAGATGAAGCCGCATGAGCATCCTGTCATAGACAATGAACGGTTGACAATGTCTGAGGTGCTAAAGTTCAGCCTTCCGTACACCAGAAGAGCCAGCATTGCAGTGGGGTACTTTTTCATATCCGGCTTTGCTGAGATTATGAATCACCTGGGCAGAATTGAGGAGAGCAAAGATCCTGGTGATGTTATACGGCTGCTGATATCGCCCACCACAAACAGGCGCACCGCAGAAGCTCTGCTTGCCGCAAACGAAGAGATTGGCATGGCAGGCAAGAACAGTCTGGCGCCGCGCCCGCTAGAAGAGACCCTCAGTGAAGCCCGTGATGAGGTGCAAAGGACTCTTGAATACATGCCGCAGCAAGACTGCGATCAGGATGCCGTCAGAAAGCTCATTGAATTGATCCGGAAAGGAAAGCTTCGTGTAAAGGTGTACGCCAAGACGCAGCTTCACGCCAAGGCGTACATATTAGAGCTGGAAGACCCGATACCTAGCATAGGCATAGTAGGATCCAGCAACTTTTCTATCTCTGGGATCCGGGATCATGCAGAGCTCAATTTGCGCACGAACGATCCGTTTTATTCAAATGATCTATTGGAATGGTTTGACAGGCACTGGAATGATGAGGACTGCTGCGAGTTCACCGATGAGATGGCAAAAATTCTTGGAGGCTCATGGGCAGCGCGCGGCACTACGCCGGAGGACGTCTACGGCAAGGCAGTCTTGCATGAACACAAGTCGCTCTTTGACGAATCCGAGTTTACGGAAGATGATGTGGGACACGAATACGAATTATTGCCGTTCCAGAGAAAGGCTGTAGGCGATGCTCTGAAAAAGCTGGAAGACTACGGCGGAGTCATAATAGCCGATGTTGTCGGAATGGGCAAGACCTACATGGGCACTGCAATTCTGCGGTACCTGCGAAAGACAGAGGATGCGCAGCCGCTGGTGATATGCCCGCCCCATCTTGAAGGCATGTGGCAGAAATTTATGAAGAATAACAGAGTTTACGGCTACACGGAATCAAGATACAAGATAGGGATGGACGAAGGAGTATTGGAGAAATACACGCACTGCAATGTCATACTTGTAGACGAGAGCCACAATTTTCGCAATTCCAACACCAATTCGTACAAGGCACTGCTGGGATTCATGGATGGGAAGATGGACAACACAAAGATAATTATGCTCTCTGCAACGCCAATATCAAACGGAGTCATGGATCTCAAGAACCAGCTGCGGCTCTTCCCGCAGGAGGGGCTGTACAGGATTCCGCAGCTTGCCGAGACAAGCCTGGACGAGTACTTTAAAAGAACAGAGGATAACGGCAGGCTCACCGAGAAAGGCAAGGAAAAGATTCAGGACTTGCTCCGCAACATACTGATCCGCAGAACGCGCACGCAGATAAAAGACAAGTATGCGGAATATGACAATGAGCGTGATTCATGGTACATGACGGGCGCAGACGGCGAGAGGAGATACCTGCCAAATAGGAAACTGCGCAACCCTGAGCAGTATGACGCAGACAAGGTGTATGATTCCGGCTATAGCGGGATAGAGGAATACATCATGAGACTAAAGCTTGCAAGATACGGGCCAGGAAAATACCTTGCAGAGGAATACATGGAGACAAGGCCGTATGACGATCTGATAAGCACCACCAAGCCGCTAATAGGCATCGTAAGATCCCTCCTGCTGAAGAGAATGGAGAGCAGCATACAGGCATTCCATATCAGCATTGAACACTATGTCAAAGGTCATGAAAAGTTCCGTGCAATACTCAAAAAAGGGACTGTTCCGATAGGACGCGATTTTGGGGATGTAATCTACAAAAGCTTCGAGTACGATGATGATGACGAGTTTGCAAGCAATGTATCACAGATGCAAAGCATGTATGACATCAGAGCGTTTGATACTGTCCAATGGATAGAGGATCTTACGCATGATATCAACATATTCAAGTCAATACGGGGGCTTTTGGGAGATCCGGCAAAGTTTGAGCGGCGCGATGACAAGCTGCACAAGCTGTACGATTTGATAAAACAGTATGACAATCGCGAAAAGATACTGATATTTACAGAATCTGCGGTAACCGCGCGGTACATATCGGAGCATATCAAGTCGAAGTTTCCAGATCGCCGCGTGGGGCAGCTGGACTCAAAGTCGGGCGGAAGCCGTGCAAAAGCCGAATATGTGCGTAGATTCGACCCCAAGCACAACACAAGCTCTGGCAGCATTCCAGAGTCTGAAGAATTAGATATGCTTGTAAGCACTGATGTGCTGTCAGAAGGGGTAAACTTGCACATATCCCGAGTCGTAATAAACTATGATTTCCACTGGAATCCGGTGAGGCTGATGCAGAGGGTGGGAAGAATAGACAGGATTGGATCAGAACATCCGGTAATTGACATATTCAATTTTCTCCCTAACCCAGAGATAGACAAAAATC
>CAYGAM010000071.1:0-11213 GCA_964347915.1 uncultured Nitrosopumilaceae archaeon | reverse complement strand
AACTCAAATGCGCGGCTGCCGGGATACATATCGTGGTCCTGCAAGCCTTTTTTGGTCCTCATTAAGACAAGCAGGAATACTGCCACTTATAGATTTTTTGGACATGTGGTAATATCACGCTTCAAAGCTAACAGTCCCGAAATTAGTACATTTTCATCTACTGAAATATTTCAAGCATCGCAGATTCAATCTTGACATTTATTATTATTTGGAACGAAGCATCTAAAACAAAACAGATTTAATCACCTGCATTGTGAGCATTAATGCTGTATTTTTGCGGCGCATGAATATTTTTGACTTTATGCATAACATAGACGGCAATTTTTGTAATTAATTATTGTGGACGCGACATTGTTTGTGAGAGCCAGTGTAGACATACTGGCGCTTACAAGTATTGTCGCCAAAAAGCGGCGATCGGTGCGTATATTCTTGCTTTGATGCGACATTGTTTCTAATCGGTAGTATAGTGACAAGATTGGCAGTACAAGGAACAATGCAGTATATTTTTCAGTTGAGAAAGACATAGCAACATCTTATGCTCGTGGTAATGGAGATGAAGGCATCATAATAGAATTTAACACGAAAGAAATAGACCTGAAAAAGCGTCTGGGTATATATCACAAAGACACAATTCTGCGCATTGTAAATTACATGGCAATGAATCTCGGCATACCAATGCGACAACAGAGCATAGACGTATCTCCCGACAATCTCACAATCTACATTCCATCTGTGTATAGACTAAGCGACGAAAGAATAAAAGAGTACTCCAAGATAGGAAAGGTGGTGATATTACATAACAGGCTATGATTATGATTTAATGGTGAAAGTAGTGTATGATCGTATGATTGAAAGATCTGCGCTGACTAAGAAAAATTTTGATTTCTATGGCTTACTAGAGCAATATGTCCAATGGACATATGGACCATATCATGACAAGGATGAACTCGGCAAAGCCGTTGAGAGATTAAAAGCCCAGTCAGAACCCACAGAGTTTGATAGAAAGATGTCCATGTTTAGAGATAAAATTCGCGCTACCAGAAATTCCGAGGACGCACAAAAATCATCTGCCAAATCCGAGGACGCGCATCATCTCCAAGAAGTTCCACCTCATCTAAAGGAACGAATCTTGAGCAGTTCCGACTGCGTCCAACGAATTATTGAAGAAAAATGCAATAAAGGAATCAAAATAGACGAGCTGGTTCTGGCAGTTGCCTACTCTGAATGCAACGAATCTCGCAAAGCTGCTCTAGAGGCGCGTCTGGATCATCTGAAATCCAAAATTGAAAATAATTTTGGCTAACAGTATCAAACAAAATTTGACCAGCGGCCATTTTTGGCTCGTCATCAGGCACAATTTGAGAGATGTTTCAATGCTACCTTGTTTTTGTCCATACTGGATATTCACACTCTGCTTAGACGGCAATCTCACAACATACATCATAAAAGAAATGGTCAAACCAGACAATGCAAAATTAAGCGAGTACAAAAAGTTCGCCAAAGTGGAGGTAGTAGATCACATTGGACGAGTATGACCAAATGGTACAAATCGTCTATAAGCGAATGAAAGATGCCATGGACCCTTCTGATCCTCAATTTTACTATGAGTTGGAATTGTACACTACGTGGGCATTCGATTACCGTGACAAGGATAAAATCAAAAAAGCTGTTGAACGGTTCAAAGAGTCAAGAGAAAATGAATCTAGAAAGGCGGCATCTTATCGCCAAGAAATCCCGACTAATCTAAAAGGAGTAATCATGAGCAGTTCCGACTGCGTCCAACGAATTATTGAAGAAAAACGCAACAAAAGAATCAAAATAGACGAGCTGGCTCTGGCAGCAGCCTACTCCGAATGCGGGGAATTCCGCAAAGCCGATCGAGCGAAGCGGCTGTACTACCTGAAATCCAAAATCAAACATAATTCTGGCTAATAGTGCCGAGTGAAGTCTGTCCAGCGCCATCTTTAGCTTGCGATTAGGCAGGATTGGAGCGCGCTTCAATTGCGCTTGGCTTTTGCTTCCGCTTGATCTTCAGCATGTTTTGCTTAGCAGAGACGGCAGGAATATGTTGAACATTCTCAAAACCGGCTGCTTCTATCCTGGGCGCCAGATTCGGGCGCCTCTCGGACAGTTTTTTTATCGTGGCAGCAGACTGGTCTGTTTCCCGCAGTCCGTCCATGCCGGCGTCTGCCAGTGGAACATAATTTCTTCCGCTGCCGCAGCCAACATACAGCCCACGCGTGCTGTGCGTGCCGCCCTGCAGCTGAAGCATTGAAATTATCTTCTCAACAAATCCGACCTGACTCCCGCCGTCGTACCGGCCTTTTCTGTACTTTACATCCCACAGCCGGGATGCCAGTTTTTCCTGCTCCATGCCCCCTTGTCCCTGCGCAGATGACAAGTGCTTGATCCTGCCTATGCCAGAATGGGCCTTTACGCGTCAAAGGCTCGTCATTGCCAGCATCCCGCAGATGCCTCTGATGCATGTTTGTGCAGGACCCGCTCCAGCCGCGCGGGCCTTTGCAGGCTTCTGCCTTCAATTCCAACGCTGCAAAGCAGGCTGCATGCCTTAGAATCAGGCATTGCAATGAGCCAGAATCGGATCAGGACGGGGGCGCGCAGTCAAAGTTTATACTTGATTTGGCATAATACAATATGATGCACGGAAGGCATGGCTTGCACAAGCCGTCATGCGGAATAGTTGAGATGCTGGCAAGAGGCGTGCTTGGCGGAGCAAAGCCCAGCGCCAGAGAGTTTTACGAGCTGATGCTGCCTCCGGTTGACATGTATCTTGAGGGCGGCATGCTGACTGTAAAGGTTGATCTTCCCGGATTTGCAAAAGATGAGATACGCCTTTACGTCCGCCGCGGCGTCCTGCATCTGAGCGCGTCAAGAAAGCCGGCAGAGGCAGGCGAGTCTTTTTACAGCCATCGTCCGCTGAAAATTAGAAAAATAATAAGGCTTCCGATGCATGCCGGCCGCGACGATGATGCTGCAAAGACGGCAAAGTACGAGGACGGCGTCCTGACAGTATCAATCGAAGCGCCAAAACTAGGACAGGACATCAAGATAGAGTGAGCGCGGCCTAGCGCTTTCTGAATGCGGCGAATATTCCCATTACTGCAAGCGCGCCCGCCATGCCCGCCATTCCCAGAACGGCATCCTCTGAATACAGGACAACAGAACCCAGGAACATAGCCGAAGACAGGATGCTGCCTGCAATGAGCGCGCCCGGCCGCTGCCTGGAGCCCGACTCCAGCAGGCGGTTCTCGTCTATTATTCTGCGAAGCTCGGGGGCAATGGATATCGTATCGTCTATCGACTTTGCAAACCGCTTGAGCGAATACTTGATCTCTTCAACGTATGCGTCCTTGATCAAGTCCTCCTTTTCCAAAATCTCCTTGAGCACGCGCACAAATTTGAAGTTGACCTGGTGAGTCTTGTAGATTCCCTCAATTATGGACGCCATTCTCATGTAGAGCGCAAGGTGCTTGGGCAGGACAAACGGGAACCTGCTCATTGTGCGGTTTGCAAGCTCCATCAGCCCCTTGATCTCCATCTCTTCCGGCTTGCGCCCGTGCATTGCCTGGACGGTGAGCTCTATCGCCCTCTCCATCACCAGCCGATTAAAGCCCGGCTGCAGCATTCCAAGATCGCTCATCGCGTTGATGGTTCTTGACGGATCCTTTTCAAGCAGAGCCAAGTACAGCCTGATCAGCCGCTTTCTAGTCTCGTCATCAAGCCTTCCTACCATGCCGTAGTCGTACAGAACAAGCCGGCCGTCGTCGGTAACGGAGATGTTGCCCGGATGCGGGTCGGCGTGAAAGACGGCATGCCGCAAAAGCATTGTAAAGAAGACCTTGTGAACATCGATTACCAGCCTCTGCCTGTCTATTCCCTTTTCGTCCAGCGCGGATACGTCGGTAATCTTGATTCCCGGTATGTACTCCATTGTAAGCACATTCTTGGACGAGAGCTCGTCGTATATTCCAGGCACCACCACGCTGCCGTACTTTTTCATGTTTTCCTTTATTCTCTTCAGATTGTCGGATTCAATCGTATAGTCCATCTCCTCGCGGATTGTCTCAATGAACTGCGCAAGCATCGAACTGCCCGAGAACCTCAGGTTTGGATCAACGAATCTTAGGGCAAGCGGCAGCACTTTTTTCAGCACTTGAAGATCCTTTCTCACTGCATGCTCAATTCCAGGACGCTTTATCTTTACCGCCACTTTTTGTCCGTTTACGCTTGCAATGTGGACTTGGCCCAGGGACGCACCCGATAAGGCGTCCTCCTCGATCGAGTCAAACGACTGCGGAATCGGCCCCAGGTCCTCTTCCAGAATGGGGCGCACCTGCGAGAACGGCGCCGCCGGCACGCTGTCCTGCAGCTTTGCAAGCTCTTCCATGTACGGCTGCGGAAGTATGTCCGCCCTGGACGAAAGCCACTGTCCAAGCTTGATGTAGACAGGCCCCAGCTTGAGGAATGCGTCAAGCAGTTTTTTTGCATTCCTGCGGTACCGTTTTTCGTCTATCCGGCCTTCGGTTTTAATCCAGTTTTTCCTGTCGCGCTTTAGCGCAATTACCGGCGGCAAAAGCTTGAAGAGAATCTGAATCGTTCGAAGTGTGGAGATTGGAATCACCCATGCCAGTGCGCTACTCTGCCTTTTTGGCCAGGCGGTAGAAAAGGTAGCCTAGCGCGGCAGAGCCGGCCGCTCCGGATTCGACTATGCCTTTTTTGTCCCTGGTCAGATATGCTCCTGCCAGTCCGCCCAGGACTGCTCCTGCCATGCCTCCCACAATGCCTGCCAGCACCTCTGGAGCATCATATATCAGATGCCCCAGCGGATCTTCGCGCGGATCCGCTCTGTCTTCATGCACCAGAAATTTATCTTCATATTCTCTAATGTGGAGCGTACCTTTGCGATACTGGCGCAGCGCGCCCTTGGGGTAGCCCAGCCATGTTGCCTTGGCGTCATGCAGGAGCTCGCCGGCGCTGCTTTTGGGATATTCTATTTCGCTCATGACTTGCGGATCGTCCGGAGCGTATATAATGATTTTTCGCGCTTTATCCTGTTTCGCAGCCGCGATTGCAGGCGCAATGACCCTGAACGTTTTTTACGCGTTCAGGCAATTGCGGAACAGGCTTTCAAAACCGCAAACCATAATGATCAGGCAGTCAAAGCATCATGCAACGGCAAAAAGACGCGATCAGCGGCCGTTCAGCGCAGTACTGCGCAGATGGTACTGGCAGGATGCAGCCCTCACTCGGAATCAGATGATCTTCGCCTTTTGACTGCGTATGCCGCTATTCCTATGGCAACGGCTGCCACTACAGGCACTGCGACAAGCTGGCTCATGTCAAACTCGTATTCCTCTTCCACTACCGGCTCGGGAATTGTTATCGTCGCATCCGCCGTTACAAAGTGCTCCTCTCGAACGGAATCCTTGTACCTGACTGTAACCTTGATGTCGTGATCCCCGTACTGCGGCTCGCCGTCAAACTCCATCGGCACATTGAACGGAACGGGCGAGTCTATCTCTATCTCGTCTATAAACTGCGTAGCTTCCATGATTCTGGAATCTCCCAGCGGCTTTACCGTTACAAATCCAAACAGCGCATCCTCGTTTCCTTCGTTTATTATCTCGCCTATTATCGTGTATCCGCCCGAAAAGTCAAGCACGCCGACATCGTATATCTGAACATCGATAAGCCCCCTGACGTAGTAATCCACTATCCTGCTGAGCGTCTGCAGGTCTCCCTGCGCATTATAGTACGTGATCTCAAGCGGCAGCCGGAGCGTCTCGCTCTTTACCGAGTCTGGAATGTATACCGTTCCCTGTACGGTCTGGCTGCTTCCAGGCTCAATATGCCCCACGTCCCAGTGCGTGTCTGTTATCAGGACGCGTTCCACGTTAGTAGACGATGCGGACTGCGTCATTGCCGTTTGGGCATTGAGCATCTGAATCTCCGTGCCGGATATCGGCGCGGTGCCGTCGTTGGTTATCTGTATCGTAACATTGTTGATTCGCAGCGAGGTCAGAAACGGCTCCTGCGCCTGTACATTGACTATTCCGCTTCCTGTCACCCGAAAGTTAAAGTCAAAGGCTGCCAGGCGCTTGCCGCTCTCCAATATTCGCGAGTACTCAAGATCGATGCTGCCCGGATACTGCTTTAATTCTATGTCTTCATTCAGGCTGACAAAGAAGGTCAGGTGAAAGAGATCGCCCGCCCTGGCGTTGCTCTCCGAGTCCGCCTCGATTTTCGTCCCCGACCCGTCCGTTGCAGTGAATCCAAGCGGCAGCCCCAGGCGGCCCTTGATTCCCGTAATGTCCTCCGAGCCTACGTTTGCCAGTACTACGGTAAACGGCACATTCTCGTCTCCTGGATTTACCTCAATTTTTTCCGATATTGTTCCAAAGTATCCGTCAAGAATCTTGACGCCCACGATAAAATCCCGATCCACAAACGCCTGCCCTTCCGCCGACCCGTACAGGAGGGATCCCGCCAAAAGCGCGGCGCATACTGCAAGCCATGCGTTCATGCGGCAGGAACCTCCGCTGCAATATCGTCCACTATCCTGCCGTCCTTTAGCGTTATTATCTTGTCCACTTCGCCAAACTGCTCCCTGTCGTGAGTGACGACGACAAACGTTGAGCTGGTTTTTCTGGCAACAGACTTCATCAGATCGACCACCAGCTTGGCGGACACCGAGTCCAGGTTGCCCGTAGGCTCGTCCGCCAGAACAACGACCGGATCGTTTATCAGCCCGCGCGCAATGGCGGTGCGCTGCGCCTGTCCGCCCGATATCGCGTTTGCTCTTTTGTTTGCATACTCTTCCATGCCTACCGCCCGAAGCAGGCTTTTTGCGCGTCCTCGTATGTTGCCGGCGCGTCCGTCTATCTGGCACGGCAGCATGACATTCTCAATGACTGAAAGGTCGGCAAGCAGGTTGGAAAACTGGAAGATAAAGCCGAGCTTTTTGTTTCTAAACGTTGAGGTCCTGCCTTCGTTAAGCTTTGCAGTATCCGTGCCGTCGATTATTACCTTTCCATCGCTGGGACGGTCCAGCAGCCCTATCATGTGGAGCAGGGTAGACTTGCCCGAGCCGGAACTGCCCACAATCAGGATGAACTTGCCCTTTTCTATGCTGAATGAAATGTTTCGGAGGGCATGCACCCTGGCAGCTCCCTGGCCATATGTCTTGGTCAGATCTCTGACCTCCAGCGCGTCATGCATTGCGCATGGCCTCTACAGGCTGCAGCTTGGTGGCCCTGTACGACGGATACAGCGATGCCACCATTGCCAGCGCAAAAGACGTAAGCGCCGTCTGAATTATGTTCTCCCAGTCGTAGCTTACTTCCAGCGGAAGGCTGTTGTTAAACGACATTTTGGTCTCCTTGGCGTAAAACGTGTATCCCAGGCCTGCGGCGGTTCCGACTCCCGCCCCTATTGAGCCTATGATCATCCCCTGCAGCAGGAAGATGATCAGAATGTCCCTGCGCTTTGCTCCTATTGAGCGCATGATGCCAATCTCCTTTGTCTTGCCGTTGACGAGCATCATCTGAATTGTAACTATGGCAAATGCGGACGACATCATTCCAAAGTATCCAATCATGTTTATCATTGCGATGCCGGACCTGAATCCTGCAAGCTGCTCTTCCGCCGCCTCTTCAATGGTCTCGGCTACAAACTTGTCGTTGGGAAACGACCTCAAAAACGCCTGCTTGACATCCTGGGCCATCGCATCATCCGTAAGCCGCACCATTATCAGGTCGGTAATGTTTTCTTCGCCAAGCATGTCCCGAAGCGTGCTGATGTGCATTATGGCGCCATAGTCAAATCCCTGTCCGCCTGGAGACTCTACTATGCCTGTTACGGTAAACTGCCTTGTCTGCTCGACTGCCGACGAGTCCGTCATGGTCATGGTTACCGTGTCGCCTACGCGAACATCCCCCAAATCCCTTGCCACGGCAATGCCGAGCACGAGCGAATTTCTGGCAAATACGAACTGCCCCTGGGCTACTGTTTCATGCACGGTGGATGCGCGTATGTCCCGTATCGGTTCGACTCCGGTTATCGGGACTGTCTCTTCAATTACGTCCCCGTTTACCGTTACGCTTATTTCCGCCGCAGCCGACAGCCGCGGCGCGGCCGCTTCGACGTAGGGAATTCTTTCCAGCGTGTTCAGCAGTATGGTGTCCGGCTTTTCTATTCTTCCCTCCTCGCTCGTAACCAGCACGTCTCCGGTCTGATAGTTTGATATGTCGCGAATTATCGCGTCAAAGAGCCCCTGAAATATTACAAAGTTTACGTGGAGAACGAGGATTCCGATTGTAACCGCCAGGACGGCGCCGATAAGGCTGCCGCGCTTGCTAAACAGCATTTTTTTTGCAAGCTTGGGGCGATAGTTCATTGTCACATATAGAAAAGTCTTATATTTTAAGATAAGCTGCTATAGTGCCGGCAATATCGACAATTTTATAGATGATTATGCCGATGCTTCCAATATGGATGACATTGACATGAAGATCATAAGCAGGCTGTCAGGCTACTGCAGAGAGTCGGACAGGGAGATCGGAAGCAAGCTTGGAATAGCAGGCGGAACGGTGCGGCAGAGGATACAAAAAATGGCATCAAGCGGCGTTGTCCGAGGCTTTGCCCTGAAGATAGATCCGCAGACGCTGGGATACGACGTATTTTTTGCAATAGTGAGCGGAGACGCGCAGAAGCAGGCAGAGAGCATGATAGAAGAGGGCAAGGCGTTTATGATTGTGCCCTGCGTGGGAGGAATCAGCGTCTATGGTATTCTAGCGGACAACCGAGCGGCGCAGATGGAGGAGATGAGCAGGATTGACGGAGTCCGGGTCATGCTGCCCCGCCATGCATACGGCAACATAAGCCTGACCAAGACGGAAATGCGCATAGTAGAGGAGTTGATAAAAGATCCTACGGCAAAAATCAAGGATATTGCGGTCAAAACTCTTCTCTCCACCAAGACGATAACTAGGTGCATAGGCAGGCTGCGAATGCACGACGGCGTTGACTTTACCGTAATGTATGACCCCAGCAAGATCAGCAATTTTGTGGTTTATACCGTAATTGTCACCACCTCAAAAAATGCGCGTACGGCAATGGACAGGCTGAAAAAGGAATTCGCAGACAATTTTTTGCATGCTCCCAAGTGGTCGGCGTCGCAGAGCATACTGTTTCTCTACGGCAAGAGCATCTACGCTATTGACGAGAATGTCCAGGCGATACGGGGCATGAAGGATGTTCTCAGCGCGGACTTGTTTATTCCAAAGATGATGCAGATTCCGCAGGAGTGGATAAGCAAGGCAATCAGCGAAGCGCAGAATTCTCCCAGGCTGCACTGCTTTGCGCGCTAGTACCGGAAGGCTGTACGCGGACTGCTCCCAGGACTTTGCGTCAAGATGACGGCAGCCTGTCCTGGGCTTTGCGGCAAGGAAATACCGATAGCAGTAGGCGCCAACCCATAGTCAAGATGATAGCGGTGGTCCTGGGCTTTGCTGTTGCGGCTTTTGGCGCAGCCGCAAACCAATAAAGCGTGCCATGCCGCACCGTACTGCATGAAAAAGGAGATTTACTCTGGAAAGATAATAGGCCTGGATGTGCATCAAGTCAAGATAGAAGGTAGGGAGGTGACGCGCGAGATTGTCACACACCGCGGCGCGGCGGCAATGCTGGGATTTGATGAGGACGGCAAGGTGATCCTTGTAAGGCAGCACAGGTATCCGCACGGATACGTCTTGGAGATTCCAGCAGGTACGCTTGAGGAGGGCGAGGATCCCGCATCCTGCGCGCACCGCGAGATGGTAGAGGAGACGGGCTATCGCGCAAAGGAGATGGAGTTTCTTCTCTCGTACTATCCTTCGATAGGGTACAATATGGAAAAAATTTACTGCTATCTGGCTCGTGGCCTGGAAAAAGTGGCAGAGATTGATCCGGACAACGACGAATTCATCTCGCTGGTAAAAATGGACATGAGCGAGCTGCTGGACATGATAAAGCGGGGAAAGATAAAAGATTCAAAAACAATATGCGCCGTTTTAGTGTACGCCGCAAGGAACGGGCTGCTCTAAGGCGCCGCAGCCCGTGCTTTTGCAGGAGGCGGCGGACGGAAATCCTGCATGCATTAGCAGCCAAGCAAGAATAGCCCGGAGCAATTATCTTCAGGCTACGTCTCATATGCAGAAATGATTTTAGGACAACGAAGACTGCCGGCAATGCCTAGTTTTATATTTAGCATGCGATGCTAAGAAGCATGTATCTTCTTTATGCTGACAGTTCAGGCCAAACAAAAATAAAACGAAATCGGCAAAATAACGGACTGTATATTCTAAGCGGAGTAATGGTACACGAAAAAGACTGGAGGAGCATTGAAAATAATCTTACTGCGATAAAAAAGGAGATGTTTCCAAAATTAGATCCTGCAGAATGGGAATTGCACGCCTATGGCATCTGGAACAGCGTTGACTTTTTTGCAAATGAGAAACTGCAGCTTGACTTTGTAAAAAAGCAGAAGATTTTTTCCAAGATTGTGGATTTTATTTGCAAATCCAAGATTAGGCTGATCTGCGTTCTTATGTTCAAAGACAGGGCAAAGGCCAAGTATGCCAATCCAAGAATTCTGGAGCGAGCTTGGGCATTAATGGTGAAGCGCTTTGAGCATTTTTTAAAACAGCAGCCTCCAGAAACGAACAACGGGCTGCTTTTCATAGATTCCAGCCAAAAGGTTCCTGAATCCGAGATCAAGAACATAATTAAGAGAATGGTGCGAAACGACAGAACGCGGCCGCGCATTGATCACGTTATTGAAGATTCAATTTTTGTGGAGTCGCACCTGCGAAATCTGATTCAACTGGCGGATATGATCGCGTACATCATCTACAAATGCCGCAAAGGCGATCCTCAATTCAAAGGCTGGTTTGAAAGGCTGCATTCAAAAATGTATAGGCCCGGCGGAAAACGGAATGATTCCGGCATCAAAGAATTTCCTGGCGGTAAAATAGAATAGCGGGAAACAGATCCGCACAGTTGCAGAGTGCTGCTTCCCGTATCATTCCAGGACCATGCCTGAAACTCGGGAAACAGGTCCGCACAGTTGCAGAGTGCTGCTTCCCTAAAACCGCCCACTCGCGATTCCTACTGTATGATACGGCAATCTCATATATATTCATAAAGTCAAATGG
>CAYGAM010000070.1:0-11264 GCA_964347915.1 uncultured Nitrosopumilaceae archaeon | reverse complement strand
TGGGACCATACCTGATGCCAAATTTCATCAGATTATGAAACAGCCTGCCCGCTGAAGCATGCAAAAGCCTGCATCTGCCTGTCTCCTGCACAGTCTGCCTGTTTTGTGCGTGAGCGCCTGCCTGAAGCGGCTTGATTAAATATATATTAAACTATTTAAAAGTAAAGTTAGTTTGTTGGAGTTTTTTGATATTGATGCGTGCGGGGTAATTCATGCCTACTAGAAAAGACCCAATTCTAGTGCCTGATCACATATTTGTGCCAAAGCACGAGATCCTAACAAAGGCGGAAGCAGAGGCGGTCTTGGCAAAGTTCAACTGCCAGCCTACGGAACTGCCTCTGATAATGGCAAGCGACCCCGCAATAGTGGGGATGGATGTCAAGCCTGGAGACATGATTAGAATAGTACGAAACAGCGACACTGCCGGCACAAGCATATACTACAGGTACGTGGTGGAGGACTGAAATGACATCCGCGCAAAACAGCCGCTGGCCGATAATACAGGACATACTGCGAATGAACGGAATTGCAAAGCAGCACCTAAACTCATTCAACGAGTTTTTGGAGCACGGCTTTCAAAATACAATCAGCGACTCTGGTTCAATCAGAATAGACAGCGCAGAATATCCGTACACGATACAGCTTGGCAAGGTGGCGCTCAAGCCGCCGCGCATGAGGGAGCTTGACGGCTCAGAAACAGTCATTACTCCGGCCGAGAGCCGGCTGCGAAACGTCTCTTACGTGGCGCCGATATACATGGAGGCGAGCGTAGTGGAAGACGGAAAGGTGCTGGAGTCAAAGCAGATTCACATCGGGGACATTCCAGTCATGGTAAAGTCGCATGCATGCATGCTGCACAACTTTTCAAAGCAAAAGCTTGTTGAGCACGGCGAGGATCCAAACGACCCCGGCGGATACTTTATCATAAACGGCTCTGAGAGGGTCATAGTCGGGCTGGAAGATCTCTCGTACAGCAAGATCATGGTGGACAAGGAATTTTCCAGCGGAAATCCCGTATACAAGGCAAAGATCTACTCTTCAACCATAGGCTTTCGGGCCAAGCTTGAACTGGTAATGAAGAACGACGGGCTGATGATAGCAAAGCTTCCAAACACTCCCGTGGACATACCTGTCATAGTCCTGATGCGCGCGCTTGGTCTGGAGTCGGACAAGGATATCGCAAGCGCCGTATCGATGGTAGACGAGATACAGAACGAGCTGGAGAGCTCGTTTGAAAAGACGCCGCAGGACGCCCAGACTACAAAGGACGCAATCGTATACCTGAGCAAGCGGTTTGCGCCGGGCATGCATGAAGAGTTTCAGATAAAGCGGGCCGAGACGTCAATGGACTGGTCTCTTCTGCCGCACCTGGGCCGATTCACCGAGAATCGAAAGGAAAAGGCGCAGTTTATCGGCGAGGCGGCCTGCAAGCTGCTTGAACTAAAGCTCGGATGGATACAGCCTGACGACAAGGATCACTATGGAAACAAGATAATCAAATTTGCAGGACAGATGCTGGAGGAGCTCTTCCGCGGCGCGTTCAAGAATTTAATTCGGGACATGCAGTACCAGCTTGAGCGCTCGGGACAAAAGCGCGGCATAAACGCAGTGGCCGCCGCAATACGTCCGGGAATCGTGTCCGACAAGCTCAACAATGCGATTGCAACCGGAAACTGGGGCCGGGGGCGCGTCGGAGTCACGCAGCTGCTGGACAGGACAAACTATCTGTCCACAATTAGCCATCTTCGCCGCATCCAGTCGCCGCTGAGCAGGACCCAGCCCAACTTTGAGGCAAGGGATCTGCACGCCACGCACTTTGGCCGAATCTGCCCAAGCGAGACTCCTGAAGGATCAAACTGCGGACTGGTCAAGAACCTGGCGCTTTCTGCAATCATATCTGTGCATGTGCCGTCGGAAGAGATCATAGAAAAGCTCTACGACATGGGAACCGCCGCGTTCACCGAAGCCGCAGCCCCGCTCAAGCTTGACGGAACGCGCGTATTTGTCGACGGCAGGCTGATAGGCTACGTCAAGGACGGCGAAAAGCTGGCCGACGATCTGCGAAGCTTGAGGCGCGCAGCAAAGATTCACGCGCATGTGGGCGTCGCGCTGCAAAAGGCCGAAGTCGAGGGGGCCACCAGGCGCCTTTACGTAAACTGCAATGCGGGCAGGGTGCTCCGCCCGCTCATCGTGGTAAGAAACGGCAAGCCGCTGATCGATTCCGCCACACTCAAAAAGCTTGATACGAGGCTGGTCAGCTGGATAGATCTTTTGAAGATGGGACTGGTCGAACTGGTGGACGCCAACGAGGAGGAAAACTGCTACATTGCAATGGACAGCGATCGCGTCTATGAGGATCATACGCATCTTGAGATATTCACGCCTGCAATTTTGGGAGCCGGAGCGTCGATAATACCGTATCCAGAACACAACCAGTCGCCGAGAAATACGTACGAGTCGGCAATGGCAAAGCAGAGCCTGGGCTTTTCAACTCCGATGATGAATACAAGCACGTACGTCCGGCAGCACTTTATGCTGTACCCGCAGACTCCCATTGTAACTACAAAGGCCATGAACCTGCTGGGCTTGGACGACAGGCCGGCAGGCCAAAACTGCGTGGTGGCCGTGCTGCCGTTTGACGGCTACAACATTGAAGATGCAATAGTGCTAAGCAAGGCGTCAGTTGAGCGCGGACTTGCAAGGACATTCTTTTACCGCATATATGATACGGAAGCCAAGCAGTATCCGGGGGGCGCGCGCGACTCGTTTGAGATACCAAACGCCGATGATAACATACGGGGATACAAGGGCGAGAGGGCGTACCGTCTTCTTGAAGACGACGGCATCATCGCGTCCGAGGCGATAGTAGAAGGCGGAGACATACTGATAGGCAAGGCCAGCCCGCCCAGGTTCATGGAAGAGCACCGCGAATTTGAGAGCGGCGGCGCGCAGACAAAGCGGGACACGTCGATCGGCGTTCGGCCGTCCGAATCCGGCGTGGTGGATACCGTAGTAATGACGCAGTCAAGCGAAGGCGGCAAAATGTACAAGATACGGGTAAGAGACATGCGCGTGCCCGAGATAGGAGACAAGTTTGCGTCAAGGCACGGGCAAAAGGGCGTCCTGGGAATTCTTGCAGAAAGCGAAGATCTGCCGTACACGGCAGACGGAGTGTCGCCTGACGTACTGATAAATCCGCACGCGTTTCCGTCAAGGATGACCGTAGGAATGTTCATGGAGTCTGTAACGGGCAAGGCGGCAGCTTTGCGCGGAGAAAAGTTTGACGGCTCGGCGTTTGTGGGAGAAAAGATGGACGAGGTAAAGGCAGCCATGAGCGCGTACGGGTTTGAATATTCTGGCAAGGAGATAATGTACGACGGCAGGTCCGGCAAGGAGTTTCCGGTGGATGTTTTTATCGGCGTAGTATACTATCAAAAGCTGCATCACATGGTGGCCGACAAGATTCATGCGCGCGCCAGGGGGCAGGTGCAGATGCTCACAAAGCAGCCTACGGAGGGCAGGGCGCGCGGAGGCGGCCTTCGATTCGGCGAGATGGAGCGCGACTGCCTTATTGCCTACGGCGCGTCAATGATACTAAAGGACAGGCTCTTGGACGAGTCCGACAGGGCGGATGTTCACGTCTGCGAGAGGTGCGGGCTGATTGCGTACCATGACGCAAAGCAGAGAAGGCTTGTCTGCCGCGTCTGCGGAGACAAGGCCAAGGTCTCGTCAATATCGGCAGCATATGCGTTCAAGCTGCTCCTGCAGGAGATGCAGAGCCTCAATGTTGCGCCCAGGCTGCTGGTAAAGGAGAAGGTATAATGTCCTTTGCCGTTGAAAAATCAATAAACGCAATACGGTTCTCAGTCTGGTCGCCGAATGAAATACGCAAGTATTCCGCAGCCGAGATTACGGCTCCTGAGACGTACGACGAGGACGGCATGGCAGTCCAGGGCGGATTGATGGACGGCAGGCTCGGCACGCTGGAGCCGGGACAAAAGTGTCTGACATGCGGGAACATGTCGGCGCGATGCCCAGGACACTTTGGCCACATCGAACTTGCAGAGCCCGTGCTGCATATTGCATTCATCGAAAACATCCACAAGCTGCTGCTCTCAACATGCCGTGCATGTTCGCGCATCAAGGTGCCGCAGGAGGACTTGGAGCAGTTTGATATCGTGCGCCGGAAAAAGGCTGCATATACGATAGTCTCGCAGAAGAAGATTCCGGATGAGATAGTGGACAAGGCCCGCAAGGCAGAGGACTGCCCGCACTGCGGGACGACGCAGTATCCGCTGATATTTACAAAGCCCACCACGTTTGCTGAAAAGTCGGAGCTGGGCGAGCACCGGCTGCTGCCTATTACCATACGGGAACGGTTTACCAAGATATCGGACGGCGATCTGGTTCTGCTGGGGTATGATCCTACGACGGCCAGGCCGGAATGGTTCGTGCTGCAGGTGCTGCCCGTGCCCCCGGTAACTGTCCGGCCGTCCATCATACTGGAGACCGGCATCCGCTCGGAAGACGATCTCACGCACAAGATTGTGGATATCATTCGGGTCAACCAGCGGCTCAAGGAGAGCAAAGAGTCCGGCACTCCGCCTCTTATCGTCCAGGATCTGGTAGACCTGCTGCAGTACCATACCACGACATACTTTGACAACGAGGTGTCCGGAATACCCCAGGCGCACCACCGCTCGGGCAGGCCCCTCAAGACGCTGACGCAGCGGCTCAAAGGCAAGGAGGGAAGGTTTCGAGGCTCGCTCTCTGGAAAAAGGGTGGACTTTTCCAGCCGTACGGTCATCTCGCCCGACCCCAACCTTGATCTGTCCGAAGTAGGCGTGCCAGTACAGGTGGCAAAAAAGCTCACCATACCGGAAATTGTAACGAAATGGAACATTGAACGGATGAGAAAGCTGGTGCTCAACGGACCAGACCAGTATCCGGGAGTCAACTACATTGTAAGAACCGACAAGGTCAAGATCAGGCTGGACTTTGTAGAGGACCGCACGGCCATTGCCGAGGCGCTCAGCGAAGGATACCTGATAGAGAGGCATCTTTTAAACGGCGACATTGTAATGTTCAACAGGCAGCCGTCGCTGCACCAAATGTCGATAATGGCCCACTATGTGCGGGTTTTGCCGGGCAAGACATTCCGGCTTCATCCGTCGGTCTGCCCGCCGTACAATGCAGACTTTGACGGGGACGAGATGAATCTGCATGTGCCGCAGAGCGAAGAGGCAAGGGCGGAGGCCATTCTGCTTATGCGTGTCCAGGATCAGCTGATATCGCCCAGGTACGGCGGGCCGATAATAGGCGGCCTGCGCGACTTTGTTACAGGAGCGTACCTTTTGACCAGGGACGACACCCTTCTTACCGTGCAGGAGTTTTCAAACCTGGCAATGCTGGGAGGATACGGCGGCAGCCTTCCCAGGCCCGATCATGGCAAACTGTACACTGGAAAGCAGCTCTTTTCGCTCTTTCTTCCGGGCGACTTTAACTATGTGATGACCTCCAAGTGGTCCAAGGGAACAAAGGGCGAGCCCAAGGATGTTGTAATAAAGAACGGCAAGCTGATTCGGGGAGTCATAGACAAGTCGTCGATAGGGGCTGAAGAGCCGGAGAGCGTCCTGCACAGAATAGCCAAGGACTATGGCAACGCGCAGGCCAAGACGTTTCTCAATTCGATACTGGTCATAGCAAAGCAGTTTATCACGCATTACGGATTCAGCTACGGATACGGGGATCTTGAGATATCGGACGCTACGCGCAAGGACATACTGAGCGGCATACGGCAGTCGTACAACATGGTTGCGCGGTACACAAAGCAGGCAAAGGAAGGCACGCTAAGCGTCAGCCGCGGACTTTCGCCCGCCGAAGCGCTAGAGGCTCAGATTGTAAACGAACTATCAAAGGCCCGCGACAATGCGGGATCGTTTGCCGACACCTCGTTTGACGCAAACAATCCTGCCAAGATAATGGCAACGACGGGGGCGCGCGGCTCTGCGCTCAACATAGGACAGATGGCAGGCTCTCTGGGGCAGCAGTCCCGACGCGGGCAGCGGCTGGTCAAGGGATACAACAACCGGGCTCTGCCTCACTTTAGGGAGGACGACGATGATCCGGACGCGCGCGGATTTGTAAAGTCCAATTATCGGGACGGGCTTTCCGCAATGGAGTTTTTCTTCCATGCAATGGCAGGACGCGAGGGACTGGTGGACACTGCCGTCAGAACGCAGCAGAGCGGCTACATGCAGCGCCGCCTTATCAACGCGCTAGAGCACATTCGGCTAGAGTACGATGGCACGGTGCGGGATCCGCACGGGCACATCATACAGTTCCTGTACGGCGAGGACGGAATTGACGTTGCAAAGAGCGATCACGGCAAGGCGTTCAACGTGCACCGGCTGATAGACTCAGAGACCATCGTGGATTCGGGATCAAAGGCGTCCGCTGCCGAGATTGACAAGCTTGCGGCAAAATATACTGCAACATTCAACATACAGCTCAAAGAAACTGTAACAGATGCCCTGCACAAGTCGGATCTGAGCAAGGCGGGAGTCGAAAAGGTGTGCAAAAAGGGGCTGGACCTTTACAACAAGGCCAAAGTTGAGCCGGGGCAGGCAGTAGGCATTGTAACCGCGCAGTCCATAGGCGAGCCTGGAACGCAGATGACGCTGAGAACATTCCACTTTGCGGGGATTCGTGAGAGGAACGTTACGCTGGGACTGCCCAGGCTTATCGAGCTGGTGGATGCGCGCAAAAAGCCCGTAACGCCGACCATGGACATTTATCTTGACGACGAATCGCGAGAATCAAGAGAGCGCGCAGTGGATATCGCCAAGAACGTACTCAAGACCAAGATAGGCCAGCTCGTACTGGACAGCCCGACGGATTACGGGACGCACATCGTCCTGAATCTGAGCGTCTCCAAGATGCGCAGCCGCGGATGCACGATAGACGATGTGGCCGCAGTCCTTGCGTCAAACAAAAAGTTCAAGATGGAGAAAAAGACCGACCAGCTCATACTGAATCTGGTTGAAGAGTCTGATGCGCAGACCGTAATCACCCTCAAAAACAAGATCCTGGGCACGACAGTCAAGGGCGTAACGGATATTGAGCGCATCACTCTTGTGCAAAAGGACAAGGAATGGGTAATTCAGACTACGGGATCAAACCTGCCCAAGGTGCTTGAAGTGGCAGGCATTGACGTCAAAAAGATCAGGACAAACAATGTCTCTGAGATTGCGGGAACGCTGGGAATCGAAGCTGCCAGAAACGCGCTGATAAACGAGATACGCTCAACGCTGGAGGACCAGGGCCTGGAGGTTGACATACGGTACATTATGCTGGTGGCCGATCTCATGTGCTCTCAGGGCAAGCTGCAGCAGATAGGGAGGCACGGAATAGCCGGCACCAAGGACAGCGTGCTTGCCAGGGCGGCATTTGA
The DNA here is from genome assembly GCA_964347915.1 of uncultured Nitrosopumilaceae archaeon. GTDB lineage: Archaea > Thermoproteota > Nitrososphaeria > Nitrososphaerales > Nitrosopumilaceae > CAYGAM01. Next base: position 3,811 of record CAYGAM010000070.1, on the reverse strand, counting down.
GATTACCGTACCTACCATAGCTCATGCGGCCCTTGGCGGCGAGGTTGAGCAGCTCCGCGGCGTAACAGAGAATGTAATCGTAGGCAGCAACATACCGATAGGCAGCGGCACGGTTGACCTGTACATGAATACGTCAAAAAAGCGCCCGTCTAAAAGCTAGCATTCGCGGTACGAACTGTAGGGGTATTGCAGAAGCATAAATGAAAAAATTGGGCGCCGCGACATGGACGCGCTCTGTACGGTACGGTGCTCTGTTCAGCATCGCACTCTGTCCAGCATCATACGCCGCAAAGCCGGAGACGCGCGCACTGGCGCCTTTGCTTGGACCGGCAGGAGCATGCGCGGGAGAGGGCGCGCCCACAAGTCGAGCCAGATGAACAGGCGCGGCTTGGGGGATCTTCCGCTCCTGCAAAAACCGCATCAGGCGTATTACTGCATCTACATGCTGTCTACGTCGTCTAGAATCGCCCGCTTCCATGCGAGATGAGCCTTGTACAGCTTGGGGTTGTACTGGGGATTTTCCTCTATGCAGCCCATCTGCGCCAGAGTATTTTCGATATCCGGCACCTCCGCATCCGCATTGTCGCCTATGACAAACATGAATGCCTGCCATTTTTTGCACTCCTCGGGACTTGACGCTGACATGGCGTATCCCAAATGCAGCATTCCCAGGTATAGGTTTTCCCTGTCTGAGAGTTCGTTGCCCAGTTCCAGCTCCTTTTGGAGGCGCTCAAAGTACACGATGCCGCTTCGCGTAATCTTAAAGTTGAATATTCTGGGATAGTCGCGCAGTCTGACTGGATGGTACGGATTTCTGTCCAGCTTTTCCATGAGTTCCATCATCTTCATGCCATATACTCTGCATCTTTGCACTTTGCCTGATGGGTGAAATTTAATTGACAAACAGCTCAATTTTTTACGCAAGCCATGCAACGCACGACTGTTCAATTCCGGCATTGCACTCTGATCGAGCCGATTTCTCTCAAGCCTGGCATTCAAGCATACTGCAGCGCCCTGCCGGCAGGAAGGGCAGCCCGGATCCCGTTGCCGGATTCAGAATTTTGCCAGCTTCACGGGCATGACGGATGCCCGGCGACCCTTTTGCGCAAAGGCGCGGCCAGAATTTTGAACGCAGCTGAAGAAGATCCGGATCCTGCAGGGCTGGGATGCAGTTTTGTCTTTATGCCGCAGCGCAGGTTGCCGTTCTGAGTCGGGCGCCGCGTCATTTTAGCATGAGCCCAGGCCCGCTGATCAAAGCTTTGAGTTGACATATGATGATATTTTATTGAAGCAGTCGTTGGCCGCTGCACATCGTTTGGAGTTATGCGGATGCAGCTTGACTGATATCTTGCTTTGATGCTCATATCGTACAGCTTTTGGCATTCTAAATCAATCTGACTGAGATCTTTTTTGATCAGTTTGCCGCTTTGCAGATGATTTCTCGGCTTGGGTATATTGTTTTGAACAAAATATTCGTTGATGATGTGCAGTGCCGAGCAAGACAGAGTTGTTATTTCCCAGTCCGGATATGTGTTTTGCAGCTTTACTGCAATGTCACATGAACAATTCTTGTTGTGCCGGCTTTGCGACGCATGCCAGTCATGATTTTCATCAGTCATGTCAATAAATTAGCGTACTGTCCCACAAAAGATTTTTTTGAACTTCGGTTGTGCTCAGTATCCACCGTTCAAAATATGTATCTGGAAACGCTTCTAATTTTGCCGTCCCATCATAAATCTGATCTAGGACATTCGCCATGCTTTTTTCCTTGCGAACTATTATGAGTATAATGCCTGACGGTATCATCTTGCATGATACGCTATTGACCACCGGCATGCTTGAAAATACTTTTCTTGCAAAGATTGCTATTTCTTGGTACGGCGGCATGCCTAATTTGCTCTTCATGTCATTTATCTGCAATGACAGCTCATGGCAGCGGCTTGTCATCTTGTCATCCATGCAGGATAACGGGGCGGGTTTGCTGTCCTGCCGAGTCCGCGGCCGCAAATCATCGGGAGTTTTTAGAACATTTCCATTGCGTGATGCTTCTAACACGGCAGTTAATCCCGCTTTCCAACATTCCCGAGTTTTTATGAACTCTTCCTGCGTCTCTGCCGTACCGTCTGTGACGTTTTTTTCGACTGATTTTTTGCCGGCAAGAGGCTTGCCGCTTGTGCTGCTGACCGTCACTTCTTTGGCAGATTCCATGAAATATGTTTGAAGAATACGGCTTAAGCAGTAGTTACAAATGTGCTAGTTTTAGGACACTGCTAGCCGGGCTCGCGCTTTAATCCGCTTTTGGGTTTGCCCGCAACGGCATCCTGCAGTACAGAACCGCACGCGTCAGAGAATGCATAGGCCAGCATCTCCTTTAGTATGATGCGCCGCGCCTTTATCTTGAACGAATTTCTGATCACCATCCAAATGTTGGCAATTACGAGCGATATGCAGAACAGCGCATGGCTAGTGGTGGGATTCAGGCTGGTTGTCTTTAGCCTGATGCTCTTGACGCATCGGTATCCAGTCTCTATGTCCCATCTCTTTCTGTACTCGCGGGGCACGTATTTCAGCAGCTCGTCGTATCTTTTGCACTTTAGCGTGGTTGCAAAAACATAATATCTGTCGGTTATGTTGTCCGAGTTTATCTTTCTTGGGTTTTCATTGATGATCAGCCGGAATGCAAACTCTTTACCTTCTGCCGATTTCACCGTGTGCAGTGAGACGGCAGTCCTTTTCTCATTTGCATGCTCATTTATTGCATCCTTTATTGTACCGTTCTTGACAGCAGGCATGATGAATGCAAATCCGGCATCATTTATGGCGGACATGGCATCCACGGAATAAAATCCTCTGTCAAGCAGGACGGTACTGCGCTTTCCTCCAAGCATCGCCGGAATGCCCAGATCAATGCAGTCTTGGAGCATTTTACGCACAAGATCGGCCTGTTTGTCGCCTTTGACCGCCCTGATGATGCTGATATGAACTGCCGCCGCTCCTTTGATTATTAGCCTGCATGTGTAATACGCTTCAAAATGGACGGTTCCATCCTTGGGCTTTGACTTTTTCGTATGTTTCGTGTTTTTGTGCTTGCCGTACCTGGGCATCAGGGTTTCATCCATTGCAATAATGACAGGGATGCCGGCCTTTCGAAGCATGTCAAACGCAGATTCAACAGGTTCTGCTGCCATATGCTGCAGCATTGCATCGCATCTCTTTATAATCTCAGGCAATTTCACTTTTCGTATTCTGCTAAGAAGCCACTCTGAACTGGGAGCTCCTTTCGCCGCGCTGTCATCGGGTAGCAGGCCATTAAGTATTTTTGACGTCCCATTTGCGCATGTGGAATACATGGACATGCCGGCAACCATGCGGGTCGCGTCTTCGGGTTCCCATACTGCATTATATCTTGCAGAAAAATTCAGTTCAAGGAACTTGAGCGCATCATGCAGCATCTGAAACGGACGGTGCCAGATCTCATGCAATGCTTCTGCGCGCCTGTTTTGTTATTCCTCTTGCTCTTCATGAAGGAAGCTGAGATTGTCCCATATATAGCGCTTTCGGACTGGAAGCCCGGACATTGCTTCAAGATACTACTGTCCCGAAACTAGCACATTTGTAACTACTGTTAAACGCATTCTATGACGCATGTTGCTGTCCAAACTCTAATTTCAAAGTTGGCGAAGAGCATATAGCGCGTGGATTTTAGGCCATTTTATGAACAGGCAAGACGCAAAGATGAAGCGCAGCAGCAGGCAAGAACAGTAGATGAAAATGTACTTTTCGGGACAGTTGGCTTTGAAGTGATGATATA
>CAYGAM010000069.1:0-11276 GCA_964347915.1 uncultured Nitrosopumilaceae archaeon | reverse complement strand
CATACCGTTTTTCTAAGTTGCTCTTTATATAGCGAACTGATTTCAGGATAATAGATCTAAACATCTGTTAGTCAGCCTTAAATCTTTTTACTAAAATTAGCACCAAATTGGCCTTTACACACCCCCGGCATTTTGTGACAACGCACTATTCTGCCGAAGCAGATCAAAATCTTGCATCATCAGGCCCTAATCTCGTCTTGGAATGAACTTGTGAAAAATTGGAATTGCGTAGCCTGTTGAGGCCGCCTCTCCTTCATGCGTACCCTGAGCCCGTTTGCGCAAATCAGACAGACTCCAGTCGCGCAGCATAAAACAAACTTTATACTGAAACAGCGCGCATACTATAACGTATAATGATCGGCAAGCTGATTCTGATAGGAGTAGCAATAGCAGCAATAGCCTACTTTTACCCGCATCTTATTCCAGACGTATCAGTGGACAGGAGCATGGTTCAGACCACCACCGAAGGAGTGCGGGATGCGGCGGATAAGATAGACGACATTGACGATGAGACCCAGGATCCGGCAGGCGATCCATTTGGAACAATAACCGGCGTATTGGATGTTCTGACGTCGCCAGGCTCGGATACGCAGAGCCTGGAATTTGAGTCGCTGCGGCTGGAAATGAACGAGAATGCCGACGGCACAATAACAATAGTGTACGAGGATACGCTAGAGCAGACCGACCAAGTCACGCTTGAAATAAGCGACAGCAGAGGCCAGATATTCAGCGGGCAGTGCCAGTGCTCGACGCTTACCACGCCCGACCTTGAAGTAGCGGACGACTCGGTTACCGTATCCGTATCAGTATCGCACCAAGAGCACGGCAATGTGCAGTTCGCGCGAGAGTACGATGTCCAGTAAACTCATGTCCTGACAATTTCCGCCAGCATTGGGAGCGCGGCTGCGGACCGCTCTCGCACGCACAAATCCATCATCCCTGACATGGCAGTATCCTGCGGATTTATCTCAATCAGCAGGGCGTTGTTTTGCGCGGCATAATGCGGCAGCATGTTTGCCGGAGACACCTCAAGCGATGTTCCAGCTATGACCATGACATCGCAGCTTTTGGATTCCGCTACTGCCAGCCTCCACGCGTCCTGCGGCAGGTCCTCACCAAACCACACTACATCGGGCCGAAGATTGGCGCCGCACCTGCACTTTGGCGGAAGCGCTGCATAGTCTGATGCCGCATCTTCCATGAAATCGCACTCGGTGCATTTTGTCCTCATTATGCTGCCGTGCAGCTCCGTTACCCTGCGGCTGCCGGCGCGCTGGTGCAGCCCGTCAATGTTCTGCGTCAGAACTGCCGCGCTTTTGCGCCGCTCAATCTCTGCTATGGCGTAATGTCCCGCATTCGGCTCTGCTGCAAGCATGCCGCGCCGCCTGTCCTGATACCATTCCCACACAAGCCTGGGATTCTCGTAAAACGCGTCAATTGAGGCCAGCTTCATCGCGTCATAATTTCGCCAGTAGCCGTCTTTGCCTCTGAATGTGGGAATTCCGCTCTCAGCAGAGATGCCTGCGCCGGTAACAAATGCAAACCTTTCCGCATCCCTGATTGCGCGCGCCGCTCTTTCAGACATCAATCTCCATCAGATCTTTTGCTGCCAAAACAGAACCATGAACGCTCCCCGCCTCGTCAACCAGCTGCTGCACATCGTCATACCTGGCAGAAAAGTGAGTCAGTATGAGATGAACTGCTCCTGCGTCTCTTGCAAGAACGGCAGCCTCCCTGGCAGTAGAGTGAAACTTTGCAAGAGCCTGCTGCTTCAAGCTGTCCGCAAATGTAGAGTCGAATACCAGCCAGTCGCACTCTGAAAAAAAGCTCTTCAGCTCGTCCGTCGGCCTGGTGTCCCCGGATATGCCGATGCCCTTGCCGCGCTGCGGCTCTCCCATGACATCGTCCGGCTTTACGACGCGCCCGCCCGCCTTGACATCCTCGCCCCGCTGCAGCCTGCCCCACAGCCTGCCTTCGGGGACGCCGAGAGCCATTGCTTTCTCCCTGCTGAATCTTCGCTTCGGCTTTTCCTGCAGCCGGTACGCGTAGGATTCAATGGCATGGGCCGATCTGCATGCCGAGACAGCATAGCTGCCCCCGTCCAGCATCTCTCCCTCTTCTACCGCCCTTATCATTATGGGAAACGCGAGGCCGAACCTGAGTATCCTGACGTTTGCCGATACGAACTCGTCTACGCCCATGGGCCCGTAAATTTCCAGAGGCTTCGTCCTGCCTCTCATGGACATGCTCTGCAGCAGTCCTAAAAGTCCTATGCAGTGGTCGCCGTGCATGTGCGTGATAAAGATCTTCATCGGCCTGTTCCATCCGAGCCGCGCCTTGAGGTACGCCGTCTGGGCGCCCTCGCCCGCGTCAAACATCAGCACCTGCCCTTCGCGCACTATGCATGTGCATGAGAGCCCGCGCTCTCTGGTCGGAAGGGCGCTTGATGTTCCCAGGAATACAATCTTCAAGTATGCTGTATGATACAAGGAGCCGGGTTTTATGGATATGCCTGGCCAGGCGTCATTCCAGAAGAGCCATACTCTTGAGCTCTGCTGCAAGCGCGGATGACACATCCACTGTGCTGTGGGGGCCTGGGATGGTATTTGCGCACGTTATGCCGGATATGCCTGCCGCCCGCATCCGCTCTGCCGCGTCTCCTATCAGCAGCGCATGCGTTCCTGCGGCATGGATATCGCCGCAGCCGCACCATTTGAGAAATTCGGCGGACTTTATCATGCTGCCGCCCGTGCTGATCATGTCGTCAACTAGCATTATGTCCCTGCCTCTGACGTCGTCCAGGCGCGGCGTTGATATGCTGACTCTTCCAGTTCTTCTGTCACGGTTTTTTTCCAGCGCGATGCTGTCCCACTTGCAGATATCAGCAAACTTGCGCGCGCGCTCCCCGCCCCCTGAGTCAGGCGAGACTACTATGGGATCCCGCAGATCGGCCCCTGCAAAGTGCTTTGCAAGCGCAGCGGTGCCGGAAACGCTTGCAGCAGGAAACGCAAAATGCCCCAGTGCCTCATTGCTGTGAATGTCCACTGTAATCAGCCTGGACGCGCCTGCCGCCTTGAGAACCTTTGCAACGGCCTTTATTGTAACAATCTCCCTGGGCAGAAACGCCCTGTCCTGCCTTGCATAGCCCAGGTACGGCGCGACCAGCGTAACATCCGATGCAGACTCGGCCGCCCTTGATATCATGAGCAGCGCCTGCACTAGATTAGAGTCTACGGGAGGATGCATGGACTGGATTACCACGACCCTTCCGCCCTTGATATCTGACCCAAGCGTGATCTTGACCTCGCCGTCTGGAAACGTTTTAGCCTTGGCGCCGGTAAACGATGCGCCAATCTTTCGGGCAATCTTTTTGGCAAGATCAAAAGACGCCGAGCCTGCAAGAACTGTAACATCATTCAATATGAGAATAGAATCAAAGGCGTTCTTTAAATTTTGAACTACAGTACGCTGCGGCAAGAGCCTGCCTCTTTTGTCCGGCCCATGCGCAAGCCGGCTCATTTTAGGAATAAAGTCATGCAGGGCCAGGCATCTGCATGCGCCGTTTTTGGGTTATATGTGATGCAGTACATGGCATATGCATGGCGATAGAATTGATACTAGTCGGGCTTGTCATCGCATTTGTTGTCATCGTGCCGATTTTGACACTGGCTTGGATAATTAGGGTTGTAGCCAGGAAGCTGATTGCCGCATATGGAAAAAGCAGGACAAGGGAGATTAAAGAGGCTCTTACGCGATTAGTCGAACGCCGGCAGCAAAGATGTCCAAAGTGCAAAAAATCTGCACTGCATTACAAGTGGAGGGAATGGACTATATGCCTCAACTGCGATTACTACAATGAGGCAGCCGCCGCTGGAGCGGACCATTGTTTTTAGTTTCGCAGGCTATGACGCTAGAGCGTACCCGCTTTTGCATATCACTCTGACAAGATGCGCCGCAATAAGCGCCTGCACGCACTGCATCGCAGCTTCAAAATGCAATGCCGAATGCCGCCGTGCTTGGGACTGCATCCTCTGCAGACTCTCAGCGGCATGGAAGCCTGGCGCCGGAACGTACTAAAGTCGGGGAACAAGACAGGGCATTTTCATAAACTAAAATACGCCAAAGCATAATGCGCAGCATGGCTCATAACAGGACGCACGGCATGAATTTAATTCCCATGCCGGCAGATCAAAAGCCCGTCCTAAAGCCTCCAGCGTCCAGGCCGCCGGACGAAATTGAGAAGCCTGACCAGACAACAGACGCTGATTATCTGGAAATTTTTTACTGCAAGGGAAGAATGAGAGACGCCGTGCCGTTTGATCCAAGCAAGCTGGCGCCCGCTGATCTGGGAACAGCGCTGGCCGAAACCATGTCTCTTGTACCCGCCGGTGATGCTGAGAAGAATAACGCGTATGCATGGATCGTATTTTACAACCAGAAAAACTTCAATTCACTGCACATTCTTAGAACAGGGGATGATCTATGGAATCTTGATACTCCTGCGTACTGCGACGATCCGGCCTGCCGCTTCAAGCACATTGCCCAATCAGACACCAAAAGGCTTGAGGATATAATCAAAATGTTCTTTGAGGGAGGCGACTGGTATGGAATGGCTCCGTTTAGCTTTGACTATCAGTCTTTTGAAGCGGGAGTATAGCCCAAAAAACGGCCGCCACTGCAGACTTGAACAAAGATCTTCCGGACTGCGCTGCATCTTGAAGAATCCATGCCGCGCCGGCATGCCGCATAATTCTGGCATTTTGCAAAATGTACGGCATTTTGCCGAAACAGATCAAAATTCTGCATTCTGCAGTCCAAATCTTGCATTCCGGAGCGTATTTTAATGAAAAAAATTGAGACTGCGAAACTCGACCATGTCGCGCCAAATATTTAACAAAGGGCGGCAGGAATGATACCATATGACAATGCAGCAGTCAGTATGGAGCGAAGATCAGTCTCCACTTATTTCGTCATACACGCTGGCCAACTTTAGAAAGCTGCCGCAGATTCAAAAACTAACGGAAGAGCAGCAGTTTGAAATGGAGGTAGTCGGCAATGTGCTTCCGTTCAAGGCAAACAACTACGTAATAGAGCAGCTGATAGACTGGAACAACATACCAAACGATCCAATCTTTGTCCTGACATTTCCGCAAAAGGGCATGCTCAAAGAGCGCCACTTTGAACAGATGGCGCAGACGCTCAAGTCCGGCGCCGACCGCAAGGCAATAGCCGAGACTGCAAACGAGATCAGGCTTCAGCTAAATCCGCATCCTGCAGGACAGCTGGAACTCAATGTGCCCGTACTCCGTGACGGAACAAAGCTCTACGGGATGCAGCACAAGTACAAGGAGACATGCCTGTTCTTCCCAAGCCAGAGCCAGACATGCCATGCATACTGCAGCTTTTGCTTTAGGTGGCCGCAGTTTGTAGGAATGGACGAGATGAAATTTGCAATGAAGGAGGCGGATCAGCTGGTGCAGTACGTGTCAGAGCATCCGGAAATATCTGATGTCCTGTTTACCGGAGGCGATCCGATGATTATGAAGGCGCGCATATTCAAAACATATGTGGACGCTCTGCTGGAAGCCGACCTTCCAAACCTTAGAACCATTAGAATAGGAACAAAGGCGCTGGCATACTGGCCGTACAAGTTTCTGACAGACGACGATGCGCAAGATACGCTGGAGATATTTGAGCGGGTTGCAGCCAAGGGAAAGCATCTGGCGCTCATGGCCCACTTTAACCATCATGTCGAACTTTCAACTCCGGCAGTCAAAAAGGCCATACAGGCAGTCAAGCTCACGGGAGCAGAAATTAGAACGCAGTCGCCGCTGCTTACTCACATCAACGACGACGCCAATGTCTGGACAGAGGTGTGGAGAGAGCAGGTTCGGCTGGGCTGCATTCCGTACTATATGTTTGTAGTGCGGGATACGGGCGCGCAGCACTATTTCGGCGTGCCGCTGGTCCGCGCCTATCGAATATTTCAAGAGGCGTACAGGCGTGTAAGCGGACTGGGAAGAACCGTCAGGGGCCCGAGCATGTCTGCCACGCCAGGCAAGGTGCAGATAGACGGCATTCCGACAATTGCGGGCGAAAAGGTAATTGCCCTAAGATTCCTCCAAGGACGAAACCCGAACTGGGTTCAAAGGCCGTTCTTTGCAAAGTACAGCGAGAATGCAATCTGGCTTGACGATCTTCGGCCGGCATTTGAGGATAAATTCTTCTTTGAAGACGAGCTTGCGACAAAGTATTCCGGAGCCAGAAAGCTGGATAAGAATTAGGACAAGTTGGAACGCGCAACACCCTGCATAACCAAGCTAGTCCTAAAATAACCAAGCCTTGTTCAATGCAAGGCGCCGCAAAAATCCTGCATTCTGCGCGAACGCTGATATTTTCTCTGCGGCAACTTGACCGAGTTCCTGCTTTCAAAGCGGTTATTCGGACGCAGATTCAGAAGCATGCGCGTCCAGCTGCGGCGCGGCAACGCGAATATTCTGCATAATGCAAGACCTTTTCATCGCCGCGACGCATAATATCACGCCTCGTACCGTACATCGTACCACATTTCATACTGCATCCTGCACCGCAGAGCCTGCCTGATCAGACCGCGTTCTTGAACTTTTGTACGTCCAGTATCCTCAGATTGCCTTGATCCATCTGCCTTGCGCCTTCCCTGAGTACGGTGTGCACATCGTAGTCGTTGGAGAGCAGTACCATCTTCTCATGCGGAGCAAGCCTGGCCAGCAGTATGCAGTGAATTACAATCTTCATGTCGTTGCGTATCTCCGCGCGCACCCAGTCGCGCATCGCATTTCTGGAAACTTCGTCCTTTAGTATGCAGCTTCGCATCTTGCTGGCATTGCTGTATATGCTGCTGAACATCGCGTACTTTTCGCCGATGCTTGCATCGGCGCGCACCAGGTACTTGTCAAGCTGATGCGCGCACCTGTCAAGCGCTATTCTGTGCTGCGGCTCCAGCCTGTCGTACCTGCTCATAAAATACATCGTCTTGCGCCAGAGCCACTCGTCCTCTTTTCTCTTGTCGCGCGATACGCTGTCCAGATATTCTTTGAACATCCTCTCGCATTCTCTGTACCCGTCAGAACCTTCGTCAAATCCATCTCCGCGCTCGTACCGCTTGTATGACCCGTATTTTTTGTTGGTGATGCATTTGTTGTAAAGATCATTGAATCCCCACAGCATGTTTCCGCAGTCGTCGCGCTTTGCGCACTCGTCGCGAAACTCTGTCTCCACCCAGTCCAGCATGTACACCCTGCCGATGTTTTTTTCAATGTACCTGGCCGTCCTTGCATCAAGCGAACTCCTGCCGCCAATCCTAACGCGCGTCAGGTCAAAGAATATGTTGGTGTCGGGTATTATCATCTCGCTTCCTGCAAGTACGGCATCGCTCAAACTGCCTGCATCGGACTGCTTTGGGAAATGCTGCATTCTGAACATGCTTTTCATGTTACAATAAAAATCATTCATGCTGTTACATGCGTGCGAACTTGGGATTCTGCCTGCGTCTGCGGTTACTGCGCGGCTTTCGCCAATGCCGCCAAGCCGCCAATGCCGCACCCGCTCTATGATGTGCGATATGTATGGTATTTGCGTAATTCTCCGTACATACACACATTAATGACTCACAAATCAAATTAATTATTGGATGCAGGCGAAGTTCTTGACGCTTTTGAGAAGCAGAATATTACGTTCATAGATTTCTGGTTTGTTGATATCTTTGGCGAGCTTCATCGAGTCGGCATGCCGACATATGCGATAAGCGAGGACAGCTTTAGGCACGGCCTTGAAAAGCTTGATGCAAGCTCAATTGTGGGCTTCAAGCCCGTGAACCAGTCAGACATGATACTAAAGCCTGATCCTGATACGTTCCGCATTCTGCCACCCGACTATGACAACGGACACAGAAAGAATGCCCGCATGATCTGCGACCTCTACGAGAGCAACGCTTCTGCAAGCTCAAGGTACAACAGAGACTCGCGGGGCATAGTGCACAAGGCAGCAGCGAAGATCAGCCAAATAGGAGTAACGCACACAAACTGGGGCCCCGAAATCGAGTTCTTTGTATTTGATGCGATCAATGTCTATCCGTCGCCGTATGCCGCAACGCACTCTTACGGCGGATCTGGCTATTCCATAGAATCAAAAGAGTCGCCATGGTCCAAGGGAAACATCAGCACGGCGATAGATATCAAGGAGGGATACTATCCGTCGCAGCCCAAGGATACTCTGGAGTCGTTCCGCAAGGACGTATGCGACGAGCTCTACAAGTACTTTGGAATAGAGATCGAAGCAGAGCACCACGAAGTCGCAACATCGGGCCAGTGCGAGATCAATCTGGCATACGGCAATATGACTGCCATGGCCGACAATGTGATTACGGTAAAAAATGTAGTAAAGGTAAAGGCAAAGCGAAGAAACAAGGTTGCAACATTCATGCCAAAGCCGATATTCGGAGACAACGCCTCTGCCATGCATACCCACCAAAGCCTGTGGAACGGCAAAACCAACATCATGTTTGACCCTGATGATGAAATATCCCAGATGAGCCAGACAGGCAGATACTATGTAGGCGGAATACTGGATCATGCGCGAGCCCTGTGCGCGATATCAAACCCTACCACAAACTCGTACAAGAGGCTGGTTCCAGGCTTTGAAGCTCCGGTGTACGTATGCTGGGGAATAGGAAACCGCTCTGCTGCCGTGCGAGTTCCAATGTACAACAGGAATCAGGAGAAAAGCAAGAGAATAGAGTATCGAGTTCCCGACCCTACTGCAAACATATACCTGCTGGAAGCCGCCCTCCTGCTTGCAGGACTGGACGGAATAAAAAAGAAACTGGACCCTGGCGATCCAATAGACGAGAACGTATACAAAATGTCGCCTGAAAAAAAGCGCGCAAACAAGATAGGCTCCCTTCCAGTATCGCTCAGGGGCGCACTCAACTCGCTTGAGAGCGATCGCGGCTTTTTGGAGGATGTGTTTACAAAAGACTTTCTTGATCAGTATTCCACGCTAAAGCAAAAAGAGTATACGGCCTTTGCTCAAACACCCACGCCCTGGGAAATTTCAATGTACACTGATGCCTAAGTGCAGTGCGGGACAGCAAGTCCTCCAAGCCTGACGCGATGAGAAGCCTGTCCTCCATGACGATGCGGCAAAAGAAAATCTGTCCATTATGCAGGACATGTCACAGCTGCAATGAGCCTGCAATAGGATGAAAGGCGCAAGACTGCTGGCATGACGCCATAACATTCTGTAGTCTTGGACAAAATTTTATCACGGCGGGAGTCCGACATAGAAAAGGACATAGGAAAAGCTCACATCTCATTTGCTAATGAATCTCGCCTGCCGTCCAGTTCTTGGATTGTCTTGATACTAATCTCATGAGGGCCATAGCAATACATATAGCAAAGTACCACTTTATGGTATATTGTGATATAAGATGAGAATAAGCATAATAATAGACAAGCTACGGCTGGAAAAGAAGGAATTTGTTACGTCAGAAGAAATAGGGGAATACTGCAGGGCGTTCAAAATTGACTACAAGTCAGCCATGCATTATCTTACAAAAATGAGGTACCTGATAAGGATATTCCGGGGCATATTTTACGTGACGACTCTTGAGGAGTTTAAGCTCGGCGTTGTCCGCAGGTACAATTATCTGGAACTGATCATCAAAGGGCTTGGGATAAAGGGAGTAAAAAACTGGTATTTTGGTCTGCATACTGCATTGAAACTGAACAACATGACTCATGAATTCTTTACCGTTGACGACGTAATCAGCGATGCTGTATTCAGAGCGAAGCCAATTACCGTGGCAGGAAACAAGTTTAGGTTTGTAAAGCTTGCCCCGGCGCTGTTCAATTCCGGCATAAAAAAGGAAAAAGCATACCGCTATTCTGATCCTGAAAAAACTATTTTGGATTTTATTTATCTGTCAAGATATGCCGGCATGTCCAAGGAAAGAATCATAATGAGAGTGGCAGACTGGACTGCAGGCATTTCTGAAGTGCGGATGAGAAAATATTTTAAAGATTATCCAAAATCAGTTGCAGATGTTGCATTGGCGGTTGTTGCTGAATGATTAACGCGGATTTTACCGCTCTGCTCTCATCAATGCACCAAATTGAACGGCTGCATATGGCCGAGAGAGACGTGATCCTGCACCAGATTTTAACGGATCTGGCGGGCGACAAATTCTTTTTCAAAAATTTCCTCTTCAAGGGCGGAACATGCCTCATAAAGCATCATCTGGGCTACTTTAGATTTTCTGACGATATAGATTTTACCTGGAAAGATCAGTCAAAGTTCAAGGACAAATCAGCAAAGGCGATAAGAAGAGAATTGTCTTTGACCATAAGCACGCTGGGAAAAATTTTAGAACAAATTTCGTCAGCAAGGAAGCTTGACTTCAAATATTCAAAGGGCGATGCTAATTATGTAGAACTTGGCGGAAGCAACAAAACATGCACATTCAAGCTGTGGTATCATTCCGCAGTTTTGCCAAAAAAACTTTTCATCAAAGTACAGATAAATTTTGTAGAAAAAATGTGCGCAGAGCCTGAGCAGGGACTCCTAAGCGGCCTCACCATCCGAGAGAACGGAGATCTAAAGGCTTTGTTCCCGGAATATTTGGAATATTCAAGGGCGATTCCTTTTCATATCTACAGCGCCAGCGAGATACTAAGCGAAAAGATCAGGGCGCTGATTACAAGAAAAGGAATCAAAACAAGAGATTTTTTTGACGTATTTTTTATTCAAAAAGAACTGAACATCAGGCCGGCAGATGTTGAGAGCTGCGTTATAAAAAAGACAAATCACGCCCTTGGTCTCTACAGCAAATACAGAGCCAACTTAAAGGCAAAAGCAAAGCTGATAGAAAAAGGCGCAATATACGAGCCGGACGAAGAAAGCGATCTGCTGCTGGCAGAAATTAATGAAAAAGAATTTCAAAAGTTTGTAAAAGAATTAACTGCATATCTTCAAAAGTTAATTAAAAAGCTTGGCGCCTCCCGCAGCATTTTCGGACAAGATTCGGAGGTTGCAGATTAGCAGAGACCGCGCGCAGCAGGCTTGAGCAGCGCCTCCTGCTGAAACATATCCAAGACTGTTATCATCTATGGCGTCATGCGCCCGAAATAACTCAATTTATAATATGCATACGATAACACAAAATCTGGACGGCGGTGATCCACCCACATATGTGATCGAAACCCCCCAAGGCATAAGAAAAATAATCTTTGATTATGTCG
>CAYGAM010000068.1:2189-11278 GCA_964347915.1 uncultured Nitrosopumilaceae archaeon | reverse complement strand
CTCTGAACAGTCACGACAGAGCAACGATAAGAGGCATGTATTAATGAAGAGAAAGATAGTAATATCCATTTTTGCAATCGTGGCAGCTTTTGCAGCAGCCATGCCAAGCATCCTGCCTGACTCCGATGAGGCGGCCAAGCTCGGCAAAGAATTTGCTGCACAGTATTCCGGAGCAGATATTAGCATAAGCGTACTGGAAGCAGAGGTATCTGAGCAAGAAGAAGTAAATAGGGCAGAGCTGATTGCGGGAGGCACAATCATAGACATCAAGCCATTTTGGAAAATTGTGCGCGAGGACAGTCCGCCTAGAATATACAGCGAGTACATGCTCAAAGTTTCTGATGTCATAAAAGGATCGGTGCAGGAAGGCGATACTGTAAGCGTAGTTATGGCTGGCGGCTCTCTGGATGGAATTGAAATGAAATACACAGATGCTCCAGACTTGCAGCAAGGCGATAATGTCATAATGCTGCTTGGCCGAGATGCTTCCGTATACGGTTCGTCATACCATCCTGTATCTGTTTTAAAGTCTACATACATTATAGACGGCAGCGAGGCAAAAAACAATTTTGCATCTAGAAACATGGACAAGGAATTGCTGAGAGAAAAATTGACTCAGGTGTCGGATTAATCCGGAGCCTGCTTTTGCCGGCAGCTGAAAATGCGCTTGCTTCGCAGTCATGATTGTTTTGAAGCGATGGCAGAATTTTCCGTCCAAAAAAGCTAGATTATAACGCAGCCTGACAAATGCCGGCAGGCAGTCTTTATTGCCGCGTTAATGTCCTGGCATGAGGCATGTCCGACGCGCAAATATCCACAGGCACATTGTTTTGTCATCCTCTTGGCCCGTATTTTTTTGAGATATTTCTGATGATTCATGCCTCAAGCTGCAATTGCCGGCGTACTTTTAGGGCTGTCCGACAAAAGTTGTAAAGAACTTTTCTGCGTAGCTATATGTGCATGTGGGACACAGCCGAGCCGCAGGGATTCATACTCGGCAGCCTTCATCTTGTACGGCATGAAAAGCTTGTAGATGCGCCTGCTGTACCGTGTATCTGTAGTGCCGTGTATCTGCTGTACCATTGCTTGCTGCGGCATGCCTCTGCAATGCCGTACCGCATTTGCCGCAACGCCGCACCCTGCTGCCTATTGCGGCTTTTCTGGAACTATTCCCTGCGGCCTGAACAGCAGCACTATCAGCATTATGCCTCCGAGCGCCAGATAGTCCAGCCATATGATATCAAACGGCACAATATCGACAAAAAAGTCGTTATAGTACACGACAAGCTTGCGTATGGCCACGAATATCAGCGTCCCCAGCAGGACGCCCTTGTTGTTTGCCATGCCGCCCACTATTACCATGACAAACGGAAGAAAAGTCCAGTTGAGCCTGTCGTATCCGAATGCGATGACGCTCTCAATGTATGCTGCATACAGCAGGCCGCCGAGCGCGCCGATCATCCCGCCGAGCACCAAAACCTTTATTCTTATTCTGGTAGTGTCCCTGCCCAAGGCTTGCAGCGCAGTCTCGTCGTCCCTTGTGGCGCGCAGCAGCCTGCCTACAGGCGATGCCGTAAACCTGTGCACCACAAAGTATACGGCTGCCGCTATTCCTCCCAGGACCAGGCTGGCAAGCATGAACCTGGTATCCTCGGACGCAAAAGAGAGCGCGTCCGGAATCGATATGCCCAGCGTTCCGCCGGCAATGGGAGTGTAGTTGATGCCTATTATTCTGATGACCTCGCCGAATGCCAGCAGCGTTATTGCCAGATAGTCGCCGCGCAGCCTTATTGCAGGGTATGCGGAGACAAGCCCCAGAAGGGCGCCCGCCCCCACCGCCACGGCGCCTGCCAGCAGGTACACTGCGATGCCAAGTCCGGGATTGAGCGCCAGCTCCTGGTTCATCATTGATATGAGGACGATGTTGTTTCCGGACGCATCCAGCGCCAGGGCCATGGCAATCAAGTTTATCGTAACGCTTGGAACAACGAACGCGCCCGCGGCCACCGTGAGCACCTTGCCGAAGTTCGGCACTCCGGCATAGCCGAATTCCAGATTCAGGGACAGGTTGATGATAAGGTATATCGAAAATATCGCCAAAAGGTCGGATACGAATACGATCTCAGGAGGAATCATCGCGCGCACCCCGCCTTAGTCCTGCAATGCCCACTGGAAAGAGCATCAGCGTTGCTACAATAAACAGAAACGGAATGATGGGCCTGTACGCTACAATCCACGCCCCTATGGTAGTGGCAAGAACGCTTGTCCCGATAATCTCGGAAAACCCCACAAGCATGCCGCCTATAACGGCGCCGTATATGCTGCTAAAGCCTCCCACTATGCTTCCGGCAAAGACGCTGGGAAGCAGAAACATGCCCAGGCTTGGATCCCCCTGAAACCACAGGGAGAGCAGCGCGCCCGCCACGCCTGCCAGCCCGCCGCTAAGAAACCACGACACGCCAAACACCCTGTAAATGTTGATGCCCCTGCTTTCCGCCAGGCTGGCATTTTCAATTGCGGCGCGCATGGATATGCCGAACTTGGTCCTGTACAGCAGATAGTACAGCCCGCCTACCATGCCGGCAAGCGTAACAATGGATACGAGCAGGACTGCCGGCACGTCAAATACAATGACATCAAAGCTTCGCAGCGTAAAGTCTCTTGACGTCACCTGATAGTCGGACACGACATCGGCTATGATGTTCAAAACGCCCAGCATCATAAAGTCAAACGCCAGCGTTGCTATTATCAGCACGAGGTACGACGAATTTTTCTTCTGCAGCCCCTGCAGAATGCCATAGTACAGCGCAAACGCCGTAGCGCCCGACACCACAAAGGCAAGCGGCATTGAGAGGTACGTGCTTGACTCGAACAGCTTGGTTACGATGAGCGCCATGTACATGCCGAGCACGGCAAACGATGTGTGGGCAAAGTTCGGCACCTTTGTCACCTTGTACGTCAAAGTCAGACCTGTACAGAGCACGGCCAGGAGGCATGCGTATATTGCGCTGTCCAGGAGTATTACTTCGTAAAGCGTCATTTTATTCCCAGGTACGTATCAAGATTGAGAAGCAGCTTTTGCGGATCGCCGCTGTATTCAACCCGCCCTCCGGCGAAAAGGTATGCATTATCCGAGAGCGCCAGGGCCTCTTTTGCGTTCTGCTCCACCATTATGATGCAGATGTCGCGCGAGGCGCGAATATCGGCAATCTTTTCGTGGACTAGCTTGGCGTTCTTGGGCGAGAGCGCGGCAGTCGGCTCGTCAAACAGTATGACCTTTGGGTTGGTAGACAGCGTCATCGCCATTGCCAGCATCTGGCGTTCGCCTCCGCTAAGCTGCGCGGCCTTTTTGTTCAAGTAGCGGCGCAGCACGGGAAAGAGCTCAAATGCCTCTTCGCCGGTATCGTTTACCTTCATGTTTTCCAGGACAGTCAGGCCCGCAAAGACATTGCTGACCTGCGGCATGTAGCTTACGCCCAGGCCCAGCATCTTGTGGGGCTTTGTTCTTGTAATGTTTTTTGAGTTTAGAAGGATCTCGCCTCCGAATATATTGCAGTGTCCGGTTATGGATTTGAGCAGCGTGCTCTTGCCGGATCCGTTGGCGCCTATTATTGCGGTTATTCCGCTGCCGGCCTCAAAATCCACTCCCTGGAGTATCTGATTTTTTCCGTATCCGCTTCGAAGGGATTTGATGGACACGGTCAAGATTCCACTGCGCCTCAGAGGTAAGCGTCCACGACTTTTTGGTTCTTTAGAATCTTTTCCGGACTGTCCTGGGCAATGAGGCTGCCGCGTCCCAGGGCAAACACGATATCCGCATACTTTAGCGCGATATCCAGCCTGTGCTCTATTACAAGAAACGTAATGTCCTTTGAGAGTTTTGTAATTATGCCGAATATTTTATGAGCCAGAACCGGGTTGATGCCGGCTATCGGCTCGTCAAGCATTATGACCTTGGGGCTTACCATGAGCGTCTTTCCCATCTCCATCAGCTTTATCTGGCCTCCGGACAGATCGTACGCCAGGCTGTCCTTGAGCGCTTCTATTCCGAGAGTCTTTAGCACCTCCATCGCGCGCCTCCGCGACTCTGCCTCGGAATTTTGCCATGCAGAGTAGAGCAGCGCGGTTCTAAACCGCTCGCCAGGGCTGTCGTGCCCAAGGAGCAGGTTTTCCAGCACTGACAGGTTTCGAAACAGCCTTGGATTCTGAAATGTGCGCATGATGCCGAGCCTGAATATGGCATCAGGCGTCAGCCCGGCAATGTCCCTGCCGCCGAACAGTATCTTCCCGCCGTCCGCCGGCATCAGTCCTGATATCATGTTGACAAGGGTGGTCTTGCCGGAGCCATTCGGCCCTATCAAAAGATTGACCTTGTTGGGCAAAAGATCCATTGACACGTCATCGACTGCATGATTTCCGCCAAACCATTTCTTTGCATTCTGGACTGAAATTGCCACGCATTGAATCTGCAGGCCGGCGTTAATATCTATGCTGATCAGATCCGGCATCATGGCCGCGCCTGGGCTGCCGACTGCATCGGCTCCGCGCGCGTCTCCTGGACAGCTGCGCATGATCTCAGACTGGCATGCGCCAAGCCAAGCCTGGCCGCCGCAGCTGAAAAATCTGCGATCCGTCCCGCATGCCTCTGATTTAGCGCCATACTGCCTTTAGCTGCCTAGCGCAGCGGTACGGCGCACCGGCGCCGCTTCAGCATGGCATAGAAATATGGAAACCCTTCAGCCCTGTGATGATGATGCAGCTCAGCAAAGCGCACCCAGAGCAGCCGTCTTTATCCTGTCGTTGGGTGCGATTTGAGGCGTGCTTTGAGTGTACCTTGCGCTTCTGCCTGATCTGCGGCGCATTTTGCTTGGCTGAGCAACATCAAAGACTTAAAAAAGTGCAAGAAGTTCCAAAAATATGGAAGCGGCTAAAAATACATACATTGTTACTATAGAACAGGATGAGGATGGAATGTATGTGGCAGAGGTTCCAGCCATTGCAGGGTGCTACACGCAGGGAAAAACAATAGACGAGGCAATGAACAGAATCAGAGAAGCCGTATCTGCCTGCAGCAAAGATGAAAATGTCAAGCCGTTGAAATTTGTTAGAGTACAACAAATTCAAGCATGACGAAACTCGTTCTTGTCTCTGGCAAATAGATGTGCAAGATCGTCGAAAAATTGGTTTTGAGAGAATTCATCAAGCTGGGGGATCATGCAAGGTACATCCATACTGACGGCCGCATTATCGTTGTTCTGGTGCATGGCAACGAAAAACTTGGGAGGGGACTGATCAGCAAAATCCTCAACCAGATAGAACTTTCAAGGGAAGAGTATGAAAAGCTCAGACTAGGGATTTAGGCAAAACTGCTGCGCCAGAAACTCCTGTACCGTGTCCTGGCAGTGCGAAAAGCATGATTCCGGCATCCTGGCTTTGAGGGCGTTGCCGGCTTTGGCAGAACGCAATCTTCCAGATTCGCAGCAAAACGCGCAGCCGGCGCGGCGGCTTGGCATACGGGCAAGGTGCTTGCTAATTGCGTCAGAATGGATCAACACCACTCATCAGACCAGAATTCTGCTTTGCCGACACCAAATTTTGGCATCCTGGCGTCAACCGCAGCCGGCACCGTGCTGTTCTACAGCTCCAGCATTTTTGCTGAAATAATTAATTCCGGCTCTTCGATTGCATCTCTCTCGTCAGGCAGTATGAGCATCATTGAGAGCCTGCCTTCATTGTACGGCAGCTTGAGTGCGTGCACGCCGTCCTAGCTTCCAGGAATATACTGTTTTATAGACAATACACCTGTTTTCTCTGCACAGTTCAGCTTTTGTACCGCAACGACAGTTCAACTTTCCAGAAGGCAGCGATAGCAGATTGATTCATGCGCCTGCGTCCGCTTTGCATGCTTTGATGTGCCGGGGCGCAAATCAAATCTGCATCCTGGCGCATGCCAGACTAGTTTGTTCCATGATCCTGCCTGAATGCGTAAAAAGCGGCAAGATCATTGCGCCAGAATTGCAGTTATGGAACAGATTTTGCCGGACTTCACTTTAATATACGCAAACGCGCCAAGCATGGAGTATGCCTGACAAGTACATTGAAGAGTTCAGCACAATGCTGATGTGGAATCTGAGCAACTGCACTGATGAGATAGCGTCCAACCCAAAAAACATGTATGCGTATTTTTTCAAGTACTGTGCGCTCCAGCCCTTTGACCAGCATGATGAGGCGCTGTACTACATCAACAAGGCAATAGAATCCTACCAGAGCCTGTCTGACAGGGATCCCGCAAAAGTTTTTGCCCCATCGTCTCCAAATACAGAGTTATACCAGATGGCTCTAAAATGCCATCCTTGGATTACGCTGCGCGTTTTGCGCGAACAGCAGGCCGTTTCACTGTTCAAGGCAGAACAGTATCATGACGCTCTGAAATGCTATGAACGCCTGATTGACGAAGACGCGAGCAAGGCGGATGTGCATGTTGGAAAGGGCAACGTACTGAATGCTTTAGAGAGATACAATGAGGCTATATCGTGCTATGACGTAGCGCTAAAGATTGATTCAAGGAGCGGAGATGCCTACTGCGGCAAGGCCCAATCAATGTCCGGCCTGGGCATGCACGATCCGGCTCTGAAGCTGTGCGATATCTCTCTGGACATTAACTCGCGTGATACGATGTACCTTGACACCAAGGCCGGCGTGCTTTTAGCTTTAGGCAAATACGATATGGCGGTGAAATGCTACGACGCCATCCTGGAGATTGATCCGCAGAACTTGGGCGCCCATTTTGACAAATGCGATGCATTGATGGACTCGGAGAGCTACAGGGAGGCAATAGCAGCCTGTGATGCAGCGCTGAATTTCTTCTCTTTTATTCCGCTGTTCCACTATGACAAAGGCAGGGCGCTGAACATGCTGGGTGAGCATGATCAGGCCGTTCGGTGCTGCGACGAGGCGATAAGGCTTGAGCCAGGCACCGCCATGTATTATTATGAAAAAGGCAACGCCCTATGGCATTTGGGCAGGCATGATTTGGAGGTAAAGTGCTATGACGAAGCATTAAGGATCAATCCTGAATTTCAGGAAGCGCTTGAAAATAAAGGCAGGGCGCTGAAAGCTCTGGGACAACGCGGCAAGCCGTAGAATGCCTTGACAAGACGATCCTCCTTGAGCCGCAGTGTCCGGAAGCTCATGATTCCAAGGGACATTCTCTGATGCATGCGGAACCAACACTTTTGAAACATACATGACGGTCGATATTGTTGCGGGGTTCACCAGGTTTAATCTTGCTTGCTGCAAGGTCGACCGGGGCCATTTTGATGACGAATTTGTGCGTAAAATCGTCCAGAAATGCATGAGAATGGGCATTCCAGTACGCATGGTTTTGCTGGACAGGGAATTTTATTCAGTAGCTGTTATGAAAACTCTGCGCGAGCTTGGCCAAAATTTCATAATGCCCGCAGTTCAAAACAAGGGCACAAACAGAGCAATCAAGGAACACCAGGAAGGAAAAAGAGGAGCCGTGTCCGAATATACAATGAAATCTCCGGACGGCATCAAATTTACGTTTAATTTTGTCATAGTATACAATGAAGAGGACGAAAAGTATTACACTTTTGCGACAAGCATCATGTGCCAAGATTCATCCGACATGCCGGAGTACGTTACCGAAGAATACAAGCACAGATGGGGAATTGAAACCGCGTACAGATGCCTAGAGCAGATGCGCCCGCACACCACCAGCAAGAATGCATCAGTCAGAATAATGCTGTTCTACATGACGCTGATTATGTACAATATTTGGATGTATGAAAGGTTCTGTAACATAATCGTGATATGGAACCGCCAAGCTTCACTTTAATATACGCAGGCCTTTACGCATGGCGCATGCCTGAAGGCTACATTGATGATATCGACGCATTGACGCTGCAGAATTTGGACAATTGCGACGACGAGATAGCAGCCAACCCGCAAAACATGTATGCTTATTTTTTCAAGAGTACGGCGATGGCAGTAACGGAACGGTATGACCAGGCCATAGAATGCATCAACAAGGCCATGGAATGCTACAGCAGCCTGCCGGACAGGGATCCCGCCAAGGTATTTGCCCATCCGTCTGCAAATTCCGAATTATACCGCATGGCTCTAGACTGCCAGTCCTGGTTCAGCCTGCGTGCTTTGCGCGAGCAGCAGGCCAGGCTGCTGAACGATGCGGGAAAGTCCCGCACCGCCCTGGAACGCTATGAGCGCTTAATCAGCGAAGATGCGAGCAACTCCATTGCGCATGTTGGAAAAGGCGATGCATTGCACAGCCTGGGCAGGTATGATGATGCCGTACGGTGCTATGATGCCGCAATAAAGATTGATTCAGAGGACAGCCGTGCTTACTACGGCAAGGGCAGATCGCTGTCCTGCTTGGGCAGGCGCGCCAAGGCTCTGGAATGCTATGATGCCGCAATAAAGATTGACCCAAAGTTCGCGGTTGCTCATATCAACAAATGCAATGAATTGAACGCCTTGGATCGTCCTGAAGATGTCATAGCAAGCTGCGATGCAGCGCTAAAGATCTTTCACAGCATTTCGGTACTGCACACCATCAAAGGGGAGGCTCTGAGCGCGCTGAATGAGCATGATCGAGCTCTTCAGTGCTATGATGCCGCAATAAATATTGATAACGACAATTCTTTGAGCGCCTTGAATCATTGCGGAAAAGGCAACGCGCTGCGGCATTTGAGCAAGCCTGACTTGGCGGTAAAGTGCTATGATGCCGCAATAAAATTCAACTCTGACTATGTGGACGCACACGAAGGCAAAGGCGAGGCGCTGGTCATTCTGAGGCAGTACGGCAAGGCCATAAAATGTCTTGACAAGGCAATAAGCCTGGACCCAAATAATGCGGACGCCTACAACTATAAAGGGCTGGCGCTGTCTGAAATGGGACAGCATGACAAAGCCATAAAATGCCTTGACAAGGCAATAAGCCTGGACCCGCAGTATCTGTACTCTTATATCGACAAGTCCCAGGTGCTGTCTAAAATGGGACAGCATGACAAAGCCATAAAATGCCTTGACAAGGCAATAAGCCTGGA
>CAYGAM010000068.1:0-2089 GCA_964347915.1 uncultured Nitrosopumilaceae archaeon | reverse complement strand
AAATGGGACAGCATGACAAAGCCATAAAATGCCTTGACAAGGCAATAAGCCTGGACCCGCAGCATCCGAAAATTCATAGGCGCAAGGGCATGTGCCTGCTGGCGCTAGATCTGCACGACAAAGCTATCGAGTGCTTTGATGCTGAGATCCGCACAAACCCGCAGGACCCGGAACCTTATGCTTTCAAGGCCGCCGCGCTGTATGATCTGACGAGGCTGGAAGAGGCAATTCAGTATTTTGACGAGGCCGCAAGGCTTGGATATGATGATCCGGAGATGCATCACACCAAGGGCCTGGCGCACTGCTTTTTGAATCATGATAAAGAAGCTGTGGAATGCTTTGAAGCTGCAGCAAAGCTTGACCCTGAAGATATCGAGTCCTTGTACTATGCCGCGCTATCGCTGTCCAGCATGGGAAGATACAACAAGGCCATAAAATATTTTGACAATGCGGCAAAGCTTGACCCGTCCAGCAGCCTGGCCTATTCTGGAAAAGGCGACGCGTTGCTTGGGCTGCGAAAATACGATTCTGCGCTGAAATGCTACGACCAGGCGCTCAAAATTGATCCGGCCGACGGCCGCTGCATGACCGGCAAGGGCGCGGCGTACTCTCTGCTAAGGCGCTACGACAGGGCGCTGGACTGGTTTTCCAAGGCGGCAGAGGCAAAGCCAGGCATGGAATCCAGATTCCTCATGGGAAAAACGCTGGAGGAACTGGGCCGCAGCAAGGAGGCGCTGGCTCAGTATGATTCTGCCATAGAGGCGGATTCCGGCAAGCCGTTTTCATATCTCCCGCGCGCCCAGCTGCTGGAAAAGATGGGACATCATGACGAGGCTCTGGAATGCTATGATCAGGCAATAAAAATTCTTGAAGATTTTATGGACGACGCCGGCGGCAGCGACGCGCATTCGGACAGAGACGGCGCCAATCCGGAATTTCCAGCCCGCGACCGTCCGCGCCGCAAGGGCACGCTTGAGGAGTACGGATGCAGCCCTGATTCGGACACATCCGTTTGGAATGACGGCAGCCTAATATCAAAAATAGATGGTGGCGCGGAGCACGGCGCTCTGCTGCAGCTGGAGCCTTCCAATGCGCTAGTTTACGTATCCAAGGCGCAGCTGCTGGAGCAACTGGGACGCCGCGCAGAAGCGGAAGAATGCTATGCAAAGTACGAATCTGCATGCGCGTGGTATCGCTCCAAGCCGCACCTTGCCTTTGAATCGTGGCTAGTATTTGCTCCCAAACTGTCCGGCTTAAAGCCGTCTCCGGACTCATGGTACCTTTACGCATTGCCGTCCAAAGGAGTCTTTCAGCATTGCAGCGTCCTGCCGTTCGGCGGCATGAGCCGGACAGCATTCGTTCCGTGCTAGAAATAGGCGCCAATGCTGCCGGCGCTGCCGCGCACCGCGACGCGATTTCTGGACTGTACTTGAGCATGAATATCATGCTATTTGGATTAGCGCACATTTTTGGAATGGGACTTTATGAAGCCGTCCTGCCTTTTTTAGCTGACATTCGTTCTTGAATCTGCATTTTCGACGCGCAGTCCCGCATCCATGTCATACTGACCTGCGCGCAGGCGTCGCGGCATCTTATAACGACGCGGGCCAAATCATGACTTGCGGGAGCATGCACATCCGTTCCGCTCCCATATGCTGCAAGTCCGAGATGGCGGGGACGAGCATCAGTACCTGGACGCAGCGGCGCCTCCGCGCGTTCTCCATGACAGCCGTGCAAACTTTATTTTATATGCTAGTGCGCATAAGCAAGACGCATGTATTTCCCGAGCATGGAAGCATTAGTGGCACAGGCGATGCGGAATTTGAATGAATGCAATGATGAGATAGCGGCCAACCCGCAAAACATGTATGCTTATTTTTTCAAGTCTCGCGCGCTCAAAGACCTGTTCAAGCACGACCAAGCCCTGGAATGCATCAACAAGGCAATAGAATGCTACGGCAGCCTGCCTGACAGGGACCCCGCCCACGTATTTGCCCGTCCGTCTGCAAATTCCGAATTATACCGCATGGCTCTAGACTGTCAGTCATGGCTCACTGTGCGCCGCATGCGCGAAGAATATGCATATACA
>CAYGAM010000067.1:0-11346 GCA_964347915.1 uncultured Nitrosopumilaceae archaeon | reverse complement strand
GGCATGATTAGAGGTTTTTCAGCTCCTGCCACAATTACCACCCGGCATGTCCCAGAGAGAATTACCACTCATGAATGTCCCAGCTCCGCTCAAAGTGATCTC
This sequence comes from uncultured Nitrosopumilaceae archaeon, assembly GCA_964347915.1. Taxonomy (GTDB): domain Archaea; phylum Thermoproteota; class Nitrososphaeria; order Nitrososphaerales; family Nitrosopumilaceae; genus CAYGAM01. Next base: position 11,244 of record CAYGAM010000067.1, on the reverse strand, counting down.
TAAAATACAGCAGTTCCAAATTCTGATTCCTTACTCATTTTGCGCCGCCGCGCCTCCGCCGGCATCAGGGCGCGTCTGGGCGGCATGGCGTATCTCCAGGGCAATCAGCTCCTCAAAGAACAGTTTTTTCCTTGCGGCAATGCAGACGCGCATGCCCAGGCCCCTTATCCTTTTCATTAATTCCTCATAGTCCGACAGCGAAGACGTAATCAGAATCATTCTGCCGCCCAGACCGAGGCGCGGCGCGGCGGATCTTACCATTTCCAGCGGCACGGGCACGCCGCCCCGTCCGCCGTCAGTCGCAGCATCCTCTATGGCATCAGAGGCAAGGTACGGCGGGTTGCAGGCAATCAGATCAAACTTGCAGGCCAGCGCGTCGGCCCCGCTGCAGCATACCATAAAATCGCTCTTGTATACCTGAGAGGCGGCAACGCGGTAGCTGATCTCGGTGCCGACCACCGTAGTGAATGTCCTTGACAGTGAGCGCGCCAGGTATCCCGAGCCGCTTCCCATGTCCAGCGCATGCTCTCCGCCGCATCCGGAAATGCAGTCCTCCAAAAAGTACGTATCCTCCGCCGGAGCATACGCGTCACGCGATGGATTCCGCAATTTTGACAATCTCCTCATCCGCAATATTTTCCAGCCTTTGAGCGCTCCCGCTTGCAATGCCGAACTTCTTCAGCGCGCCGCGCAGCGTCTTTCTCCTGAAGGAAAAGAGCAGGCTGATCATTCCAGACACCTCGGCCGGCATCTGCTGCCGCTGCCGCAGCTTGATCATGACAGAGTCCACTTTCGGCGCCGGCTCAAAGTATTCCCTGGGCACGCTGCATACGGTGCTGATGCGAAATGCCGAGGATGCAATGACGGATACGGCCCGGCGGCCGGAGCCGCGCGCCTGAAGCTTTTCCGCAAATTCTGACTGTACTATCAGGACAGCGTGCGAAAATTTCTGAGAGGCCAACCAGATTATGGCGCGGCGGCTGTGCGAGTACGGCAGGCTGGACACCATTACATCAAATTCTGCGCCCGTCTTGAATCCATCCCCGTGCAGAACAGTCAGATTGTCATGCCGCATTGAGCAGGCCAGATTTTCATAAAGGGTGCGGTCCGCCTCAATTGCCGTTACCGCGCCGGCTTTTTTGCACAGCGCGTCCGTAAGCGCGCCTGTTCCAGGACCAATCTCCAGCACGCTGTCGCTTTTTGTAATTTCGGACGCGTCAATCATCTTCTCCACAATTTTTTGCGATCGCAAAAAGTGCTGTCCCAGCCGCTTTCTTTTCATCTCTTGGCAAAGAGGCTTATTCTTGCCTCGCCTGTAACCTCGTCCACAATCCTCTGCGCAATGTGGAGTATGGGATCCTTGAATCCCACGCGCTCCTGCATGTCATCAAAACTTTCAAACTTTTTCTGCTCCCTCTCCCGAAGCATCTCCTGCATGTACGTCTTGCCAATGCCCGGTATCAGTTCCAGAGCATGAATCCTTGGCGTCAGCGACTGAGCCGTGTTAAGATACTCGACGAATCTGTCCTCGTTATTGCTCACTATGCTTTCCACCACCGGGCGCAGCTCCTCCTTTGCAACATGAGATATTCTTCCATAGGCCATCTTGCCCAGAACAGCTTGGACCTTTTTTCTCCCCTCTTTTCCAATGTATATTCGCTCGCCGATCTCAAATGTTGAGCCGTCAGAGCCCAGAATCTCCAGCAGTGTCAATCTGTCCTCGCCTATTGTGGTCAGAATAATGCCATTCCGCCCGCGTACGCTAGTGGATTTGCCTCTTGGGTTTATGTCAAGCACGTATGCGTGCTCTTCGTATCTTCTGGGCTGTACGTGCGCCCTTTGCAACCCGGCATCGCCCACAGTTAGGAGTGCTCCCGTATTATCTTCAATATTCTTTCAAGCGTCTCTGCCAGGATGAGCTTCTTCCAGCCAAAAGTAAACGTACGCAGCTCTGCCAGCGTGGAAGGCATAATATTGATTATTTCGACTGCCTCCTCTTCGGTCAGGCTGCAGTCTTTTATCAGCAGTTTTTTCATGGTTTTTGCGTTCTTAAGATCCGTCTTGTCGAATTTTGATACATAGTCAAACATCCATCGCTGGATCTGATCCATCTCCTCCGGATCACCCTTTGACATGATATCCTTTACTTCAGGTATCGATATAGACTGTTTTGCCTTGATCTCTTCCATCTATTGCACACCAAACGGTTTGATATGGTCAAGCCTAGTGATTAAGGTTTTTGGTTTTGCGCCCAGCCTTACCTGCAGAGTTACAGAGCGCCTGCCCACTGTCAGAACGGTGCCGACTTTGCCGTGATACCTGCGATGCGGAAGCCCCTTGTGCTGGCGCGGATCTATAATTACAAGCGCCTTGTCTCCCACATTGTACTCGCGCAACAGAAAGGTAACGCCGCGCGGCCGCCTTTTTGTCATCAGCGATCTCGATTTATGCCTGAAACCATGCGATCTTCCAGACGGCTTTTTCGTTGTCATCCAGTTTAAAATTCGGCACGCCCTATTTTAAGACTTTGTGGTATGCAAGCTGAATCGGAATGCAGCCGCATCTGTTATTCGGGCTTTTGTTTCAGGCAGGTCTGAATCCGCAGAGTAGATCCCGGATAGACTTGAATCGGAAATAGTCTTCAGGATGCTTTGACAAGTTCCAGTCGTCCTAAGAGTTTCGTGCCCTGCTCAACTTCGTTTTCTGATATATCCCATCCCAGTTGCCTGGCGTGTTCTACTGCATCTGAAAATGACATGCCGGATTCATGTGAGTCAAGCAGATAGTGAATTTTGGAGGCGTATGAAAGCGGCATGGCTTTTAGCCCGCAGAAATTTTTGCATGTCCGGACTATTTTGGCAGCCTTCTCAAACGTATCTTTGTACTTTTCTTCTGCGCTTTTGGCTATAATCTGTCCGTCGCGGGTAAGACCGTATGTATAACCGCCAAACCGATCCCCCGGTGTGCTGGCCTCGTACAAAAAGGAATATGAGACCATCTTCTCCAATGCAAGTCCCAGTCCGGAGCTGAACGGCCCGTAATAGTGGGCAACGTACTGCGGCACATCAAGTTCCGGGATCTTTTTGCTGGAAAGATAGACAATCTTTTGGAGCGCAGTACGTCCCTTGATTTTACCGTCGTTGGCGACTAGCACCGAATAAATCGTATCATAAACGTCCATCTATAGTGCATGCTGATGAACTTGCGGCTTTTTAACCTTGACGGAACTAATTTTCGTACAATAGAAGCGCAAAACTGGCGCACAAGACTTAAATCAACACCAAATATGACTCAACGAGGGTTAAGTTAGCTACCAGGAAATCAAGGCATGCCGGCAAGTTCGCAAAGCTGGTATTTGACGACGGCACAGTTTTAGACGGCAGCGGCTTTGGCCGTCCGTGCACGGCGTTCGGCGAGATTGTCTTCAATACTGGCATGGTAGGATACACGGAAACGCTGACTGATCCGTCGTACAGCGGGCAGATTCTGACCCTTACATACCCGCTTGTGGGAAACTACGGCGTCCCAAAAAGAGAAATGGACAAGCACGGAATACCAAAGCATTTCGAGTCCGACAGGATACAGCCCAGGGGGCTTGTGGTACACCAGCTCTCCGGTACGGCAAGCCACTGGAATCTGGAAAGAACGCTAGACGAGTGGCTGTACGACGAGGGCATACCCGGAATATCAGGAATAGACACCAGGCGCCTTGCAAAAAAGCTGCGCACGGCAGGAGTGCAGATGGCAGCCATTGCAGTGTCAGACGAGCCCATAGACGAGGAAAAGACGGCGGCCGATCTTAGAGGCGCGCCCTCCTACGTTTCAGAAGAATTTGTGGACGCAGTATCGACAAAATCGGCTGCCGAGTATGGAAGCGGCGCCGGTCCCGTCGCGGTAATTGATGCGGGCGCCAAGAACGCAATAATCAGAAACATCTGCAGCATGGGATACAGGGCGGTAAGGCTGCCGTGGAATGCAACTATTGAAAAGATCATGTCCTACAATCCCAGCGGCGTGGTAATAAGCAACGGGCCTGGCGATCCGCAAAGCTGCCCGGATACGATCGAGACTGCGCGGCGGCTCATTGAAAGAAATGTGCCCACGCTGGGAATATGCCTGGGAGCGCAGATAATAGGGCTGGCCGGAAACGCGCGCACATACAAGCTAAAGTACGGGCACAGGGGGCAGAACAAGCCCTGCATGAACATGGAAAGCGGCCAAGTATACGTCACAAGCCAGAATCACGGATACGGAATTGATCCAGATTCACTCAAAGATTCGGAATTTGACATGTGGTTTAAGAATGCGGACGACGGCACCGTAGAAGGCATACGCCACAAGGAAAAGAACTGCGTTGCAGTGCAGTTTCATCCCGAGGCGTCGCCTGGACCCTACGACTGCAGGTACGTCTTTGACGAACTTAAGCGCCTTATGGAGGAGGAGGCATCTGCCAAAGAATGAGTCGGTAAGAAAAATTCTCGTACTCGGCAGCGGGGCAATAAAGATCGGAGAAGCCGGCGAAAGCTGCTAAAACAGCCGCCAATTCGACTACTCCGGCAGCCAATGCCTCAAGGCAATCCGGGAGGACGGGCTCAAGAGCGTGCTGATAAATCCAAATATCGCCACAATTCAGACGGATACAAGATTTGCAGACAAGGTGTATCTGCTGCCCGTATCTCCAGAGTACGTAGAATCCGTAGTGGAAAAGGAGCGGCCTGACAGCATAATGCTGGCGTACGGCGGGCAGACTGCGCTAAACTGCGGCGTCAAGCTGCACGAATCCGGAATACTGGACAAGTACGGCATTGCAGTGCTTGGAACACAGGTGCCTGGAATCCAGCGGACTGAAGACAGGCAGCTCTTCAAGGACGCCATGATAGAGTGCGGCGTTCCCGTACTGAAGAGCAAGACCGTAACGAGCTACGACCAGGCAGCCGGAACGGCGGAATCGCTCGGCTATCCCGTAATAGTGAGGGTGGCGTACACCCTGGGCGGCAAGGGCGGAGGCGTGGCGTACAATCAGATTGAGCTGCACGAAATAGTAGAGCGCGGCCTCAAGGCAAGCATGGTAGGACAGGTGCTGATTGAAGAGTACGTCGGTGACTGGAAGCAGATCGAGTACGAGGTGATACGAGACAACGCATCGAACGGCGTCATAGTCTGCAACATGGAAAACGTGCTTGCAATGAAGGTCCATACAGGAGACAACATCGTAGTCGCGCCGTCGCAGACAATAGACAATCGCGAATACCACATGCTGCGATCAGCGTCGCTGCGCGCGACAAAGCATGTTGGCATAACAGGCGAGTGCAACATACAGTTTGCGCTAGACAAGGATTCCGACAAGTATGCTGCAATAGAGCTGAATCCCAGGCTTTCGCGTTCGTCAGCGCTTGCCAGCAAGGCAACAGGCTATCCCCTGGCATACATGTCAGCCAAGATCGGCCTCGGATACACGCTGCCCGAGCTTGTCAACAGCATAACAATGTCTACTACGGCATGCTTTGAGCCGTCGTTGGACTATATCGTATGCAAGCATCCGCGGTGGGACTTTTCAAAGTTTGAGCTCGTAAAGCGGACGCTCGGGCCTACGATGAAGTCGGTAGGCGAGGTAATGGCCATAGGGCGCACGTTTGAAGAGTCGCTGCAAAAGGCAATACGAATGCTTGACGCGGGCCGCGACGGCCTGATTCTGAACCGGAACGAGGCCCAAGAGCCTACGGAAGAGGAGATGGAGGAAAAGCTCTCCCGCCCGGACGACCGCATACTGTTCCATGTCGCGTCCGCAATAAAAAGCGGCTTTTCAACAGAAAGAATCCACATGCTGTCCGCAATTGATCCGTGGTTTATAGAAAAGATAAGAAGCATCGTAAAAGCCGAAGACGGCATGCGGAGCGGGCTTGACCAGGCAAAGCTGTCCGCCGCAAAAAAGGCGGGCTTTGCCGACATTCAGATAGCAAGGGCTGCGGGAAAGAAGCCGTCCGAGATCAGAAGAATGCGCAAGAGCATGGGCATAACCCCGCGCATAAAGCAGATAGATACGCTTGCAGCGGAATGGCCGGCAAAGACAAACTATCTTTACCTGACATACGGCGGCGACTCGGACGACATACGGCTTGAGGAAAAGGACAGGGGAGCCATAGTGCTTGGCGCAGGGCCGTACAGAATCGGAAGCAGCGTAGAATTCGACTGGGGGACGGTGAACATGGTATGGGGGCTGCAGGCCAACGGCATCAGGAACGTATCCGTAGTAAACTGCAATCCAGAGACCGTATCAACGGACTATGACATATGCAGCAGGCTGTACTTTGAGGAACTGACGCACGAGAGAATACTGGACATTGCAGAATTTGAGAATCCGCAGGGCGTCGTAACGTGCGTAGGCGGACAGACTGCCAACAATCTTACGCCGGCTCTTGCCGAGTCTGGAATCAAGATCATGGGAACGTCGGCTGCCGATATCGACAGGGCGGAAGACCGCTCAAAGTTCAGCGCCGAACTTGACAGGCTGCACATACAGCAGCCGCGATGGCAGGCGTTCACCAGCATGGCAGATGCCCGCGAATTTGCGCAGAGCGTAGGCTTTCCGGTAATCGTCCGGCCCTCGTACGTCTTGTCGGGCGCCGCAATGAAGGTGGTATGGTCAAAGGATCAGCTGCACGAGTACATACGGGAGGCGGCAGATATCTCTCCGGATCATCCCGTCGTGATATCAAAGTTTATGCTGAATTCGCTGGAGGTGGATGTGGACGGCGTAAGCAACGGACGCGACGTAGTGATCGGGGCCATAGTGGAGCATATTGAGAGCGCAGGCGTGCATTCCGGCGATGCCATGATGTGCATTCCGCCGTGGCGGCTCAGCAACAGAAACATTCAGACAATAACGGATCATACTGCAAGGATTGCCCGGAGATTCAACATCAAGGGCCCGTTCAACCTGCAGTTTCTGATACATGATGATCACGCGTATGTCATTGAACTGAACATCAGAGCGTCCCGCTCAATGCCGTTTGTCTCAAAACTGGTAAGAGCCAATCTGATATCAATGGCGGCAGGAGCCATTCTAGGCAAAAGCCTGCCTGCAATACGGAACGACAGGTGGAATCAGATTTCAAACTTTGGAATAAAAGTGCCGCAGTTTTCGTTCATGCAGCTTGACGGAGCGGACATCTCCCTAGGAGTGGAGATGCAGTCTACCGGCGAAGCTGCATGCTTTGGCGCAAGCTTTTACGACGCTCTGGCCAAGGGGTTAAGCTCGGTAGGGTACAATCTGCCAAAGGGAGGCACCGCCCTGGTTACCGTCGGAGGCTCGCAGAACAAGGAGAGGCTGCTCTCGTCCATATCAAAGCTCCGGGATTTGGGATTTGAGATACTGGCGACAGAGCATACCGCCGAGTTCTTTCAGGAAAAGCTTGGCAGGATATCCATTGCTCACAAGATATCCGAGCCAGAGCGAAAGCCCAACATTGCAGACCTGCTGTACCAGAGAAAGATAGACTTTATCATAAACATACCCAGTACATCCACGCTGGAAAAGTACATTGGAATGCTGGAAGACGAGTACCAGATACGAAGAAAGGCGCTGGAGCTGGGCATTCCAGTGCTTACTACGATTGAGCTTGCCGACTCGTTTGTCAAGACTCTTGAGTGGCTTGGCGGCAACAAGACTACAAGCGAGCCGCTGCAGCCGTACGACATAATTGATGCAGGCTAGAATCGCATTTGCTGCTACAATGCGCTTGCGCGCAAGCCTGCGGCGCGGCGGCCAAAGTTCCGCTGCCTCCCGCCTCTTTCCACTTTTTACGCCGCACGTCAATAACCCATCACAGTCAAGCGGCCAAAGTTCCGCTGCCTCCCGCCTCTTTCCGCGCCAAAAGATGCCATGAGCGCCCATCTCGCATGAGCAGGCATGCTGCCTGTCTGCAGCGCCGCCGAGTTGAATCCTACTGCAGCCATCAGCGTGCGAGAAGATGCGTGGCGCGGCAGCCCTGCGGTATTCTCGGGTGCGGCAGACAGGACAGGAGTGAGGCAGTGCGCAGCAGAGCCCGAAGATGCGCTCATCCAGGCAGATGCCAAGCGAAGATCTCATGGCTGGCAGTCAGGCAGGACAAGCATGCCATGCCAAAGGAAGATTGGAAAACATCCTGAATCCCGCCTGTGATGATTTCCGGCCATACCTTTAAAACATCGCGCTAAAATTTCCAAGCTTGAATGCCCGACATTCGGATGATATACGTTCTTTTGGACGGCGTAGGCGATCTGCCGCATCCCGACCTGGGCGGGATGACGCCGCTTGAGGCGGCCAAGACTCCCAACATGGACCGGCTGGCAAGAAACGGCGCGATGGGCCAGGTGATATCAGTAGGCAAGGGAATAGCTCCGGAATCAGACATTGCCGTATTCAACATGCTGGGATACAAGTTTCAACATTCGGATTATGTCGGACGCGGCGTAATTGAGGCAATAGGAATAGGAGTTGATTTTGCGGACGGCGATATTGCGCTTCGCGGCAACTTTGCAACCCTCAGCGGAGAAAATGTGATAACGGACAGACGCGCAGGAAGAATCATAGAACGCAGCGATGCCGAACAGATAGCGTCCGAGATTGAAGAAAATGTCCGCTTTTCACTTCCAGGCTCTTCTGTAGTCGTATCTCCGACAATAGGGCACCGCCTGACTGTGCGCATACGCACCAGCAGGCAGCTGTCGTCAGAGATAACCAATACGGATCCCGCATATGCAAGGATTGACGGAATGGGAATTGCAAAAGCGGTGGGAGACTTCTTGAAGATAGAGCGCTGCCTTCCTCTGGACGGCTCAGAAGACTCCAAGGCGGCAGCCGACATGGTAAACGAATTCACAGAGCAGTCTCTGGATATCATGAACAAAAGCAGCGTAAACCTCAGCAGAAGGCAGCAGAACAAAAAACTGCTGAACGGCATACTGTTGCGGGATGCCGGAAACAGGTATCCGGATGTGGTGCCGATAAGCGAAAAGTACGGTCTGGACTTTTCATGCATAGTGGACATGCCGGTAGAGCAGGGGATAGCCAGAGTGCTCAAGATGAAGGCATTTGAGGCCGGCGGCCTGACGGACTATGAAAAAAAGGCCAAAGTGGCCGCTCAGGCAATGAGCGAGTACAATGCAATATACGTGCACCTCAAGGGGCCTGATGAATTCGGACACGACGGCGACGCGGCAGGAAAAAAAGGCAGCATTGAAGAGATCGACGAGCGGTTTTTCGGCACGCTTTTGCAGGACATAGATGCAGGCAAAGTTACAGTGTTGGTATCAGCAGATCACAGCACGCCCTGCATTCTCAAGGGGCACAGCGACGATCCCGTGCCGCTGCTGGTATCCGGAGACTTGGTAGAAAACGATCAGACTGAAAGAATGACGGAAAGGCAGGCGTCATCGGGCAGCATAGGCGCGATAATGGGAGCAGACGTGGTAAGCACTGCGCTAGGCCTCATATCGCAAAAGTAGCAACGGCGCCCGCGTCTATTATTTCAGATATTTTGGCGCGCAGCCGGTCTATGTCGATTCCAAAATAAGCGCCGCCCGAATTTGCAAGCTTGTCCCGGGCTCGCGCCATGATGGAGATGCATATGCGGTCTTCAAACTTTTGATGATGGACAAAAGCGGCCGCAACAAGAATGATTCCCTGCACCAGATCCCGCTCTCCCTCAAGCGCGTTCTTCCAAACGCCCTCTAAGACTTCGTGAGCCTCCCAGAACCGCTCGTCGTTAAAGCGCGATATACCAAGATTTACTGCATCCTCTTTTTCGATACTTGCATCAACTATGAGCTGGGCATGATCAAGCGGTCCTATGGGCTTTAGCCTTGACGCTATTTCGCCTATTTCGTCCGCTGGCACGGTGATATCATACTCAACGTATTTCTTTGAGACTCGGGCATCCCTGACCGTAGCATCAATGCCAGAACAGAGGCTTCTGGCCTGCCGCAGTATTGGTTTGGCATCCATGGGCTCAAAAGACTTGTTCTCAAGATGAACCATAAAGCGCGCCATGATGACCGCAGTGCAGCGCCTTTTCTTAAATTTCTTTAGCGCCGCGCCTGTGAACCAAAAGGCAGCGGCATTCCGCGTGGGCTGCGTGCAGAGAAGACTGGATCCTGCAGGAAGCAGAGTGCATAGCCAAAATTATTTCCTGCCGGCGCAAAAGAATGCGATGTGTTTGGATCATGCAGTAGAGTCAGGCGGCACTCTCAGACGCCCAGAATCTTCTTTAACATTGCGCGATAGTCGACATCTTCCTTTTTACTGCCGGCAGTAGGCAACGCAAAAACCAGCGTAGTCTTTTCCGCGCGCAGGCGCGTAAGCTCGTCGTTTATCGGAGTTGCGACATCGTCGCTCACAAGCACCAGGCCGACATCGGACTTGCTGGTCTGCTCTCTGATCTCTTTCAATGCCGCCTGGGGCGTCTCGGATATCCTGCCTGATACTCCGGCCAACTGAAAGCTGGTTACAAACGAGCGGCTGCCCACTGCAACAATCTTCATGACTTGCCGTTCATGCATTCTAATTTAACCCTTTATTGGCAGTTGTGATGCGGCACGTGGCAGAATTTTTGAACGGCGCATCGCTGCACGGATGCATTTTGTGCGCAGTCGTCCTTGAGATGAGGCGCGGCTCAAGGCATGCATAACATTTGCCAAAATGCAGCCGGATGCGCCGCGCAGCATGGTACTGGCCTGCTGCCTGCTCTGATGAATTTGCGTCAGTCTGCCCAAAGCTGCGCGATGTACAAAAGATGCATGCGGTTAATCTTTGCCCGATTGAAAAAATCAGCAGGCAGCGAAATCAGATGCCGGAGGCTATGTCCTTTATCTTTGATATGAGGCTTATCTTTTTCGCAATGCTAAGATCAGGCTCTACCGTTACGAAGATCGTATACTTTGCAGTATAGATTACAAGCTGCGTTACCTTTTCCCTCTCTACGTGCACATAGTTTACCTTGCCCAGAGTTTTATTGAATTCCTGCCTCATCTCTCTTCTGGCTGCCACTTGCTTGCAAAAGTGCTCGCTCTCCTTTTGAGATTCCAAGGATGTCTTGCCTTCTTTCATTATGCCCTCTACTATGCTGCCTTTAAGATCAATGATGCCCACAAATCTCATTTTGCTGTTTGCGGCAATAATCTCCTCGGCTACGCTCTGAAGCTTGCTCATTGATGCCAATTCATAATTTCTACAAAATATCCATGATATAATAGTTGGGTTGGGCT
>CAYGAM010000066.1:0-11382 GCA_964347915.1 uncultured Nitrosopumilaceae archaeon | reverse complement strand
AGCAATGTAGGGAAATCAAGGCGGCTGCCAGATGGGACAGGATCAGGGGCTTGTCTGGTGGGGGGTTATGGAACAGACTTGACTGAAGCTTAATTTAAAAAGCGCTCTCCTGATTGTGGGTTTATGGCCGCCCGTAAGACATCCGGCAGAAAGGTTCGACTGATTAAAAAGATGAAGCAGACCTCGCCTGTGCCGGCATGGGTTATAGCAAGAACCAAGCGCAAAGTGAGAACAAACCCCAAGCGCAGGAACTGGAGATCTACTGATGTGGAGGTAGGCTAGATGTCTGTCGAATCTGAGCGCATCTATACGATAAACTTGGGCAAGGCGCTTTTGTCTCCAAACAATATCAGAGCAAAACGGGCCATTAACATGATCAGAGAGTTTGCCCGGCATCACATGAAGCGCGAGAACATTATGCTGGATACTGAAGTGTCGCAGTACATTTGGCGCCGCGGCATCCGCCATCCGCCAAGAAAAATCAGAGTCGGAATGGAATATCAAGACAGGCATGTACGAGTGTATTTGTATGATGAGGCAGGACAGGCTGACGCGGGAACAGATACTGCATCCACACTTTCAGAGCCGGATGAAAAATCCGCCTCGCTGGATTCTGGAGCAACAACGGAATACAAGCCAAGCCGCCTGGAATTGGCATTGCATGAGCCAGGAACGCCGGACATTGGGAGAGAACCCGCACCGGAATCGCAAAAGCTTGAGCATAAAGTCAAGCCAGAAACTTCCGAGACGGAGTCCATGCAGGAAGCAGACTCTGCACCGGAACATGAAGACAAGCCAGAACAAAAACAGGACGCCGATCTTGCGCCGGAATCGCCAAAACCCGCATCCGAATCTGCGGAGATGAAACCTGTGGCGCCGGAACATGTCCTGGAATCATCAGAATTAAAAGCCGAACCGGAAGCAAAGCCGGAATCCGCCCAAGCAGGGTCCGCACCGAATACTGAAACCAAGATCGAGCAAGCCCAGGACGCCGCTCTTACACTAGAACCATCGCCCGAACCCGCCCATGAAGCATCAGAATTAGAAACCGAACCGGAAGCAAAGCCGGAACCCATCCAAGAAACAAACTCTGTACCAGAATCAGATCTAGAACCACGGGCGTCTGAATCTGACGACAAGCCAGAAGCATCAGAAGAGGACATGCAAGAAAAGCCTGCTTTAGAACCAAAAGCCAAGCCCGAAGAAGCACATGACCCAGATCTTGCATCAGAGCCTGCAGAACCGGACCACGGCCAAGCACCGCAGCCAGATCTAGAACCCCAGGAATCCGAGCCTGAAGCGCAGTCCGACGATGCATCCCGGCCGTCGTCAGAACATACTGCAGACAAATAGGCAGCCGCGCAAGCGCCTAGCCTAAAGTCATCAAATATAAAAAAAACCGCTCTGCCGAGCTTTGCACAAACTCCAAACGCCGTACCATTGAAATACAGAGATGTCTCTCTGCCTATTCCAGTGAACGCGCCTGCAGCTTGCAGTCCATTGCATAGTCCGGCTCGTCCCAGTCCAAGACATTTCCTGCGGGAATTATTCCAAGCGGATCATAGTCGTCAAAGCGGGTTGAGCCTTGAATTGCTGCCACCATTACCATGCCGAGGCTTTCGGATTCGTCCGTCAAAAGATTGATCTGGCTGTCTCCCAAAACCTGCGTTGCCATGCCGTTGATCATGTTCAGCATCCCAATCGGAGTACTGTTGCCGCCCATAACGTAAATTATGGATCTTGCGACCGATCCTTTTCTGGCGCTGTCGTACATAACCTTGAGCGAGTCGCGCAAGGACGATTCTGCATCCTTTGCAGAGCTTGCGGCTATTGCGTTCATTCCTTTTGGCACATCTGCGCTTTTTAATGACGATATTACGTGAAGCACTGCCTCATCTCCCAGCGTGCGGCACTCGCCGCGCGTCATGCTAGGATTGTTGGTTATCATGGCGTCATTGTCCAGCACTACGACAAAGTCCGAGTCTGCCTGCAGCCTCTTTAGCGCCACTCCGGCAGAAAATATTCTGTCCTTTTCATACCTGAACGGCATTGTTGCAAAGCAGCACAGCCGCTTGCTTTTTGCTATGTTGGATATTACGGGAGCCATTGCAGCACCTTCCTTTGCTGCCAGATTGCATAGCATGATTACAGAGGCATAGCCGTCAAGCTTGCTTCTAATATCATGTTCCGCTTTTGCCGTAAACCCTCTTAGCATCTGCATTGATGGATTTACAATAGACTCTGTAGAAATCCTGATGCCATTGCATTTTCCTATGTCGTTGATGTCGTCGCTTACTATCAGCAGGTCGTATCCCATGGTGTCTTTTGCACGCACTGCAAGATCGGCTCCGGCAGAACCAATCCCGACTATCAGCACGGGCTCTTTCAATTGTGTCATGCCATATACTCTATAACTATGTTAAAAAGCATGTCGCTTTACTTTTTTTGACCAACCAGTCAATTTAATTTAGCTAAATTTGATCTCGTGCGGCCATTCGTCCGATCCTGCCGTCTCTAGCGCATAGCATGAATCGCATGCGCACAATGTTCGCAGCATTTTATCTGGGAGCGAAGACGCCTTGCATTCTGGAAGCGAATTGAATCTGGAACTAGGGGCATGCAGCCATGCCAAACTTTGGGATGTCAATAGTCAATGTACTGCTCAATCTCAAACATCTGACTGTCGAACGTAAACGGAGCCATTCCATACCAGTCGCCTCCATCAAAGAACATTTTGATTATATCTTTGAGCCTTTTGGTGTCTGACTGGGCAATATGCTTGAAGCGGCAGGCCGGATCGTCGCAGTACACAGGAGTATTGAGATTCCATAAATCATCACCTACTCTGAGAATGTCCAGCGAGTTGAAGTTTTTTTTGATTATAAAATACAATCCATGCATATGTGTTGTTTTTGTCAGAGTCACTGGCGAGCGAAAGAGACGTGGTTTCGGCCAGCGCCGCTCCCAGGCCAATGGGAGTCAGTTTGCCGGGATCAAACGGCATGGCGTCTTTTATTCCTCCCTTGCAGTAAAAGATTTCTTGATAGTCCGTGTCGACTGTCTGGACGGATCCATCAATTTCTTCCGGCGGCCTGGGCGCCGGCGGCTTTAGGATCGGCTTTTGATCTGGCGGCGCAGAAATCAACTTTATGCCGCGTATCGTGCCGTACTTTATACTGTGCGTCAATCTTTGGCGTATTTTAATTTATGAAAGCGCGCCTGCCGGCATTCTGATTCGTTCGTCCTGATTCAAATTTGATTTGAGCCTGGCATGCAAATTAATGGAACATCATTGCGCGTGAATGCGGGTCAAAATTTCTGACCTCTGAGCGCGTGACTGCAAATCTATTCTACTGTGCCTTTCAGGCTGTGACTTGCAGCAGACGTTATCCTTACCGTATGCGTTGAGCCCAGCCTGACGTTATCTTTTACCCAGACCGGCTTGTACGCATAATTTCTTCCCTTGATGCCGTCTCTGCTAAGCTCATCAAACAATACGGGGCCTGACCATCCTACCCATTCTTTGTTGCGCTCGTACGAGATGCGGCTTGCCATATCGTACAGCTTTTTGCTTCGGCGCTTTACTGTGGCTGCGTCGATCTGCTCCATGGCCGCTGCCTTGGTGCCTGGACGCGCGCTGTACCTTGAAAGGTTGACCATGTCCGGTTTCGTCTCTGCCACCAGACTGACCGTAGCCTCATAGTCCTCTTCGGCCTCGGTCGGAAATCCGACTATAATGTCGGTTGATACAGCAAACCTGTCGTCTTTCTCCCTGAAAGTTCTGACGATATCGCGAAACGTATCTGCCGTATGGCCGCGCCTCATGTCTGCCAGCACCCTGCTGCTGCCGCTCTGGACGGGCACGTGAATGAACTTGTACACTTTGCCGCTTGCAAACGATTTTTGCAGCCTGTCTTGAATGCGCGGCATGTACATGGGATTCATCATTCCAACCCGGATCATAAAGGAGCGCGGAACAGCCGCTACGGCATCGACAAGTTCCGGAAGATCCGTCCCGATATCAAGCCCGTAGCATCCGTTGTCCGTGGAACTGAGCCAGATTTCTGCGCATCCCTCGGAGACTTCGCTTTCCACCTGGCGCACGATATCGCCTATGCGGTAGCTTTTAAGATCGCCTTTTGCCAGCTTTGTCTGGCAGAATGTGCACTCGCTCATGCACCCGCTCGCAATCTCGATTATTCCGACTGCGGGATTGAGCCGTACTTTGGGAAGTCCGGTCTTTGCGCCGTCCGTATCCTCCAGCGCCAGCATTCTTTTGCCTGCCAGCGCGGCATCAGCTACAAGCAAAGTCTGCCCTATGGAATTTGGTCCCATCATGCTTGCGCCTGGCGCAAATTTTGCCACAGTCCTCTCCTCGGCCTTTGGAAGGCAGCCTGCCACTATCAGCGGCTTTGCATTCAGCGACTTGATTCTGTGTATCATCCGCTTGGCTGTTGCATCCTTGACCGAGCACGTAACTATTACGGACAAGTCTGCATCTTTTTCGCTTTCGGCCAGCGAGTGTCCGCCGTTTGCCAGCAGTCCTGATATCATCTCGGAATCTGCAAAGCTTGCAGAGCACCCGTACGCCTCAACATGCACCCTTGCCATTATGATTCCAGCAGCGCGTCTATCTCCTGCGGCGCGAGCAGTTTCTTTTCCAGAACAAGGCTTCTTATGGTCTTGCCGTCCCTGAGAGATTCCTTGAAGAGTTCGGCCGACTTTAGGTATCCCAGTTTTGGAGCCAGCAGCGTGACTATGACCGGACTGTCCTCTATTCTGGCCCTCAGCCTTGCCTGATTCGCGTCAAGCCCGCTTATCATCTTGGATGCAAATACTGGAAGAAAGTTTTTCAGCATGTCTGTTGATTCAAGCATGCACTTTAGCATGCCGGGCAGCATTACATTCAGCTCAAACTGTCCGCCCTGGGCAGCCTGCGATACTGCTGCGTCGTTTCCTATTATGCTGTAGCATATCATGTTCATGCATTCTGCAAGCGACGGGTTTACCTTGCCGGGCATAATGGACGATCCTGCGTGCACTGCCGGAATGCCAATCTCGGCCAGTCCTGCAACGGGCCCTGACGCCATCAGCCTGATATCGCTTGCTATCCTGCCCATCTCCACTGCCAGTCCGCGCAGCGCTGATGACAGCCGCACAATGCCCTGCCTGCTCTGCAGCGCATACTGCATGTCTGCCTCGGGCTTTAGCGGCAGTCCGGACAGTTCTGCCAGCCTGGCGACGGCAAGCTCCCTGTAGCCTGCAGGAGCATTGGCTCCTGTTCCTACGGCAGTGGCTCCAAGAGCCACGTATTCCAAATCTTTCTGCGCGTCCGCAATAGCATCCATTGACTTTTCAACGGCTGATGCATACGCGCCAAACTCTCCGCCCAGAGTTACCGGAAGTGCGTCCATCAAATGCGTCCTTCCTATTTTTTTATGCGATGCAAACTGGACTGACTTTTCTGCCAGAGACTTTTTCAGGCCGCCGATGGCAGGCATGATCTCTTTTTGATTGAACAGTATGGCAACATGCATTGCAGTGGGGAATGTGTCGTTGCTTGACTGGGACATGTTTACGTGATCGTTTGGATGAAGATGATCGTACTGGCCGCGCCCTTTGCCCATTATTTCAAGCGCAACATTTGCAATTACTTCGTTTGTATTCATGTTGAATGCGGTTCCAGCTCCGGAATTTATTGCGTCGACTATGAATTGATCCGTAAATTCTCCATTCAGGATTCGCTGGCAAGAGCCGGAAATTGCCCTGCCTTTTTCAGCATCAAGCGCGCCGATCTTGACATTGGCAGATGCGGCCGCCTGCTTTATCATGACAAATGCGCGTATCAGGTTTGGATGGGCTGGGGTTCCGGTAACGCGGTACAGCTTGGCAGCCCTTGCGGTAAAGGGGCCATAGTAGGCCTCTTGCGGTATTCTGACTTCGCCCAGCGAATCCCTGTCTGTCCTGTACATGACATCGCTGCCTTGCAATTCCTTAATCACTCTTTTGATTGGGAGCTGGTGCCGGCAATTCTTGGGCGCGCCATGCGTTGTACGGCCATGCTGAAGCCTGCGCATTCATGCAAACTCAAAAAATGCCGGCATCACGCGCCTGATGCTGCTACGCCTGCATCGCAGGGGTTGCTGCCATGCATTATGGCGTACTGACGAGCCTTGGTGCAGCGAAAGCGCAATCAAGCGCGGTCTTGAGATTCGCTGAGCTTGCGCAATGCTGTGCAGTTAGGCGCGCACTATGCGCCCTGCTGTCCGGCAAGCCATGCTGCAAAACGCCTGCCGCTGGCAAACTGCACAAACCCGCACAAAAGATGGGATGCTGCGCTGCCTGGCGGCAGCTTTGAGTCTGTGGGAGCTTGCTTTAGGCATGGATTGGAATAAATTGCGGAGCCGCCGCGGCATCCTCAGGGAGGAACGCCGCAGATGAACAAAACATCGATTAGTTTGGCGTCCGGCTTGTGCGGAGCCGCTGCCGTTATGATTATTGTCGTGCTTGCAGGAGCAATACCGATTGAGCCAAGTCCGGCACCGGAATCAGGCTCCAAAGACGCGGCAGAGTATGAACAGGAATCCAAGCTTGTTCCGGCAGCCGATCTTGCGCAGCCTTTAGGACAGCCTCCTGCTCCGGACTTTGCCATAACGCAGCAGCGTGCTGATCGTGCGGCGGCAATATACCAAGAATTTCAGGACTATGTGCAGCACAATGATGCGTCAAAGTCGCAGGTTGACAGTCCGGCAGCAGCATACGCAAGGGAATTGCTTCCAGGCGACCTTTCAACTGATCGCATGACGGACTGCGGCAGTCTGTGCAATGCAATAACAGCAGCAAATGGATTGTTTGGCAGTATAGCGGATTTTAACGCCGATGCGCGAAAGATCAAAGCAGCAGGCGAAAAACTCATAGAATCCGTCCAGACCAAAGACGAACTCTATGATGCAACTGCAAAGATCAATTCTGACCTGGACAATCTGGAACTGGACTTTAAGGCGGAACTGCGAATGCGGGCATCTTCATTCATTGCGGGCATTGAATCCCTTGAACGCGGTAGCCAAAGTCTGATAGAAATAGCAGCGCAGGAAGTAGAAAAAACGCGAGACAGTTCGATTCTAGCTGCCGAGATTACAATCTCTGAGACCAAGCTGGCGCTCAAAGAGCAAGCCAGCGAACGCCTAGACCAGCTGGAAAGCCGGCATAACTGAAGCTGCACTGCATGCACGCGCCTTGGGACTTGGCCGGCGTTTGGGCGCCGGGCAGTCGTGGACGAGACCTTTCAGATCTTAACGCCGTAACAGCGCGTCCTTATATTTCTATAAAATCTGTTATGCGGTGGTTCATCTCTTGCCCGGCGGCAGCAAGCCAACTTTTCAGTAGATATTGGCGCCAGCTGCTGCCCGGGATATGACATTTCTTTCAGAGTACAGACTAGCGTCATCTGGTATGAGAACATCATGTCCGACGTGAATTCGCTGTCTTGCGCTGTCCGTTCCATTTGCAGATTGTACATGATCATTGTCATGCAGAACAGCATTATTCTGACATGCATTCTTGCTGGTAGTGTGCGGGTGCATCTGCGATATGCGCCTGTATCCGGTTTCAATTCCGCATCCATGCTTGCATTCTTCCTTGACGCGCTCCGGCATGCCGGACGGATACCTGTACATGATGTTTGTTGCAAAGGCATGACATTCATTGCCTTTTTCATTGCGTCCCAGAACAAGATTGAGCGTAAGTTTGCTGCTGTCCTGAGATGCCGCTGCATATTTGGATGCGGCGCCTCTTCTTTCTCGTGCTCTTTGAATGCTTTTTTTATGTCCTTGCTTTTATAGTGACGCAGAAAAGTTCTTTACAATTACTGTCGGACAGTCCTAAAAATACATCAGCAATTGCAGCTTGAGATATGAATAATCAAAAATGTCTCAGAAAAATGATGAGCTGAAAGGACAAGACAATGCGCCTGCGAATATTTGAGCTCTGGATATATTGCATGCAAAGCCAGGACAATAAGAGCTGCCGACCGGCACTCGCTATGTCCTTATACTGTCGGAATTATGCAAAGAAGGCGGCATAAGCGGCATAAGAGCCGGACGGCTTCAGCAATGTGAAGACATATGGACACAAGGAACTAGCCCGTTTTCCATCCAATAACCTTTTGTTTCGGCGGGTTCCTCTTAAGATATTTCAGTACAGAGAGCTTGAACCGATGTGTTCTAAGATACTTTGAGATTGCCTTTTTCATGTCTTTCATACTTTCATAATATTCAGAGTTCTGCAGGTCATGCTTTGTCTGCCTCCAGCACTCTTCGACTGAATTAAGGTACAGGGATCCGCGCGGAAAGTATTCAAGCTCAATCCCACGGTGATTTTCCACAAATTCCTTGGTATCATTTGACTGGTGAGACGGAGCTAGGTCAGCTATTACCAGCACCTTGCCATGCACGCTGTACATTGCCTTGAGGTAGTCTATGAATTTGGATGTGGTTAGCTTCTTGTAGCACCTGAAAAACTGCCTGCCGTTCGTAGAAATGGCTCCAAACATCGTAATTTTTGTGTGCGCCCCGTTGTGAGATACGTTGATTGGCACGCCTATAGGAGACCAGTATTTGCACCAGGTTTTTGAATCGTATACAAAGTGAGATTCGTCCATTACGAATACTGTATAGCCGGCCTCTTCGTACTCCTTAATTTTAGGCAAAATCTTGCGCCTCCACTTGCGAACCTCCTTGCGCGACGCAGCCTTGACATGAATTTTCTGCGCTGTCTTGGGCGAGTAGCCATATTCATGCAGAAGCGATCTTACGTACGCCTCGGCGTATTTGCAGCCAAGCTCCTGATCGATTTCCTGTTTGGCCTGTTTGGGAGTTGTTAGCTGGTCTTTCCGTTCCATAAAATCGTCCAGCGTGATCTTTGGTACCTTGGGCGGCCTGCCGCTCCTGGGCCTGTCCGAAAGTCCCGCAATTCCTTCCTCCCTGTACCACTTGATCCAGTTTTTTATGGTTCTGACTGGGCGTTTCATTTTGGACGCAATTTACTTTAGTTGCATATCACCTTCAAAGAAATGGTGCATTGCAACTAATCTTTCCCGAGTTCTTGGATTGGTTTCGGATATTAGGGCTTGGCTAAATTCATCCGTCTGTGTCCCAGTAAATTACATGGACAATTAAACCTTTCGATTTCAGGACATGAAATTATTGTAAAGAACTTTTCTGCGTCACTATAAAACAAAACAACTTTAATCACCAGCATTTTGAGCATTAATGCCGTATTTTTTGCGGCGCATGAATATTTTTGGTTTTATGCATAACATAGACAGCAATTTTTGTAATTAATTATTGTGGACTAGACATTGTTTGTGAGCTCCAGTATGGCGGTGTCCTCGCCGCGCGGCGCATCATGCTAAAGGAAATACTGGCCTACGCATTCTCTGACGCATGTGGTTCTGCACTGCAGGATGCTACCGCGGACAATGCGAAAAGCGGACTAAAGATCGACCCAGGCTAGATGTGTCCCTAAACTAGCACATTTGTAACTACTAATTTCATCTTAAAAGAGGCATGCTGAGTTCAACGCGGCCGGCATGCAACGCCGATCCAACCTCGTGTGCCAGAATGCTGTTGGGCTAAGCATGTCGACCTATACCGTTGCATCATGACTCTGCACTGCGCGCCAAATTGCATGACTGGATGCACTCGCAAAATCAGCATTTGCCGCAACGCCGCCGCAACTCTGACATGCAGGTGCATTATGACCAGTCCGCAACACGGCTTGTTTCCATTACATATGACCTGGCGTGCGCCCTGAGGCATGGCACTCTCATGACGGATCAGACACCCGTCCCATAAACAGTATTGTTTCACTCTCATCGTCCTGTATGATGAATATGAAAGGATGATCTGCCAAGAAATATGGTATGGGTGGTGGCGTATCATCGGCCAACGTCACAACAATTGTTGTGACAGCGGCGGCCTCCGTGCCTTCTTCATTTACATTAACAAATGCGTCCTGAGTTGCTTTGCCTACGTATAGATTTTCTGGAATCTTGGCGAGATCTGCCATTCCTGAAAAGTCTGCTTTTCCAGAATTAAAGGCGTCTTGAATACCCATAGTCTTCAATGCAGGAATGAGATTATACTTTGTCGACATTTCGAATTTTGGCATTCTGACCTTGACTTCGGTCGGCATCGTATTGTTTTGCCACTTTTGCATCATTTCTGCTGTGATGGTTGATTCCAGCCGGTCTATTCCGTCTCTCTCATCAGGCAGTATGAGAACCATTGAGAGTCTGTCTCCCTTGTACGGCAGCTTGAGCACCTGTACGCCGTCCTGGCTTGTATAGTTGAATGTTCCGCGAACAAACATGAAATCAGCAGTCACGCTTTCATCGGCGCCAGTCCAGAAATCACGTTCTGCCGTGTCCTCTTTTGGGAATTCGGTAATCCATGTTCCTTTAAAGTAGATTGCGTTTGCCAGAACAGCAGCGATCGCATGCATATCTGGGCCGTATGAAATCACCTTTGTGATTTTTTCATTTGTTTTATTTGACGCCCAGGCATTTATCTTCGGTGCAGCGTCGTCTGGATCTGCAAAATCAACGCTCTCAATATCTGCAAGGTACGTGCCGCGTATGAGATCTTCATAAGAATCATATGGTTCAAACCAGTTTGCAAGCCAGACAGAGTTTGCCAGGCGCAGCGTAGAGTATCCGTCATCGCGATTAAGCGAGGCCATCAGTTCGGCAACCTTTTCAGCGCGCACATCTGCATCAGGCTCAAACCACAAGGCCTGCTGCAGCTCGGCTGCCGTATTCCCTCTGGCGCCCTCATACAGCATGGAGAATGCAGTGTGCATGCTGGTAGGAGAGAAGAATATGTTGCCGTCTTTTTCTGATACCAACTTGTAAAATTCTATTGCAAAGTCATTGTTTGCAGTTGCAATCTCTTTTGGCGTTACGACGGAATCTGCCGGGTCCGCTACTGCAACAGTTTGCGGCTGGTCTGGCGCATTGGGCAGGTACAGCAATGATGCGGCTACTGCAACAGCGATAGCAGCAGATATCGCTCCAATGTATGATATTTTCATGGCAGAGATACCCCATACGGCACATGCTCATAATTGCCGCGAGTGTCTGACGCATTTATCCAGAATGTGTGTATTCCAGTAATGTTCTGGACAGGAACGAGGGCTATTGATGCCGTCCCGTTTCCGTGGTCTGCAAATGCTATGATCGAATCCAATTCGTCGTCATGCGTGATATCTATGGCAACAGAGTCGCCGTCTGGATCAGCCGCGGTCACAGTCAGATTGTACCGTTCTTGCAGGACAATGACCGGATCCAAAACTGCCGTGCCGTTCTGATATGCCAGCGTGATT
>CAYGAM010000065.1:1366-11676 GCA_964347915.1 uncultured Nitrosopumilaceae archaeon | reverse complement strand
CCAAAGATGCGGCGTGTGGGATGTTATTCTTTTTTACTCAACGGAACTAGTGGAATCGGTACAGTGTATGGAGAATGCAGATTTTTTGTAAATGGTATGATGTCCGGGTACTTGCATGCAATTTTATCTGGAATAAACCCAATGCCCCAAACCAGATCAAAATAATCAGTGCCGTTTTCCTCTGTTATGCCAACAAGCTCATAATAATCAAAAGAAGTTCCAGCCTCTGTATTACCGCAACCTACCAGTATTGTCTGTCCTATTGAATAGTCTTCCTCATGGTAAAACTCCGGTATTACGATATTCAGTCCGTGGCTTATCTTTCCGTCAAAAATCACCCTTACTGTAGTATCAGAAATCCTAGAAAAATTCTTGTAGATCAGATTTGTCTCTTCAAAGCTGCCAGGAGTTTTCTCAACAGTCCGCGGATGCTCATACTCTACAAATTTCTCAATTGGAAGCGCGTATGAAAAATAATTATTGATGGGATCATGGGCTAGAAAAATCACGACGATTGCGCCTATAATCAAAGTAGCCAGCATCATAACAAAAACGGTCAATTTCGCACCCAATAGAAACTGCCGTCAGATTGAATGTTGATGCCCAAAATCCAAGGAGAATCTGTCGTACCTGCAATGGTCGCGGTAGCGCACGGACCTACTGACAAGTCATACTCCGCAAGGTCCGTCCTTAGCGTCTGTCCTAGATACGGCGTCACTTCTATACGGTTGATCACAGTTTCGTTTCCAGTATACGTATCGCATGCGCTGCCATAAAATGTCAGATAAGCACCCCTCTCTGCATGCTCTAAATTATAGCCGCGTCCATAATAGCTATCCACATCGATTTCAGACGGACCGACATTGGATTCGTCAGACCACTCTACATAGCAGTTGTCATAATAGCATTCAGACGCCTGAATATAGCCAAACAGATGGTAGTTTACATACATTTCTACCCACACCGCATAAGCCTGCGGCAAAATATAGTCCCACAAATTGAAAGAAACTGGACTAAAACCCAACTGTCTTTCCAGTTCCGCCATATCCTGAGAGCTTGTTTGCGGAGTGTGCTTCAATGCCTCAACATCGCAGTCTTGTCTATGAGAGCATACGGATATGTTGCTTGTAAATATCCAGTAATCTTCATCTGAAGAAAACAACTCAATTGGAACGTTTCCGTTCTCGGCAAGACGGTTAAAGCTTTCAGCGTGATTGAAAGCCAAACTTAGGAATTTTTCATCGCCTATGAGTTTTACCAGCCTGGTTTGGATTTCTTTTTGAGATTCGGGTGTGTTGTATTGCAATGCCAGCCAGTCATGATACCTTCTGACTGGATCGCTCGGCTCATAGATGCCCAGTAATTTTTCATACTCGGCCGCAAGCAGTGTTATTTCATGTCCGCTCCCTACTGAATTGGTAATGGTTTCAAAGTTTTGGATTTTTAGATGATTTAATGCGTTTTGGGCGTTCCAGCTACTGGCATTGAGATTTCTGCTGAGGTATGCGTGCATGATTCGCTCGCTTGTTTCAAAGTGTTCTATATTGTCGTATTTGTCAATCCATCTGTCTCCCAGCCGTTCCAAAATCTCCAAAGTCGTAACATTGCCGGTTTGAACCGCTTCTTCTGCAAGGCGTTCTATTTTTTCTTCATATTGTTCAATCCTTTCAGTTTGTGCAAAATCATCAGCAAACGCGTATTCGGCTCCATGCAGGAAAGCAATTACGACGGCCAGCACAGATGCAGACAGAGTCGCTCCTGCATCTTTCGTAATCATAGAATACACTGCGTGCTGTCGTTATATAACTAGATATATCCAAATTCGGAGTGCCTTTGCTAGATGCTGGCTTCATGCACGCTGCAAAAATCTGATACTGTGCCAATCCAAGTAAAATGCACTCAAAATTAGAATCATAACAGCAGCTTGGACTTTGTTGGAATCTGCTTTGTTCTCAGCTGAAAATCAGGCTTATTGTCATGCTGTTCTGTCTCCCATTGCAGGCAGCCGCCTTGCCAATTATTTGTCCGTTAAGCGATGCCGGCGAAGCAAAGCGTGGCGTTATGGATACAATGTCGACAATTCATGCATTGGCGCTGCATGCTTCTATCCTGGCGTATCCGGTCTCAATCTTTGCCTCGCAAAATAGGACATGATTCTGGCGTCGGAGCAGTTTGCAAACTTGGCGTATTTCTCTTCAGCCTTGTCCTTGTTTCTTGCCTTTTGTCTGTCCGTTTTCGCCGCGATATGCCTGGCAAAACTGTTGTTGTTTGCAAGAATGTTGTCGAATGCAGCAGTCCGCATACGTTCAAACGCTTGTACTGTGGCCGCAATATTGCCTGTGCTTTTGCACGAATCCCGCGTCGTTTTTTGCCGCCGGCCAATCGTGTCGATTGAGAAAATCAGCCAAAGAAAATTCCAGTTTTTGTTCAGGGATCCTTGTCCAGGCTTTTCAGTAGATCATAGGTCTTTTGAGCCTCGTCGGTGTACCTGCAGTTTTCCGGCTTTTGCCACAAGGCCTCATCGCATATTCTTTGCAGGCCGTATCCTGACAGATCATCATACTGATGTTCGTTGTTTGACCAGCCCTCTTTGTGCAATTGTGGTTCGTAGACGGCTATCAGCAAAGCTATGCACAGAAGAAGGCAGGCTATGGTGATTTTGCATTTTTTGCTCATGTCTTAAAAGTGAGGCTAGTAGTGGTCATGGTGCCATCCGTACACATAAACAACCCACCAAAATGTCGGCGGAACGTATGTGGTCAAATCAGAATTTGGTTCGTTTATGTCTTCCAAAGTATGCCATCCTTCAAGTTCGCCATGTGGAGATTCCGGAGGATATATGTAGCTCTGATCGCGAAATTCGCCGTCAGTACATCCGCCAACGCCCACAAGGTTTAGTTTTGCATAGTCGAATCCGACAGCATCCCAGTCGGCGCCTGGCCATGGAACTTGGTAGTAGCCATCGGCGACCAGGGCAGACTGTATTGCAGACAGTGACGCGTATCCGTCAATGCCATTATGAGATGGCGGGTGCGGATGAGCCGATACTCCGAATGTTATACCGCAGGCGCTTAGCGACCAATAACTGCCGGTGTAGCTTCGCAGATCACGCGCAGATGGATCAAACAGCGGCTTAAACGAACCGCTTTTTAGTGTGTCATAGTAGTTTCGGACATTCGACTCTGTAGAGTTTTCGTCAAGTATAATATCCAACAATTCGTTGTTAAGAAATGCAAATTCTTCTACTATTTGGATGTCTTGTCTAGATATTCCATTCTCTCTCATGGCCTGCATGTCAATGCCAATGCGACCAGTCTGGTCATATGCGATATACTCCTCGGCATTAGCGAAGGCAATGGCTATAGATGCTCTAGCGTATTGCTTCTCTGCATCTGCTGATTGTATGGTAAATGGCAGTATCACTACAGCAATCATAGATGCAAAAAGAACCGCTTTTGCGTCATTCATATTCATTACAGATTCTATGCGTTACCGTTATATAAGCAGATATATCCAATTCTGGAGTGCCTTTGTCCGGCGCAGGGCAGAGACGCAGCGCGGGCGTTGTCCAAATCTGCTGAAAAGGCGGCGCGGCAAGCGGCCTGCTCAATACAGCATGGCGCGCATTCTGGCACAGATAATGCATTGCCTATAGAGCCGGCATTGGGCTACACTAGCTATGCTGGCGCTTACAAGTATTGTCGCCAAAAAGCAACGATCTGTGCGTATATTCCTGCTTTGGTGCGACATTGTTTCTAATCGGCAGTATAGTTGCGAGTCTTCGCTCCCTTCGCAACGGCAATTGCGGACAGCGGAAGAGGCTGGAGCCGCATGAGCATCCTTGTGCAATGCAATTTTGCGGCATATGCCTGCGGTACGCAATCCTGATTGCCGGTGCTAATGCTGGAAGCGGCGCATGCAGGTTTCGCAGGAAATGAAAGCGGCTACCTGCTGCATCCGCACCATGTCCTGGATTCCAGATAGTCAAGGTGTCCCATAAGATCGGTCATTTTGGCAGGCGCGGCTGCCATGGAGCGAAACTGCTCGTACATTGCCTCTTCCTCTTCCGGCGCCAGCTCCTGCTGCGATTTCTCAAAGAATGCATCTTCCTTGTCCAGATGATCCCGCAGGTATATTGAGTATGTCCGCAGAAATCTTGCCACGGGCTCTCTTGAGTCGCGTCCCTGCCGCCACTGCTGCAGGTGCAGCGAGATATTCCTTGCTATCCTTCTGCCAAACTCGTGCTCTATCATGAGCTTTCTTATCTCATCCTTGAGAGTGCCGTAGCTTGCAACGCATGCAAAGTACGAATCCTCCTCCCTGGCATAGTGCATTGCGTCCAAAAAGTCTGATATCAGTACGGTGATCTTCCAGATATCATCCAGAGGAATGTCGTCGCCCAGGTACAGCCTCTTTTGGCATGCGTCTACAATCTTCTCAAGCCTGCGAATCTGACGATGATCCTCGCGGAGAATGTCTGTTGCGCTCATGCCCGGTCAACCCTGCGCCGTACTGGACTAGGGCAGTTCGGTCTGCGTATCAACGCAGGCTTCGTGAACCCACTTGCCTGCAGAGTTTTTTTGAATTTCCTTGCCTGCCTTGATATCGGCGCCGCACTCTGCGCACTTGCTTGCAAATCTTGCCTTCATGCAGTACGGTTAAACTATGTTACATTTAACTGATTTATCCTTAGGCTGCCGGGCCGGTTTCGGCTCCCCAGGACTGCATCTACAGAACGCCAAGCCCCGAATGCATTCCGTCGTCAGCATCGCATTATGATTACTGCTTCCCCGGCTGCCGCGCTTTCAGAGTCTCCTGGAATGCCTTCGGGCGCGCTTTGGTACTGCGCGGTTTTGCGGATTTTCGCACAATCAGGCGCTGATGCCTGCGCAAGCCAGTCTTGATTGGCACGGTCTTGGCTTTTGAGATCGGCGCGGCAGGCTGGACGGCTCCTGTTCTGACGGCATTTCCAGGAATTGATTGCGGCAGCGCGCCGGCAGAGTCCGCGAACGGATTCGATGCCAAGCTGCCTTTGCTTCCGGCATGCCTTGCGGAGACTCGGCTGCATCCTGACGCATTCCTGCAGAATGCGGACGCATTGCATGAGCGCGCAGTCTGGTGCAGTAGATCTGGGATGTCCGCTCGTCTCTCAATGCAGAGGCGCTTTTTGTCGCCGATGCATTTGCTCTGCTGACGGGGAATGGCTTAGCGGCGGCTCCTGGAAACAGCTTTTTGGAACGGTTCCTGGAAATGATTCTCAAGCGCGGCTCATGGGGCAGTTTTTTGGTACAAAGAGCGCCATAATGCCGCGCCGGAAACGGCAATGCCGCTCCTGCCCAGAAATATCTGGCGCAAAACGGTTTCAAGACGGCGCGCCCGCGCGCAAATTGTTTTAAAGCAGTCCCGCCAAGAGCAGATGATTTGATCGGGGACCGCAGCTAATGGCAATGCCGCCAATAGCACTGGTATTGCTTGACATGCTTGGCCAGGCTCAGTCATACATTGAAGGCGCGCTGGGCATAAGCCTGGACGGTCTTGGCATCAGCATTACAATACCTTACGCGGATGAATTTATGGAGCTGATACTGAGCGCAGAGTTTGGCGCGCTCTCGGCTCCCGTGCTGCTGCTGGCAGCCGGCGTTACAATATTCTTTGGCGTTGCAGGCGAGTCGTTCTTCAAAAAGACCGGAATACCAGATGTTGCATTCCTGCTGATACTGGGCGTGATGATAGGCCCCGTGCTGGGCATAGTGGAGCAGGAGCTGGTGATTCGCATAGTTCCCTACTTTGCCGCCGTAGCCCTGATCATAATCATGTTCGACGGCGGACTGAACCTGGACCTCAAGCATTTGGTGAAGATCGGCCATCTGGCAATCATACTTGCAATAATAGGATTCATCGTGGCGCTGGCAACAGTAGCAGCGCTTGCGCACTATCTTATAGAATGGAACTGGCTTGACAGCATACTGCTTGGCAGCATAGTGGGCGGCTCAAGCTCCATCATAGTCTTTGGCCTGGTCCGGAGCGTTGCAATAACAGAGAGTACAAAGAACATGCTGGCATTCGAGTCTGCCGTAACAGACATCCTGTCCACAATTATCGCGTTCACCATGTTTGGCGTGGTGCTTGCCGGCGCGCTGGATGTTTTTGTAATGGCAGAGACTCTGGGACGCGCCGTCGCAGTGGGGCTGGTCCTGGGGCTGGGCGTTGGAATACCTTGGATGTATGTAACGGCCAAGCTGGAGACAAAGCACACCTACATGCTCACGCTCGGAGTTCTCTTTGTGCTGTACTTTGGGGCGACATATTTCGGCGAGTCGGGCGCGCTTACCGCTTTAGTGTTCGGCCTGATGCTTGGAAACAAGGACAAGTTTACCCGCATCTTCAAGTTCAAGATGAAGATGGTAGACAAGGACGACTCAATGCACAACCAGCTGACGTTTCTCATCCGAGTCTTTTTCTTTGTGATTGTAGGACTGCTCGCAAGCTTTGGCGACATCATGCTGGTGCTCTTTGCCATCATCGCAACTGTGGCAATATACTTTGGGCGTGTGATTATTACAAAGGTCATGCTCGGCAGGAGGATCTCCGCCCTAGACCAGCGTGTTACAAGCGTAATGATACCCAGGGGCCTGGCTGCTGCCGTCCTGGCGTCGCTGCCCCTTACCATGGGAATACCCAACGGCGAAGCGTATCCGCAGATTGTATTCTTTATAATTTTGATGTCTGTCATAATTACGACAATCGGCATGGGCAGCGCAAAAAAGATTGCGCCTCCGCAGACGCAGTCAGGCGGCTTTGTATCAATGGACGAGGAGCGGCGCGGCCTGTAGCCTGCCCGTCCCAAAATCTTTCATGCCGTGTCAGTGCAAATGCAGGCGCCCGGCAGCCTGAAAATATTTTTGCCGGATGCAGCTTGCCCCATAACTATGATTCCAGGCGCAAAAGCCTTGCCGCTTTTTGCGCGTTCATGCAGACGCGGAACATGTCGGCTTGAAATTCTAAACGTCCAGTGACTCTCTCAGTCCCTTGTACCTGTTTCGTATTGTAACTTCGGTAACGTTGGCCGCCTCGGCTATGTCCCGCTGGGTCTTGTCGTCTCCGTTCTTGACGCATGCCAGGTACAGCGCGGCGGCTGCCAGCCCCATCGGATCCTTGCCTGCGGAGACCTCGTATTTTTTTGCATCCTTGAGTACAGATATGGCGTACCGCTTTGTCCTCTCGGTTATTCGTATCTTGCTCGCTATTCTTGCAACGCATTGAATTGAGTCCGTTACGGGCATCTTGAGCTCCAGTTCCTTGACCAGCAGCCTGTAGCATCTTGCAATGTCCTTGCGCTTTATGTTGGCGGCTTCCTCCACATCCTTGAGGTTGCGGGGAGTAGCAGTGTCCCTGCACGCCGCATAAAGCGCGGACGCCATCAGGGCGGATATCGACCTGCCGCGCACCAGCCCCTTGTCCAGCGCCTTTCTGTAAATGTACGCCGCCTTTTCTATTACGGCGTCTGATATCGCCATCTTGTCCTTGAGCCTGTTGAGTTCAGAGAACGCCTGCCGAAAGTTTCTGTCGACAGGCTCATGAACCTGGCTTCGGCTGTCCCATGTTCGCAGCCTCTCAACCGTAGTCTTCATGGCTGCCGTCAGCGGCCTGCCTGACGCATCCTTGTTAAGCGGATTGATTACGGTAGCCAGTCCCATGTCATGCATGGTAAGCGATGTCGGAGCTCCTGCCCGCGCGCGGTCGCCGTGCTCATCCTGGGTAAACGAACGCCATTCTGGTCCCGCTTCCTGCAGCTTTTCAGATATTACGATGCCGCAGGCGGAGCAGAACATCTCGCCGGACTCGTTGTCTGTTACAAGCTGGCCTTTGCCGCATCTGGGACATGCATCATTTGGATTTTGGTGTCTTACCATGGTATCACGATTTTACCGAGTATAGTTACGAGGTTATTTATGAATCAAGAGGCTAATGCATGTACAATGCATGTACAATGCATGTTCCTGAAACGGCTGGCGCGCAATGCATGGCCGGTTCCAGGCTGAATCCATCCGTTCCGGAAATCAGCCGCCCGCCCGGCATCTGCACGGCTCCCCTGGTAAAAGGATTATACTTGCATCAGGCTAATACAGTTGGGTTGAAGTTGTTGGCAGCTGCGTTTGTCCTCTGTTGCTTTGGCGCGGCCTGGGCGGAGACGGTACAGCACAGCATTGACGGAGGCATGGATATTGAGATCACGCATCCGGACAGCGTCATATCCGGCACGGCATTTCCCGTTTCCGTTCTCATACAGAACAACGGCTGGGAAGACAAGCAGGATGTGAGCTTTGTCTTTGAGCCTGACGACGCCATAGTCCAGGCATCGGAATCCGGCATATTCGTACCCAGAATAATCGAAGGAGGCTCGTACGGCCAAACTGTAACCTTTGAAGCTGCAAAGGGCGCGGCAGGCACCTACTTTATCAACATAGGCTATTCGCACATCCTTCTTGCAAACAACATAGAGCCGCAGGAGCCCACCAAAAGAAGCATCACGCTTCCCATAACCGTACTGGAAAGCGGAAATGTTGTGATGCATCTTGCCGCGCCGGAATTTGCCTTTGCAGGAGAAGAGTTTCCAGTTACGGTGGAGATAACGCCGGAGAATGCGGACATACGCGACGTTCAGCTTCGCATTGCAACGCCGGACGACATATCAATGAGAGGCGAGACGCTTCACCTCTTTTCATCAATACGAAGCGGCGAGACTGCCGTGGCCAATGCCGTGGTGCTGTCGCCGGATCACGCGGCGGCCGACTATGCAGTGCCGCTTCAGGCCGTTCTTACATATACGGACGGCTCCGGAGCCGTCATTACGGAGACCGAAGCTGCATCCACCACGCTTCGTCCCAGATCATTCATGGAGATTACGTCGGAAGGCGGAATATGGGTAGGTGACTTTTTCATCGCGCCATACGTCAGCATAGGAACGATAATCGGCATTCCAAGCGGCGCCATACTGACAATGCTCATCAAGCGCTCGCAAAAGCCAAAGAAGGGAAAATGAATCTGCTGATAATACCGGCCGTTCTTGCAGCGCTGGCAGTGCCTGCGGCATTCGGACACGGCGTCGGATACGAGCTGCTGGATCCAGTTCCGCTGGGAGACAGGCAGGTTGCGCTGGAAGTGCTCTCGTCCCAGTACGAGGACCCCGACAATCCTGCAAGAGAGATCAAGTTTGCGCTGCAGTACCACGATACGGGAATAACTGTCCGGGATGTAACATACGATGTGGAGGCTTACAAGGGCGGCGCGCGCCTTTTTGACGGAATCTTTCGGGCTCCCGACGGAATATTCGTTCTTGTCCTAAAAGGAGGCGGTTCCGACGACATAACCCTGGAGAAGGTGGACGAGACCGACTTTTTCTCATCGCTTCTGGGGCAAAGCGAGGAGGCTGTCCACGCAACCGGCAGCCCGTTTAATACGGGCGGGCTGTACAGCTTCAACGTTACCATACTTACTGCAGAGTCCTTTTCAAGCGGGCTGGAAGAGCCGATAGAGTACAAGGTTGGGCTGTCGATTCCGCAGAGAACCAATCACACCATATCCGACCCCGACTGGGGGGATGCAGAGGTGAGCCTCGTCACATACTACGACGAAATCGGCGGCTTTGGGTATGATCCCGCAAGAAAGGCAGTCTCGTTTTACATGCCGTTTGACTGGAGTGCGGACAACATAAACGAGACATCGGTTGTTCATGAGGAGCTTGTCGTTCCAAAGGCGTTTGGCAATCTGCTGCATGTCGAATATGCTGCCAGCGTAAACGGATACGATGTGCCTTTGAGGGCCGTAACAGCTGACGGATTCTCGGATCATCAGACGACAATACACCTAGTCCTGGCGCGCGAAGATATCTTCAGGCTGCTGGAGATGCATGACGCAGAGCCGTCCGGCATGAACTTTGAGATGCGCGTGCGGGAAAACAGCCCCCAGGGCACGACGACAACCAACGGAGAGTTTCTGGTAAAGGCGGGCAGCGAGCCGCCGAGCCTAAGATCCGGTCAGGATGCTGTAATACATTTTACCATAAGCGAGGCGTTTTTGAGAAATACGCCCGTGTCAGTCCCTTATGAGGTGACGGTAACAGGAGGCGGCGCCATGCTGTACGAGAATGCCGGAAGGAGCCTGGGCTCTGACCGCGACGAATTTGCAGTGCATATACCGCAGGGAACAGAAAAGATTGTTGTGCGATTCTCCAGCCTTGCAGGCAATCAGCTGGCAAGGGCTGAGATACCGATGATAGTGGACAGAAGCGTTGTGATTCCAGGCTGGGT
>CAYGAM010000065.1:0-1266 GCA_964347915.1 uncultured Nitrosopumilaceae archaeon | reverse complement strand
ATTCCAGGCTGGGTCCGGGGCAATGCCGGACTCTGGGCGGATGGAGCGATCGACGACCAGACGTTTGCGGCAGGGCTGCAGTTTCTGATAGGAAACGGCGTAATATTGGTATCATACTAGATGCGCGCTGCGATGCGCTTCTCATTTTGCGGCCTGGGCTGGCGCGCCGCGCGCACGCCTTGACTGAGCCAGGGCGGCAGCGCTTATGGCAATGGCCGCTGCTGCTAATACGAACGCAGTCCACAATTGCATTGAGCCTGAATCGAATCCTGCTGCCAGATACAGCTCAAGTTTTGCAATCTCATCCCTGATAGAGGATATGTCTTCGGCAAGCCTGGTCTGATTCTCCAGCAGCACGGCTTCAGCCTGCCCGATTTTTTCTGGAAATTCAATATACTCGCGCTCTTCAACCTTTGGCGGATGCATTGAAAGGCTTACTGTCGTGTCCCGTATCGCTCCTATCAGGTTTGCCTGGTAAAAGCCGGATACGGTGGGATTTACAAATGCATGATACCTGCCTTCTACATTGTGGTCCGGCACAAGCTTTAGCGTAATCTTGTCAGTCTTGTATGCAAGCTGGATTTTGAGATCGTCTTCAAGTCCGGTTATTCCGTCGCGAAACTCCTGGCTTGCAGCGCATTCTATAGGTTCAATGCCTGGGCACGGCGTCAGCTCGTTGACATACAGCTCTATGCTGTTTGTGTCTCCGCTCACAACGGGCTCGTTCAGCCAGCCAATCTCTACGCGATACTTGTTGTCTATTGCGTCAACTGTATGCGCGTATGCGGCTCCTGCCGGCGCCAGCGCCAGTACGAATATCGCAACTCCAAGCATCCGGTAATGCATCATGGTACATGGTATAATATTCAGAGGGGATTAAAAAGCTCTTTTGATATCGTGCGCCCTTTGTACCAGTTTGTCCTGTTCCATTGCAGCTGCTTTGGCGGTCAGCTCATCAATGATGTCCTGCTCTTCCATGTACGATTAGAGAGTATATTATATTATAAGAAATAAATTTTAGTTTCGGGGAGCGGAATTATTTCGGATCGGCGGCGGCAGAGGCGGCTTTGGGAGCGGAGCGGCGTTCCAGCTCTTCGATGATTTTACGCTGAATGATCAAGAGCTCTTTCATGTATTCGGGATTGGACTCATCCTCGATCAGTTCGTGGATTTCTTCTATGCATTTTGTATATTGCCGCCTGAGTTCCGAAATCGGCTGGGGCTTTTCGTTCGTCTCTTCGATTTTAAAAACGTCGCCGACATAAT
>CAYGAM010000064.1:9428-11685 GCA_964347915.1 uncultured Nitrosopumilaceae archaeon | reverse complement strand
CATTCAAGCCTAAAGGCTTTGGACCGTGCAGTAATCCTGCAGAGCCGGGCATTTTTGCAATTTGCCGCAGATGCCTGCTGTCTTGGAAGCTAAGGCATGCTCATTTGAGCATCTTATTCAAATCGCCGTATCCTATTCTGGATATTCCCTGAAAAGGCTTTGACATTGCATATATTTTGGAATCTGTGCGCGCGGCAAGCCATTCAAGCAGCGCCTGGGCTGTACGCAATTTTTTCAGCTTTGTTTCCCTGTCGCGCCTGGCAGTAAACGAGTATCTTCCAATGCGGCTTCCCATCTCCATGCCAAGCAGCACTATTCTGGAAGCGCCAAAATGCTCTGCAAGAAATACGGCCCTGTCGCCGTCCGTAAATCCCCCCCAGTTGCGGACATTGCCAGTCTCCTCTGACTGCGTAGTTCCGATGCGCCTTGCCAGATGCCGAGCCAGATGCAGCCTTTGAATGTTGTCGCCGTGGGCGTGCACTGCAAATATGCTTTCAGCATACCTTGAATCCGTTAGAAGATTCCAATCGCCGTCCAGATCTGTTACTATTATGTCTGGGATGATGTCATTTTTTGCAAATGCCGCAAGAGCGCCGTCGGCTGCTATCTTCGCTGCATCAGGAAACTTTTTCATGCATCCGGCTGTGCGATGTATGGATGGTCCAGCGCCTGCGACAAATGCCGTGCGATTCCGCAGCAGGCGCTCAAGCTCCGATATCGGTACGGGGTCTTTTATCTCCGAGTCCAGCATGCGGGCCGCCCGCACGTCCGCGTCTTTGTCGTATCCAAACTCTTTTAGAATTTCAAGATACTTGGAGCGCCAGCCGCTTATCATACCACTAAAATTGGCTTGCTGTGTCATAAACTGTATGCACCATCTTGGCGGCGTTTCGGTGGGAAACGGCGCGCCGGTGCGCATAATGGGAATAATCAACGCAAGCCCGGAATCATTCATGAAGAGCTCGGTCCGCAGTACGGCAGAGTCGGCAGCAGAACTGGCAGCGCAGATGGAGCGGGAGGGCGCGGACTTTGTCGACATAGGAGGCATGTCTACCGCGCCCCGCATCAGGCGCATCATACCAGAAAGCAAAGAGGCGTCCAGGCTTTCATCGTCTGTCGCAGCAGTCCGGGATGCAGTCAGCATTCCAATATCGGCCGATACGCCCAGGGCGGCTCCTGCAAGTGCGGCGCTGGAATCCGGCGCGGCAATACTAAACGACATATCGGGACTGCAGTATGATCCGGAAATGCCAAGACTTGCTGCAAGATTCAAGCCCTCGCTGATACTCTGCGCATACAGTCCGATGCCGCTGTACGGCAATGCAATACTGCACGCGCGCATACTCCTGAAAAAGAGCCTACGGCTGGCAGAAAATGCAGGCGTCCCGCCGGATGAGATAGCCGTGGACCCGGCCATCGGCTTTTTCCGGGAACAGAGGCGCCGGTTCTTTACCAGAATAGACTCAGACTGGATGGAGCGGGATATTAGGACACTTCAGCGGCTGCGGTACATCAAGGGAGCCAGGCCCGCAATGATATCCGCATCAAACAAGTCGTTCATTGGCAGGCTGATGAATGCGGACGATCCCCAGGACAGGCTGCCGGGATCCCTGGCATTCGAGGTCATGGCAGTCATAAGCGGCGCAGACATAATACGAACGCACAACGTATTGCAGACAAAAAAAGCGGTAAAAATTGCATCAAAGATGTGCGGCAGAGCATTGTGAATCGCCGCGTCTACACCTGCGCACAAACTTGGCTGAAACTGCAGTACGGTACAAAGGCGCCGCAAGAGCCTGAATCTGCGATTCTCACGAGTACAGCGAGCTGGTTTGCGCGAGGCAAAAGCATGCCGTGCCAAACAAAGAGAGAATGCATGCCTTCTGGTCCGCGATACTTTGACCCGCCTGCAGGAGCAAGGATGCCTCGCTGATTTGCATGCCGGGCGCGAATCAAATCCGGGCTTGAGCATGCGAGAAGCATTTAGATCTCATATTCGCCGAAGCATCCGAGCATAATTTTTTATATTTAGATGCCAAATTACTAAAATGGCAGAAAATACGGGCAGTTCCGTCAAGAAAATAATCAATTCTGCCAATAATGAAGATATTCCGCTGGGCACCATAGTCTCGCCGTCAGGAACGGCAGACGGGTACATGGTGCTGC
Organism: uncultured Nitrosopumilaceae archaeon; assembly: GCA_964347915.1. GTDB lineage: Archaea > Thermoproteota > Nitrososphaeria > Nitrososphaerales > Nitrosopumilaceae > CAYGAM01. The sequence goes on along the minus strand of CAYGAM010000064.1, from coordinate 9,519 downwards.
GCAATGAGAATCGAGCAGAGCCCAACCTGCTCAAAAGCCTGGTCTACTTTGTCATGAACGGCTCGCCGTGCCTCGCGTCAATCGGCAGCGT
>CAYGAM010000064.1:0-9328 GCA_964347915.1 uncultured Nitrosopumilaceae archaeon | reverse complement strand
TGGGGCAAGAGCATACTGCAGGCGTTTCTTGCGTCCGCGCTTGTGCGGGCAGGATGCAAGCTTTTGATCTTTGATCATTCGGGAGACTATTCCAACGATGCAACCAATGTCAACATGATCTTTGCAAGGCTGGTAGGAATCAGAAACAAGGACTATGCGGTATTCCCGGCAACTAAAATCAAGGCGGACTATGATCTGCTTCGGGTAAAGATTGACGACGAGGACTTTTGGAATCAGATCTTTCAAACAACGCCGGAATATGCAAGCAGAATAGCCAATGAAATAGTAGACTTGATTGAAGCCAAGTTTACCGCCTCAAGCCTGCAGGGACTTGAAGAGGCGAGCTTTTTGCAGATTGTGCGGGAAGCCGTTCCAAATATCTGGAGCACGGAGAGCATAATGATGCAGAAAAAGCAGATTGTAGACAAAAAGGCGCGCCGCATCATAGAATGGTTCAACGCCGGCATACGCCCGTACGTTATACGCCCGATGTCATTTGCGGACATTCATCGCAGCATAAAGAACAGGCGGGCTACCATAATAGATTTGTCCGGAGAAAACATGACCGACTCTGAGAAAGCGCTGTATGTTGCCAAGATAGGGCAGGATGTTCTGGCCGATGGAAATTTGGCGTATCCCAAGTCAAAGCTCAACCTGGTAACCATACTTGACGAGGCGCACATTTACGTCCCGCAGATCATTCGGGATGTTCGGGCCGACTATTGGACGGCGCGCTCAAAAAAGACCGTAATTGAGATAGCAAAGCAGGGAAGAAAGTACGGACTTGGACTATGCCTGGCAGACCAGCGCATAACAGCAGTAGACAAGCAGGCAATCGACCTTGGAACATACTTTCTGGGCAAGCTAAAGATGGCAGGCGAGCGGACACACATCAAAGAAATGTTTGGAGGAACGGAAGCTGATGCGCTGCGAACGCTCAAAAAATATCAGTTTATGGTGATTGGAAACTCTAGTCCGCTGGAAGACGTTACGGCGCCCATTCAGGTCTTTGATCCTGCGTCAGACCTTGACTTTGTTGAGGAGCTTCACAGTGTTGTCAGGCGAAGAGAGTAGGGATACGGTTCCTGTTGCGCTCAAGTACGGCGCCCAGGATGCATCATCAGATGTTCCGATACCGCCCAAAGTCATTGAAGAGTCGATGGAATTTGTTGAGAGGCAGTCCGTACTGCAGTTTGACAGCATAAGAAAGATGATCACAGATATCAGTGAGGCAAGAAATGTTCTTGCGCCGATAATCCATGAGGCGGACTCTGCGCCCTTTGAGCGGTTTTACGGCATTGACGGCGGAATAGGCCTGCCTGTGTCTACTATTGGCAGCACATACTCTTCTGTTGTGGGCGCGGCATACTCTCCTCACAAGTCGCTTGAGCCGTACATTGCAGTTGATCCCATCAGCATACCTGCAGGTCTGGGCGCGCCGCACCAAAATTATCTGCAGATGTGGATGAAAAAATTTGAGACTGCCGCAGCCCTCAAGGCTGCTGAAAATGCGGAATGCCTGTTTCTGGACGGCACGCTTGTGCCTTCGATATTTGCGCGGTTTCTCCGGGCGGCGCCGGACTATGATCTTTTGCGGCCAAGCTTTATCGACATGTTTCGCGCGGTATTTGTAAATTCGCCTGAAAAATCAATGCTGCAGAAGCTGATGGATATGAATGTCCCGACAGCCGGCCTGCCGAAAAAGAGCCACTCAAGGCACATAGTGCAGAGCAGGCTGGGATTCATGAGCCTGCCGCCGTTTGTAAGCGATCTGATGGCATGCTCAATGCTGCTTGAGCCGGGAGAGTATATTGAGCCTATTGATTACGAGACAGTATATGCAGGACAAGCGGAAAACCCGAACCAGGCAAGGGGGCACTGGGATCTTATTACAAGACGGCTGAGAAATTCGCAGGATACGCCAAAGCTTGCGGGATTAAACGACTCTGTGGACACGATACCGTACATTGCAGAAAATGCATGCGTTACATACTTCAAGCCGGCGCCCGGCTCTGTTGCAGTGCGGGTTGAGATCCTAAAAAAGGACATGCCAAGCCTGGAGAAGATTCTGTCTACGCTGGCTCAGGATTTTGACCGAATTGCGCGCCTGCCGTTTTGCGTCATGATGGCAGACAGATACGCCAAGAGCAGCGGGCACATCCCGCAGATGATCAAGCAGGAGATGGCAGCAAAGATGATCCGGCTTGCCGGGCCTGAAGACGAGCAGATGCAGTGGTTTGTCAATGCAATGTTCTCACCTTTGGGCAGCCAGGAGATCTAGCGGAGGGCAAGCACATCGTGTCATTCTAAAGCCTGCTGAGCCTAGTCAGGCCCGGCTTTTCTTTCAGGAGGCAGGCATGAAAAGCGAGGCGCGGCGAGTCTGGAGGCGCAAAAGTGCCGCGAGCCGCAGGCAGCATGATGCTTGAATTTTTGACGGCGCTGGTCTGCGCTGGACAAAATTAAGCAGGCTCACGATCATGACGGCGGCTGACCGTACTGTCTGCTGGAAAGCTGACTTGTCACAGAACGAATACTGAACTGCTGTTTATGCAATAAACTACTATATACTAGTTCAATGTAATACAAGTACCGTATCCGAACCCTCTGGACCATCCGTGATGGGGAATCAGGGGGATGATGTGGGTACGGCCTCATCTAAAAACTCTATTCAACTCTTTTCTGATACACTTTCTGGAATCTAGACAGATTACTCCGTCTGGCTCTTTTCCTCTGTTATTTGACCATGCGACGAGATCAGCCAAAACATGAACAAGTTTTTGGTCACATAAACACAGGTTGTTATCTGAGATAAATCTGTAACAGTCGGCATCACATTGAAAACCAACTTCTGGTAATTCAGCCTTGTGTCTGGCTAAAAATTCACTGATCCTCCCATGCATAAATTTGAGCAACAGCTGGTTGTATCTGCGATAAATCGCCGCGTATTTTGTAGAGTCAATTTTCTTTTTGACATCATTGGTTATCTCATCCCTGTCCAATCGTACGCAGAATCCAATATTTTCTTTGCCGTTAAATCGAATTTTGGATACAAGATCACTGCGGGTTCTGGTTTGTTTAACTGAGGGTGCGGGCAGCTTATTTAACTGCAAATTATTGATCATGGCATCAAGGCTCTCTTTTGTACCAAGTACAATTCCCATAAACACATAATTTCCTTCCTTTGTATTTCCAGAAACATCCATCGCCCCGACTAACATAGTTTTACACCTGGGATTTGGAGATCAGCACTACTATTAATCTATCAAAACTCTTGTCTGTCAATCCCACTCTCCTCATCTCGTGTAATATTTTGATCGTAGTTTTTCTATCTTCTTTTTTGTTGTAGTGGACACTATTTTTAGGGCCGTTTTTGGTGTACTCTTGCGCATATATTGATCGTTCATTTTACATTTCTGCTTTCCACTTTGCGGATAAATTTGTTTGGTATCGGACGCGCCAGGACTGAATGGATTCTGCTGTTGTTGTAGTCTGCATATGCGTGAGCAGGCGCTTCCTATGCATCCTGGAACCGCGCAAACCCACAAGGCCGGACATATTCTTTCTTGAGGGTTTTGCAGAATGGATTCTGCGTATCTGTTTTGTTCCGACGCATTCTTCCAATGTTGTACCGCATGCAAAGTGACTTCGTGTATTCGCGAAACACACTGAAGATGTACTGCGGACTGTTGTTGGTTCTTTTTCTCAGTTTTGCAGAATCGAAGTTTTCCAGCATTGCTACATGCACCACCGCAACAACTGCTTTTGTAGCTGCAGAAACCTCAAATTTGTAGGACAACAGTTTTCTTGCAAGCGCATCCGGTGCGCTAAAACAACAGCACCACTGTTCGCGTAGTGATGAACGCATACAATGCCGATCTGTCAGATTTGATTTGGGCCGGACGGTTTGAATACCTTGATCGCCATCGGTTTTTGAATGTCAAGCTTGTTCATTTTATGCACGATCCAGCCTATTTTTCAGCAAAGATCATGTTCAAATAGATGGAATGTGAGGATATCATCATGGATGTTTCAGCAACCAAAATTTTAGTTGACGAAATGCATGATGGGCTGGATTCAGAATTAGAAAAAAGAGGCTATGAAGCACAAAGTGTGAAAAAACTGCGTTCAAAAGGGCTTCCTATGCAATATGATTTTTCAATTTTTAAATATGCTGAAAGGCATGGCATGATTTTAGTTACCAATGATAAAAAAAGCTGTGGAGGATGTGAAGAAAATTACATTCGATGTATACGCTCAGACTCAAATACTTCTCATGGCGAAATCATTGCAGCTCTTGAAAAAAAGTTAGAAAGATTGTGAGCATTTAGGCACACTTTTGAAGACCATATGCAGAAAAATATTTTATTGGCGTCTCACTCACGCACTTGTTTTGCATCTTCCACATTTCAATAGATTCTGTGTACAATAGATCGTCCTAACGCGATCAAATTTTTTCGGACAATTGAATAATACAAGCCAAAATTTACAAGTTTTGGATGAGCTGATCAAACACCTTTGATAGTACCGTGATTGAAAATGGAGACCCATGTTTTTAGGGCCGTTTTTGGTGTATTCGCGCATTCATTGATCTTTCATTTTACGCTAGTACAAAAAGCGGGCAGTAAGGATCGGTCCTATTCTGGCAGGATCCTCGCCATGTGTTCACTACAAGAATCCTTGCCAAAAGCTGGCACAGGCTCTGCCGATCTAATGCCGTTGGCTCAAACCGCTTCCGCCTGCGCGAAAGGCGGCGCGACCATCCGGACATTCTGAAACAAGAGACTTCTGCAATCCCTGATGCCGGTGCAACTTTTTGTTCCTGCGCGCCATCCTGCGGGCATGAAATTGTGCAATGCTTGAGACAAAAGCTTATAATCGCTAGCCCATATCTTGAAAAAGGTTTAGTTGGAGCTGAGGGACGGATTAACATTTGATGATGTCCTGCTCGTACCCAAGCGTTCAGATATCACAAGCAGAACGCAGGCCAATCTTGAGACCAGGCTCTCTAGAAGCATCTCACTGAACATTCCGCTAATATCGGCAAACATGGATACCATCACCGAGTCCGCCATGGCAGTGGCAATGGCCAGGTACGGCGGCATAGGAATCATTCACAGATTTTTGACCATGCAGGAGCAGGCAAACGAAGTGCTAAAGGTAAAGCGTTCCGGCAGCATCATGATCGAAAATCCGTATACGATAAGCCAGAGCCAGACTGTCGCGGATGCCGTTGAGTACGCGCAAAGCCGCGACATATCGGGACTGCTTGTAGTGGACGACGGCGGCAAGCTTGTCGGCATACTGACAAAGAGGGATCTGGTATTCGAGTCCGGCTCGTCCGGCATTGACGAGGTAATGAAGAAGGATGTGATTGCTGCCAGGCCGGGAATTTCTCTGGACGATGCAAAGCAGATCCTGCGCCAAAACCGCATCGAAAAGCTGCCGCTGACGGACGATGCAGGACGCGTCAAAGGGCTTATCACCAGCAAGGATATCAAGCATATGGAAGACTATCCGTACGCCTCAAAGGACAAAAAGGGCAGGCCGCTTGTCGGTGCGGCGGTAGGAGTCAAGGGAGACTTTATGGAGAGAACCGAGTCGCTGCTTGAGGCGGGAGCCGATGTCATAGTGGTGGACATTGCTCACGGACACAGCGAGAATGCGCTGAAAGCAATAGGACACATCAAGCGAGGATTTCCAGACTGCGAGCTGATAGCGGGAAACGTTGCAACCGCCCAGGGAGCCAGGGATCTCATCAGCGCAGGCGTTGACGCAGTAAAGGTCGGCGTAGGGTCCGGCTCCATCTGCATTACACGGGTGATTACGGGATCCGGGGTGCCGCAGCTGACAGCCGTACTGGACTGCGCAAAGGTGGGGCGGGAGCATGACATACCGATAATATCGGACGGCGGCACCAGGACATCTGGAGATATTACAAAGGCTCTGGCGGCAGGAGCGTCAACCGTAATGATGGGCAGCGTCCTGGGCGGAACGGACGAGACTCCGGGAACCGTCCTTACAAAGAACGGCAAGCAGTTCAAGGTGTACAGGGGCATGGCATCGCTTGCAGCTTCGCTTGGACGAAAGACAAAGGAGGGCTCTGCTCTCATTGACGACGACCTCAACGACTATGTGGCCGAAGGCGTGGAGGCAATGGTGCCGTACCGCGGAACAGTCAAGGACATTCTAAAGCAGCTTTCAGGCGGAGTGCGTTCGGGACTCAGCTATTGCGGAGCGCGCACCATACGCCAGATGCAGCAGAATGCAGAATTTATCAAGATATCAAGAGCCGGCTTTGCAGAAAGCCAGCCTCACGACGTATCGGTAATCTAAGCATCCAAGGCATGCAGCGGGATATCATAATGCATACGGCATCCGGATCTTGCTGCAATATGCGCAGGCGGCTGTCGGCATTGTCGCTGAAAAGAAGCAATCTGCAGGAATGCTGTTCCTTTGATGCGGCATTATTTTTAATCGGCATCCGGAGTTTGCACGATCGCAAGCAGGCAGAATTAGATTGGGTAGGAGCGCTTCAAGCGCAAAAGCTCTGTACATCTGGCTGTGCCAAAGCTGAAAATCTCAGACTACTATGACGCCTTCGCGTATAAGAAACTGTATTGCATTGATGAACTCGGCATCGGATGTTGCGCCGCCGGCCCACAACTGCGTGGTGCTCTTGAACCATGCTGGAATGAGCGATGACACATTGTCTGACCGCTCCGTTTCCGGCACTACTATGATTCCGTCCCGTATAAGAAACTGTATTGCATTGATGAAAGTACCATCAGATATGCTCCCTTCGCTCCACAGAGTTGCCGTTCTCTTTATCCATTCCGGTATTGGTTGTGCGGCAGCAGCAGGTCCAGTGGTAGCGGGCGGTGTGACTTCCTCAAGTTCGCCTGCTTCCGGTGCATGATCTGCGCTGCCTCCGGGCGGCAGGACATTGCCGGCAAACACTTCATTGTATTGCACGCGATTGTTGGGAGTCCGGAACCCGTCTGTCCCGTAAAGATGCGCCACGGCCTCAAGGTTCAGATCGGACGGCGTGCGGGATTTGGGAAACAGCGGAATGCATGTTTGTACGCCGACTTCTTCACTGCATAGCATGTCGCCGGGTTTGTTGAATGCATGGCCAAGTCCGACTGCGTGGATGAACTCGTGGCCGGCAGTTGCGGCGACTTCGCCGTTTGTCCGCTTTTCATCTCCAAATGTGGAGCAAACTGTGGTTTGGACTGGACTGTTCATATTTGGGAATGCCACACCATAATAGTAATCATAGCAAAACGAATCGGTTTCATAAGTGTCAATGTTAACGATGACATCGGGCCTGGATGAGAACGAATTCCCAGGCAATATCCTCTCAAACGTGACATCCCAGTTGCCGCCGTACTTTTGCTCCAGCAAGCTTGTCCACACCAGTATGCCTTCCTCCACGGGCACTATGTGGCTCCGGACTTTGTCATACGAAACAGGAGATGGTACTATGGCGACATGGGGGGCATTCTGAAACGGAATCGAATAAAACAATTTCATGTATGGGCCCGTTGTGTCCACACTGGGCGGTTCCTGGTAGGCGTATTCTAATATCGATATCTTTATCGTGGCCAGGCACAGCCCACCGAGCGAACTGGTGGGGCCGGGGTCGCATGTGGTCAACCTGTGCTGAACATCGTTTCCTTCAAAGACCGCGTAGATGTCCGCGTCTGCGTCCGGGTCGACATCAATCGCAACCCAGTCGGCAGAGAAGTTGCCACTCTTGTCAACGTAGGCTGTCACAAGTAGGTCATCGGGGTTTAGCGGGTCCTCGTCCATGATGTATACGACGTCGCCCTCTGTACCATGTCCTTCAAGACTCAGCGTCCCGGAGAATGTGACCGTCTCGCCTTCCCTGGCGGATCCCGGTATTGGATCAAGCGTTATTGAGCCGCCGTACTTTGTGACGGTCATCTCCTGGTTGTATGATCTGGCCCTCTCGTAGTCCGCATCGCCATCAAAGACTGCATATATGTCAAAGTCATCCTCAATTAACGCGGTGTCTGCCATCCATGTTATCGCAAACTTGCCGTTCCGGTCGGTCTTTTGAGATCCGATTGTTTGGTCAGGCAGGAGCGGATCGTCCTCACTGATTGTCACAAGCTTGTCGGCAAGCGGACGCCCGTTTGAGGAGAGCTGTCCGGTAAACGTGACCAGCTCGTTCACATAAATGGAAGATGGGATCCTATTCAGCACTATTGATGCGTCACGGTCTGAGGTACTGGGAGCGGAACGAGGCGGTTCATGCGTGCTTGACGGGACCGTGACAGCATATGTCTGACTTCGCGCCCCGTTCACGTTCTCGCTTCCCTCAAAGACCGCATAAAAGTCCCATGAGCCGCTGCTGCGCGGCTGCGCCGTCCATGTACCGTAAAACCTACCCGCATCGTCTGTTCTCAGGGTCGCCATGATTCTGTCTCGTCCAACATCAACGTCGTCCTTGATATAGATCGCGGCGTCAATTACGGCAAGCCCGGACGCCGTGGTCAGACTGCCCGAAAAAGTCACTTGGCTGCCAGGCTCCACTGTTGACGGAATCCTGTCTAATACTATTGATGCGTCATGACGCGTGATGCTTGGAGGCGGAGGAGGAGGCGCCACTGTCTTTGGCGTGACCGCGACGGTCTCAGTCTGGCTTCGCGCCCCGTTCACGTTCTCGCTTCCCTCAAAGATCGCATAAAAGTCCCAGGAGCCGCTGCTGCGCGGCTGAGCTGTCCATGTCCAGTGAAACCTGCCTGCGCTGTCGGCCGTTAATGCCGCCATAATCTCGTCGCGTCCAAGGCCGACATCGTCCATGATGTACACGACGGCGCCTCTGGCACTATGTCCTCCAAGATTCAGCATTCCGGAGAACGCGACCGTCTCGCCTTTCGTGACGGATCCCGGTATTGAATCAAGCGTTATTGAGCTGCCGTACTTGATGATAGTCATATCCTGATTGTATGATCTGGCCCTCTCGTAGTCCGCATCGCCGTCAAAGACTGCATATATGTCAAAGCTGTCCCCAGGCATCGCGGCATCTGCCCTCCACGCTATCGCAAATCCGCCGTTCCGGTCGGTCAGCTGGGATGCAATTGTTTGATCGGGCAAGAGCCGATCATCCACGCCGATCGTCACAATCTTGTCGGCAAGCGGATGCCCGTTTGAGGAGAGCTGTCCGGTAAATGTGACCACCTCGCCCACATGCACGGAAGGCGGAATCCTGTCCAGCACTATTGATGCGTCAGAGTATGATGTACTGGGCGGGGGGGGGGGGGGTGTGAAGAACAAGGATCGCAGGTACAAGGTGACGTGG
>CAYGAM010000063.1:0-11747 GCA_964347915.1 uncultured Nitrosopumilaceae archaeon | reverse complement strand
ATCTGCCGCAAACTCAGCAGTTTCAATAGCTGCCGCGGCCATGGAGACTGCCTGGCGCATTCCAAATTATCAAGTTTGAGCATTTGTTCTCTTTCTTGCAATTTTCACATAATCTGGATCAGAGTCTATGCCTATCCATTGACGATTCTCCATCTTGGCTACTTTGGTTGTTGTGCCTGTCCCAACAAACGGATCAAGGACGACCCCACCCACGGGAGAAAACAGCCGTATGACCCTGCGTGCAAGTTCTTCTGGAAACTCGGCTTCATGCCTGTGATTTTTTCTAACCGAACGTATTTGCCATACGCCGCGGGATCCCCACTCGCCCCATTCAGATTTGGTGAGGCGGTCGCGATCATAGACGGTTATTCCTGGGTTCCAGAAAATCAAGATGTGTTCGTATTCGTCTACAGCTCGGTACGATGTAGAATGCCATCTGCTGTTCATCCATGCAGGATCTTTATGCCAAATGCGCCGGTCATACAGGTACATTCCTGCATCCTGAGCCCAGTCGGCGACCATGCAGCTAGTCAGCATAATCTTAGTTCCGACTGATGACCTTCCGCCCCTTACATTGTTGTTCTCTACTCTGCGCTGTACGGTTTGCTCGCTGCATCCAAGCAGATTGGCTAATCCACGCCTGTCAAGACCAGGATTTTCCTGCATCGCTTTCAAAACATCAGTTTTTGTTACTGCTACTTTCTTGTTTTTGATGTTCTCGGCCTGAAACCTGGGCATTGCCGGATCTTGAAAGCACAAAATGTCTCCTATGTTGACCGCCATAAAGCCGCCTGGCTTGACTATTCTGCCATGTTCTGCTATTACATTGCGTATCAGGCTCTGCCATTCGCCAAAATTCAAATGCTTTTCATACGACTTGCCTACAAAGTAAGGGGGCGACCAGAAGCTCAAATCCACGCTTTTAGCAGATATCTCACGCCGCAGAACATTTACGGAATCTCCCCGGTAAATCCAACCCCCCTTATCTGCGACCACATTCATTCATCCTCTTTGACGGATACGGGGCAGGAAATCCGGCATTTATTGCTCTTGGCTTCCGCTCAATTTGATTTCTTGTCCGCAAATTTAGCTTTCTGGTTATGCGAAATGATGTCATAATCCTAAGCGATTCGCGCTTGTTTGCAGAAATCAAACTGGTTCTTTTCAATTTGGCTGCCCCGTAAACTCTGAAATGAGAACGACATTTGCATACTCTGTGCCTGTCTTTTGGCATGCGCAGCCAAGTTTTATGTCCTCTTGGCTGTGCTTCAAGATGCAACGCTCAATCAGACTGTCCGCTATTTTTGCCCGATAACAGCGGCAACTGCGTCCATTTACTGCTGAGAACAGCGAAGAGTTGGCGAGTCTCATGCAGGATGCGCCAGAATTTTTGCTATATGCATGTTTTTTTTCCCAACTCCGTCCGGACGTTTTCATCATTTCGTTTGGCGTATCGCGCCTGTCATTGAGTACCCGGTCTTTGCATCCAAAGGCTTGTTATAAAAACAGCGGTGCAACCGGCAGGCGCCCCTGCTCCCGATCAAAAAATGCCGGATCAAGGCGGAAAACATGCCCGCAGCTTGGTCCTTTTCGGCAGCAGTACCTGCTGCTGCCATCAAGCTTTCCAGAATCACCCCAATTGATAAGAGTAATGAATAAATTCGTTTTTTAGCGAATGCAGAATGGTGAATCGTACAAAGTTTTTGATCGCAGGAGAAGGCGGCCGCGAAGCAGCATTTGCCTCAAGACTGGCAGAAGACACGCAATTGTACGCAGTAATGAGCCACAAGAATCCATCCATTGCAGAATCTGTGAGCAAAACGGGCGGAGAATATCTCATTGCCGATTCTGGAGACCCGGAAACAGTCTCAAGCTTTGCTAAAGAGCATGCGATAGATTATGCGTTTGTAAATGCTGACGGCCCTCTTGCCAACGGCGTAATCGATGCGCTTTTGGATGCTGGAATCAATGCAGTGGGCGGAACGCGGCTTGCGGCGCGCATAGAATGGGACAAAGTGTACTCGATAAGCGTGATGAAAAAAGTATGCCCCGAATATACGCCGTTTCATATTGCAGTGGAAACAGAGGAAGAGCTCAACGGGGCGCTGTCTGAATTTGAATCAATGAACATTCCAGTAGTCGTAAAGCCGCAGGGGCTTACCGGAGGCAAGGGAGTAAAGGTAATGCCCGAGCACCTAAAGACGTACGAGGAATGCCGCGCATACGCGCTGGAACTCTTTGAGAGCAGAACGGCAGAGTATGTGCTGCTGGTAGAAAAGCTGGAGGGAATCGAATTTACCATTATGGGAATTACAGACGGCGAGCGCCTCGTTATTCCTCCTGCAAGCTACGACTATCCGTTTAGGTTTGAGGGCGATACCGGGCCTGGAACAGGCGGCATGGGATGCTTTACGGATCATGAGAAAAAACTCCCGTTTATGACAAAGGAAGACATGAAAACATGCGCAAAGATAATGCAAAGGGTGATAAACGAACTGAGAGACGAAGGGCATCCGCTTCAAGGCGTCCTCAATGCCGGATTCTTCAAGACCCGGAGCGGGATAAAATTCATGGAGTTTAATGCAAGGTTCGGCGACCCTGAAGGGATAAACATATTGTGCGTGCTGGAAGGCTCGCTGTCTGAGCTGATCAGGCGCATTTGGGACAAGACTCTGTCTGACGGCTGCGCATCCTTTGCAAAAAAGGCAAGCGTTGTCAAGTATTTGGTTGCAAAGGAATACCCAGGCAAAAGCAGTGAAGCGTCGGAGTTTAAAGTCGATGCCGATGAAATTGCAAAGGCGGGCGTGAAAACATTTTTTGCGTCATGCGAAAAGATCGAAGAGAACAGATACCGCACTCTCAAAAAATCCCGAGTTGCGGCGTTTGCAGCGATGGCAGATACGATACCGGAAGCGTCGTCCATGGTGGACGCGGCCATTGACGAGCATGTGAAGATTGGCCTGCTGGAATACAGGCGGGACATCGGCTCGCAGGCGAATCTTGACAAGCTGCGGGGCGTCACACTCAAGTGAATGTCTACACAGATTCAGCATTCTTTTCAGCGTCCATTTTAATCAAACTTTTTTGATGAGGCATTTTGATCAAGGTGCCGTCCTGTCATGAGCATGCGCGAAGGGGTTGGTTTTTGGCAGCAATGCCCGCAATCTCCAGTACGGCGCGCCTAAAATCAGCTCCTGAAATGTTTAAATATCATAAGATACCATATATTACAGTAATATGAAGTATAACATGAAAACGAAACAGAAAGCAAAGAGCGATGAAAACGAATTGGGAATGCTGCGGCTGGGCGAAAATGAAACGCTTGAAGCAAAATTTTATGTCAAAGCTACGAATATGTCCAAGAAATTTGGCAGCGGACGGTTTTACATCAGCGGAGAACGGGTGATCTTTGTGTCCGACAAGCACGGGCTGTGCCTCTCGCTTCGGCTTGACAGAATGGGGCATTTTCACTATATCGGAAGGCACGAATTTGTCTTTGACTGGACTGAAGGCGGCATTGTGCATCACTTTCAGGCAAAGATCAAAAGGCACGGATGGAAGCGCCGCGCAAACACAGAGGTGTACAGCGTAATCGACGACATAATAGTAGGCCCGCACGGAATGCTGGGAGAAGGCTGGCGGGTTGATGCAAACGGCGTGCCGTACAACAAGTACATGCCAGAGTTCAACGACAAGGTAAGGCAGGGCAAGATGGAAATGTGGGAGGTAAACTCAATACGGCACGATCGGGACAGGAAAAAGGCAGAAAAGGCAAAATGCAAAACGATTGAGGAATGGAGATGGTTTATGAAGCACTGGATATGGTGCGCCAACTATATTGACGGAAATTACAATTTTGTAGACGGACTATTAGAAAAGAAAAGCATAGACAAGGGCAGCGAAATAAGCATTGATGGGCTGGAACGATGCTGGAAAGCGTACGAAAACCGAGTGAGACTCCTGAAGAAGGATATTGAAGAATGCAAGCGCAAAGGAGGCGATCTTGAAAAAATCAGAAATTTTGGGCGGGAGGGCACTATTTGGCTTCAGCCCAGATTACTGAGCGAGCATGGAAAGTACAACAATGCTCCCCTGCTGTTTACAGGCACATTCGCAGAATACCTGGCGCGGCTGACAAGAGAGTGCAAGGTTCGCAAGCGAATATTTGAGATCATAAAATCAGAATACAAAGGATATACATTCAACAAAATGCTAAGAAAGCGCCAGATGGAACTGGACAAACTCATAAGAGAAAAACTGGACAGAGGAGAAGACATATCAAGGTATAATCCGCCTACAAAAATTGACTCTTCGCTGATGAATGCCTGCATCATAATCGCGCGTGCGGCAGAAAGGCTCAATCCGCCAGCTTGCGAATATTTGCCCGCATGAGCGGCGCATTTTTTTTTGATACCATAATGCCGGCAGGATTTTATCATGCCGTATTCGATTTGTCCATTTCAGATGATGCGCGGGCGCGCAGGTACATCGCGTGCTTCATGATTTTTTTGGCGGATGCATTCAGGCTGCCGGTCTGGCTTGTCATGTGAGAAATTACAGTCTTCATCTTTGTTTCATCATCTGCATCAAGCAGCTGCGCCTTTGGCGATTTTGCGAGTATTTTTTCGTCTTCCGTGCGAGCCTCTTGAAACGCCCTCTCTGCTTTTGGATCTGTCGATGTGTCAGTCAATATTTCACGTATCATTCTTTTGGTGCTGTCATAGTCCAGATTGGAATCATACTCTTGCTCCGTCAGCCCGCGAACCTGGAGGTTTGTGATTCGCTGCTTTTGGTTCTCTGCTGCCGCCATTCCGCTTTCAAAGTACGCGTTCATCTGCGCCTTGTAGTCGTTCCTGTGTGCAATGAGCTCTGCTACGGCGCCAGGATGCTTGTACGCGCTGCTTATGCCTCCGGCAATTGAGCCTGCCATTTTGGCCGGGTCCATTCCGCCAAAGGAGCCAGTGGCCGTTCTTGCATGCCCGCCAAGCGCGCCGTGCAGAGCACCTGCCGCTCCCGAACTCGCAATAGTGCCAAGTCCGGCAAGAGAGCGCAGTCCGCCCTCCGATGCGCGCACGCCGGATATGCCCTGCGATATTCCGGATGCGCCGCCTGATACTGTCATTCCAGCTACGATGCCGGCGGTCTGGGTAGCGCTTGTTACAACCTGGGTGGCCATGCTTGAGACCTGGCCCAGGAGCGGCACAAGCATTACCGGAAGCGATACTGCAAGAAAGACAACGCCGATAGACGATATCCACACATACAAAAGCAGCGACGCGTCTTCCTCTGACGAGCACTCGTATTCCAGAATGCATTCCGTTCCTATCTGGGCCACAAACCCCGCGCCGACCACGATTACCGTAGCAGACAGAATGGGAAGGAGAAAGAGCGCCGGCAGCGCGTCAATGAACCTGTTTGCTACTGATGCAGTTCTGGGAATCAGTGTAAGAAACAGAAAGAGCGGCAGGGCGGCAATTATCGTGCCAATCAGTACGTCCGCCATTATTCCAATAATGAATGCCATTGCCAGCACGTTGATTGTAATCAGCGCCTTTGTGAGTCCGAGAAATATGTTTACAAATGCTGCGCTTGCAAAGTTTTGTATGTCCTGAGTCAGCATGCCGAATGTGTCCGTTTGATCGTGGTAGCGCATCTTTGCCTGCTCAACTTCGGTCTGTCCCAGCATCTGATTGAATACGTACCGCACCTTGTGCTGCGGGCTGCATACAAAGTCAGGCTTGTGCGCGCCTCCGCTTCCGTCTGTTTCGGGGCCCGTCCTATACGGCGAACTGTTGTATTCTGAAATTATCCTGCCTGGATCGTCGTACCATTCTTTGGGACACGGCCGATTCTCGTCAAACGAATATAACGGATTGAGAATCCACATTGCCAGAATTTCCATGACATCTGCTCCTGCGTCCCACATTGCAGGAAATGCAAGAAAGAAGAGCACAAACATCAGCGATTTTGATATTATTGCGTTTGAGATGCCGCGCTGGACAAGGCTCATCTCATCAATCTCCATGACCCGCACTGTTCCTGCATACGCAAGGGCGGCTCCGAGTATTCCTGCTGATACGTACCTCATCTGGACAAATGCGTCAAACGTCTCATTGCCCTGCTCGGTTCCGTCTTCCACGCGGTAATCGAATTTGGGCAGGGTAAGAGCCAGGTCCATGTACACTGCATCAAGAAAGCCGGTCATGTTTGCCGCCAGGCCGATTACGGCAAGCATCATGACTACCGAGCCGCCGATGATCATTGCCGATGCAAGGCCTGGATATCTCTTGCAACTGGAGCGGGTCAGGACTGCCAAATTCACAGTGCAATTGCCGTTTTTATTTAACATCGGCGGGCTTGCGTGCCAGGGCTGGCAGATTATACGCCGCATGATCGGCAGTGCGGCGTATGGCGTACAGGCGCGAGCGCAGGCGGCATCAATACTTGGCCCTGATGCGCATGCTGCAAGATGCCGCGTACCGCCGCACCTTTAGCTTATTTTGCTTCCAGGCGGGGCGTCGTCATCGGCCTTTAACCAAAACGGCCTGCCGTCCAGGTCCGCTGCCAAAAGCATGGCGCTTGACGTTATTCCGGCAATGCTTTTTGGTTCCAGGTTCAGTATTGCAACTGCCTGCCGTCCGGCCATCTCTTCTGGCGAGTAGTACTGTGCGCCTCCTATGATGACATCTATTTTGTCAGAGCCGGTATCTATCACTCCCCTCATTATGCGGGTCTTGCCAGGTATTGGCTCTGCAGATGCGATCCTTACAATGCGTATGTCCAGCTTTGCAAAGTCTTCATACGGAACGAGATCCATGCCTGCCGTCCGGTATCGCCGTATAAAAATCACAAATGCGGGCGCAAAAAGAAACTGCTTGATTTCCAGTTTTGGCAGGATGCGCGGCAAAATTTGTCCATTGCAATCAGCCGCTTTTGAAATCAGCCGAAACGATCAGCAGAATCGTACTCAAGCATGCCAAAAATTTGTTCATGACAATTCAGTCGCTTTTGAAACGGCTATTGCTGGGCTGTTCAGTACATTTCATATCATTGCAGTACCTGTCAAGATCATCTTGCCCCTTCTCGTGATTCTGAAATGACGGCTGTGCTGTCATTGCAGTACGTGCCCAGGGCTGGAGCCTATTGTACGAAGATTAGTTTTGCTCATGATGCGGCATCTGGCAAAGGATTGTGTCAAGGTGCAAGCTGCCATGCTTGTACGGAGGCTGTCCTTTGCAGCAAACTATGCCTGCCAGGGCGCGCCGCAGCGCTGATCATGGCATCACGGAGCACTTTGGCATTGCAATTTGCATTCTCATCCAGGATGAGAGGCGCAATCTGCAGCTTTGTGTCAAGCGCCAGACATCAGTCTTAGGCATGGCAAATGCCCCGCATGCGCGCTGCGGTTCAGGCTCGATTCGCACAGGCATCCTGCCGAAAGGATGCTTTTGCATCTGCTTGTCATAATGCAGTATGAGAATTACGACTTGTATGCAGCGACCATGATGGCGCCGCCCATAAGATCCGTTTCAAACTCGACTCGGTCAAACTTTTCCAGCAGCATCTTTTTGAGATCTGCGTTCCTGGGCCACCGCCTGTATGTTCCGTACAGCGTTCCAAACTTGAGCCCCAGCCTGCCTCCGGCGATCAGCGCAATTGCCGGCAGGAAGAATCGAAGGTACATTGAGACTCCGGCTCTGGAAAGCGAATCGTCAGGCTTGCCCAGATCTACTATTACAAGCCTGCCGCCGCCCCTGAGAACGCGGTGAAGTTCGGCTATTGCGGCTCTAAGGTTTATTGCATCGCGCAGAGAATACCCGCAGAGCGCCGCATCAAACTGATTATCCTGAAATGGGATGTGCTCGAATATGCCGCATGACATGTCCGGAGCGTTCTCAAACATTCGTCCCGTATTCTTGAGCATTGGAACGAGCGGATCGTACAGGGTGATGTCTGCTGCGCAAAACTGCAGCGCTGTTCTTGACATGTTTCCAAATCCGGATCCTGCGTCCAAAATTCTGTCTCCCTGCGCGACTCTGTTCTTTATGGCCTGCCTTCGATGCTTTTTATCCCTGCCCAGGGATATGTACGAATTTACCTTGTCATATACCGGTATTATATCCTGGAGTACCTGCAGAACCTGCGGCCAGTATGCGTCTCCTAATCCCAGGTCTGCGCTTTGACGGACAGCATTGTCCTGCATCAGCTGTTCTTGAACTTTGTGCGAGCTGTTTCGGCATGCTTTGCCAGATCGTCGTCCGAGACGCTTTCCAAAACCTTCTTTTCCTTTGTGATTACTGCCATTTTGATATACTTTGCGCCGTCCGACTGATCGGCCTTGAGTTCCAGCGCGGCTACTGCAAGAGCGGCGCCGTCGTCTAATGTCATGTCTTTTGCATACATCTTTTCCAGAAATCCGTTCACCTCGTCTGATCCCGCGCCGATTGCAACGGCAGAATACGGGACGTACGTGCCGCTGGGATCCGTAACATATATCGACTCGCCGCTTTGGTCTACGCCGGCAATTATCAGCGATACTCCGTACGGCCTGACTCCAGAATACTGCGTAAACTGATGGCACTGATCTGCCAGATGCTTTGAGACATGCTCAATATCGACGGACTCGTCGTACGCTATCTTGTTGCTCTGCGCAAAGAGCCTTGCCGCGTCCACCTGGACTCGGGCGTCGGGTATGTATCCTGCTGCCGCCACTCCTATGTGGCCATCGATCTGGAATATTTTTTGAGTATCGTCAGATGCCTGCAATGCCCTGGGCTTTTCTTCGGCAGCTATTATGACGCCGTCCTTTGTCTGTATTCCTATTGCCAGCGTTCCGCGCTTTACAGTCTCTATCGCGTATTCGACCTGGTATATCCTGCCGTCTGGCGAGTACATTGTGGGAGTCATATCGTACCCCCGTGATGGCATCATGTATTGCGTCTGTCATACTGTTAATTTAAGGGTATGTAGCTTGGCGGCCCGCAGTACAATCTCAGCTTTTTTCATTAAAGTTTAGCATGTGATGCAGTATCTGGATTGCGCGATGGAAAATTTTGGCTGGGCTTGGCAAAATGATGCGCGTTTTTACAAAATGCCAGTTATGCAATCGTCTGCAGATTGGGAGATGCCTTGTGAAAAGATGCATTCCGTATCGGCAGGCATGGCTGTTTCATGGCCGCATAGAGAATGCATGTGGCAGAAATGCTTCAAGCATGACGCCAAAAGGCTTTGTTTCTGATCTGGACTGCGGCAGCTTAGAGTGGCCGCATTTCTGAAAATACTGCATCCAGACCTTGCTTGTATGACGGGTATTTCATATCTGCAATCTCCAAGATTTTTGCGTTTGACGCTTTTGTTTCCGTGACAAACAGCGTGACTGCATCCTTGCCGAGTACGGCTCTTGCCAGAACAGCCGGCACGCTTCCGGGCCTTTTCTTTCCCATCTTGTCCGCGCAATAATTTATCAGATCCCTAAACAGGACAGGATTTGAGTCTGCCACGATGTAGGAACCGCTTCCCCGTTCCGCTATGGCCTTGAGCGATGATGCGGCATCGTCCACATGAATAAAGCTCTTGACGTACTTGCCGCCTCCTGGGATTTTGAACCTGCTGTTCCTAATGCGGCTGATTATGTGATTTGCAAACCATCCGGTACTGCCGTACACATCTCCCATGTATGCGGTACAAAATTCAATGCCTGCATCGGCGCACTTTGCCTGAATGCTTTTGGCAGCTTCGACTCTGATTTTTGCAAAGTTCGTATGGGGCCGCAGCGGCGTGAACTCGGTAATTGTCAGGCCGGTCGTATCTCCGAATGCTCCCAGACCGGATGCGTACACAAACTTTTTTGTCTTGTCCCGCACCTTTGAGAACAGATTCAGCGCTCCGTCATAGTTTACGCGCTGCTGCTTTGCCTTGCTTCGCTCAAGCGGAGTGAGTGCGGCAAGATGAATTACTGCATCAAACTCTCCAGGTATCCGGAGGTCTGCATCTGTGATATCTCCTTGGAATCCCGCATGATCCGGAGGCATGTTGCGGTGATGCATTCCGATAACGTCGTGGCTCTCGCTCATTGCCTGCACCAGATGCGTTCCTATGAAGCCTGACGCGCCTGTAACAAGAACTCTCATGCATATGAATGCGGCATGTTTCTATTTGAATAGTTTGCTTGAACTTTGGCTTTTGGCCCTAGGATTTGGCGCGGCCAGTCGCAGTTTGGGTTTGTATGTGGCGCCAACCACCACATAGATATCCAATGAATAAAAAATTCTAAAGGTTTGGAACGAACAAGAAGCAATTCTAGATACTGCATTATTTCAGCAAGATTTACGACAGTGTTCCTTTTTTATCAATTTCGTCGGCTGCCACCACATATTGAACAACCTTTGCATCCATTGATAAATTTGCGGCAGGATTTTGAATTATTCTAAGCTCGTGCCCGCTTCCAGCATTCCAAACCACGTAAAGATAAAAATCATCACCAAAACATTGAGATTTAAAAAATTCATTTCTGGTAAGCGTCACAGGTCCAATTTTTGATCTAGACTTCACTTCGATATGTCGGACAGTGTTATCGTTCTGATCTTTTGACAATATATCAAATCCCCTATTTTCTTTGGATACATTTGTAGGAAATCGTCCTTCTGCTTTTTCAAATTTCATTGCAATTTCCATGCCCATTCTTTCCACGTTCTGATCTCGTGTAGGCTTCATTGCAGGATTAACTTTAATTATTCCAAACAATTTTGGGATCGTCAGGTTCAGCGCATCACTTATTCTTATGTGCTCTACAAGATCAGCCTTTGATTTTTCTCGCTCTTCAAGCTCAGCCTTCTTGTTTGCAATAGCTAAATCCATGTTCTTGCCTTCAAAATCCTTGCGCTCATAATAAGATAATGTACTACGACACTCGGCAATTGCCTTGTCCATTGACTTTAATCCATGCGAATTTTTTTTGCTATTTTTTTTATTGTTTTCATGCAATTCGTTTTTATAATTATTTAGCGACTTTTGAATGAGCAATTCGGCTGAATGTTCTAGATCAGTGCGCGCAATTGATTCATCACCCATATTGCTTGATAATTCCTCAAGGTCCCATAAAATTGTAGGAGGCACAATTCGCGCATTATGTCCGCCAGAATCAACAAAACAGGCAAACAATCGTTCATCAACCGGTTCATTATTGCCATTTACTATACTAGCATCATAGAATAAAATATAGCCATCATGCTCGCCAGTAGGATCGATGAACGTAGCGCCAATTTGCGCGTCATCAGACAGATTCTTATCAATCCATGTCAAAACGGCTTCGAATAACGGTAAGCGTTTAGGGGCACTGCTGAGCAGTATGCGCAGAAAAGTGCTCTACCAGCATCTCGCGTACGCATTTGTTCCGCATCTTCCAAGTTCCAATGCATGTTATCAGTACTGACATCATAGTAACAGTTTAGGTCGGCATGCCTAGCCTAACACCCTTTTGGCACACAGAGGTGGATCGGTGTTGCATGCCGGCCGCATTGAACTCGGCATGCCTCTTAAGATGCAATTTGGCTACGAAGCACAAATCTAGCTAAAAAAATTTGACTAAAAACCCGATTTTTGTTGACTTACAATGCTAAGTACAAACTGTTAGATTATACCGTGATGACAAAGTCGGAAGCGGCGCTACTGCACGACGAGCTGAGGAAGGTCTCAAAAGGAAGTATGGCCGTTATTGAGTCGCTGCTTTTCCTTGTAGGCGAACTTGT
>CAYGAM010000062.1:0-12010 GCA_964347915.1 uncultured Nitrosopumilaceae archaeon | reverse complement strand
GAAAAAAACAGATACAAGAATCCGTCCAGAACGCCAGGAACTCATCAGGCAACATGAGATAAAGTTTCAGAGAGATTTGGAATCAATTATTATCGAAGAAAGATTTTGGGGGGACTGAAAAACGCTTTGGATAGTAACAGATCAGGCTTTGGAAGTTCAAGTATGAGTTTTGTCACTTTGGTGGACACTCCCAAATAGATTCGTGCTCGAAATCAAGAACAGCTTCCAGAGACTGAGCTGTTGCCTAAAATCTATCCGGATACGCACGACCGCGGCCATGGCATGGTGCCGCGGTGGTTCAGATCCCAAAAAGCATGGCCGGTTTGTGTCAAAATCCAGCTTCCAGAGACCTAGATGTTACTCAGAATCTGCTAATTTTGAATCAACTCTCTGAGTCAGTGTCGCTGTGCAAAGGTGGAAACCAGTTTCAGTTAGGGAAAAATTTGGCCGCTTGTACCGTCAGCCTTTGCCGTAGACTGACTCGTGGTCGCACACTCGTAGCAACTCCACGACATTGTCGCTGTATCGTACTGAAAAAATGATTCGGTGCTTTCTGCCAAGTTCATAAGAAAAAGTTCTCATGTCTTGCTTATGCACTCCAAGATCAGCAGGATTTGCTGACGTTATGATGTCATGTATTGCCTTGTCTGCAAGATGTTGTATTGTTGAATCAAGTCTCTTGTATTGTTTGATGAATTTTTTGTTTCTGTCTAAATCCCATAATTCCTAATCACTGTGTAGCTCTTCAAGCAGTTCATCAAAGGTCACGATTTTTCGATCTTCAGGATGTGCATAAAACTCTTTGATGTCCTTGATTTCTTCATCAGACAACGGAGGGGATTCTATCTGTTCTGTATCAGACATGTTTCTTGTTTTACTCCGTCATAAAAAAGGATTAGGATTCAAGGTACAGCATCAGGCTCTCCGCAAAATCAGACATGAATGGGAGATTTGGGCGAATGTTTTACGCCTAGAAAGTTGAGGATGTGGTGCTGTACTATCGAATAGCGTGACAGAGAAGGACCCGGGGAGCTTTGATCCCCCGACCTGGCGGTCCGGAACCGCCCGCACTATCCTGACTGTGCCACGGGTCCAAGATGGCCTGGCTGGTGTACGGTAAATATCCTTTGTGAGCTACGGAAAGTAGTTTACGGTTTGGATTGTGCATATATAGCAACGATGGAAAGTTTTTGATCATAAAAAACATCTTCCTAGGTAGATCATGCCCCTGTGTGTGCAAGAACTTTTCTGCGTCGCTATAACCGCTTAAATACTGCCAGCTAAGCGAAATGTGCTGGATTGAAGGATGGTGCGGCGGCCTGGGCAGAGGAGATTCCATCTACCCAAATGCAGGTATTGTCGCCATGACATCCAAACCGTAGCAGATTTCGGTTAGCTAGCGATCTAGGCGCATTTTTATATTTTGTTCACTTAACAACAGTGTTGTGTTACAATGATTGTAGATTTCAGCAAGAAAACTTGCCTCCTGGAACCCACCAGGTAACATGGGATAAAGTTTCAGAGAGGTTTGGAACCAATTATTATCGAAGAAAAATTTTGGAAGGGCTGAAAAACGCTTTGGATAATCTCAAATTTTCCGGATGCAAGAGAGTTTTCCTAGATGGAAGTTTTGTCACTTCAAAAAACAGGCCTGGGGATTTTGATGGATGCTGGGATCCTGAAGGCGTTGATTTAGAAAAACTTGATCCTGTTTTGCTAGACTTTTCAAATGGCCACAAAGCGCAAAAAGCAAAGTACGGCGGAGAGTTTTTCCCTTCCACATCAGCAGGCCCGTCTGGAACTATATTGGACTTTTTTCAGCAGGACAAAGAATCAGGCGGCCGCAAAGGAATCATATCAATTAGCTTGGAGGAATTATCATGATCAAAAATGAGAGACAGCACAAGATAACCAAGTCTTATTTAGAAAAATTCAAGAAAGCGCTTTTGGATTTGGAAAAGAAAGATGCCACGCCTTTGACTGAATTGGAAAAAAATGCAATAAAAAGCCAGATAGTAGATCTTGAGAGAGAAATTGGCGAATACGACGATTTGAAATCCGGAATGGTTCCAACTGCCGAATTAAGCTCCGTTGATCAATTGCCAAAAACTTTGATCAAGACAAGAATCTCTCTCGGCTTGAGCCAAAAGAAAATGGGCGAATTAATTGGATTGCATGAACGGCAAATTCAGCGTTATGAATCAACCGATTACGAAACTGCAAGCATTGCCAGAATAAAAGAAATTGCCAGGGCGCTTAGGCTGGAAATAGAAAAAACGCCTCGCTTCCTGTAGAACAGTAGTTGAACGCGCAGGACAGATTCAGTGCGTGACAGACGCAAGCCGCAATGTAAAGACTATGCTTGCACTCACAACTAATGTCGCTCCAAAGCGAAAATACAGGCACAGATCGTTGCTTTTCGACGACAATGGTTATGAGTGGAAGTATGGATGAGGACAGGATCAAAAGCTTGTCCGGCGGGGAGTTATGGAACCGACTTTGGAGGAATTACGGTTAACTTTCAACTTCCATTCTGAATATATCATTCGTGGGTATTTCTAAATTCAAGCACTGGCTGGCCGTTATTGCAGTCGGTCTTGTCGGAGCTCCAACCACATATGGCGCGCTTGTCGATCCAAACAGGGGTGCATACAAAATTGCCTTGACTGTAGGTGTAATAGTCGGGGAAACCATGTTAATCGCCGTTGCCATGCGCGATCGTCAGGAAAAGACAGCTATCATCAGTGATGATGTCAAAGATGGAAGCTTGGCATCTTCTGATGAACTAGTCGGTGTATTGGATGATATGATAAAAATCTCTATTGATAAAAAATCAAGGGAATGTTTGGAATACGCCCGAAACATAGTAACCCACTTCAGATCCAGCAAGCGGGCTAGATATTACATGAAAAAAGACTAGCATTTCGCAGGGACGCCTTCTTGGTGGTGATCCGAAATTAGAAGACATGCGAATTTTTCAAGTAATTTCACAGATGGTTTGTATTTTGTTGATGCTTTGAGCTGCTTTATGCAAATTTGTTCACACATAACCAGATCTGCTAATTTCAAATCAACTCTTGCCGGCCAGCGTGAAAGCCGCAGCCGCACGTAATTCGTGTCCATCAGTTAATGGGAGGTGGACTTGGACCGTATTTCCTTGAAAGCTTTGTCCCCAACTCTATATCTCGGGCGACTTTGGCCCCCTCTTCTGTAATTATCAGGAAACCGTCCATGACATAGGACAAGCCGTCTCGCATCAGTTCGTCTATGTGCCTTTTGATGCTTGGGGCAAGCACATTTGGATCATCATACAGATCTGCCAGCACCAGTCTGCCCCTTTTGTTGAGCTCCTCCATAATGTAAATTTTGGAGGGGCACACTAGCACATTAACAATGGGCCTGAATTT
Source organism: uncultured Nitrosopumilaceae archaeon (assembly GCA_964347915.1). Lineage (GTDB taxonomy): Archaea > Thermoproteota > Nitrososphaeria > Nitrososphaerales > Nitrosopumilaceae > CAYGAM01. The sequence continues at coordinate 8,603 of CAYGAM010000062.1, read as the reverse complement.
TATCCTTGGTTCTGCCTGGTTTTGGGCATCAGTATGCGCGCTCATATCCAAATCTCCCATTTTGACGAATCGCCCGATTGCAGCTTGACCAGCATGGCTCGGCCATAATTTAGGTCAAGGGTGCGCGCGCGTACTGTGCGTCTGTTCCAAACTGCCCACAGCACAATGAAAACTACATTCTATTTATGAATTTTTAACCTAGGCGCGGATCGTGCCCAATTCTACCACTTTGTTCTCTTTGATATGAAACAACCCGTTGCCGGCCAGTGTGGGAATGCGGGACGAACCCGCTTTCCGTGCAAATATGGGCGTTTCATGGCTTGTGCCTGCCGTCCTTCCTGTCAAGCCCGAAACCCAATTGCGTTCCATCAGGTTTCATGCTTGGTACCATGAAACTTCTGGTGTTTATGCCCCCACGACCAGCATCTCTACAGTGTAGGCGTTTAGGGGCAACGTTTTTTGACTAATCCAAAAAAAATTAGATTTGCTCATTATAAGCAGGTTTTGCGATAGTATGGTATGGGCAAGTTGGCGAACAAGCTTTGACGCAGGGCAGCTAGAAAATACAATGCAGAGTAACAGCCCGGTTTCTGGAAATCTAATAGTAAGTTTTGCTGCCTTGGAGGCGCCTCCCAGGCATGTTCGCGCCCGAAATCTGAAACAGATTCCAGAGCCCCAGATGCTGCGTTGTTGGCAGATACTGTGTTTTTGAAACCGCGCGGAAATGTAAAGCTGCGATGAGCTGCAAGAATGCTGCCTCCTGAGTACTGAAAGCGATGAGGCATCCAAACAGGACACTGTTGCGCAAAAGCGCCAGGCCGCATCGGCCGCACTGAACTCCCAGCATGTCTTGAGTTGTTCTGCATATCTTTTGTAATATGCAGCATATGGCTGGTGATGAAAAGGTTGGACAACCCAAAGGCTGGGAACAGCATGCTACTGTCCCAAATGATTCTTGCCGCATGTGATTTTATGCAGTAGGATGCCGGACAGATCCGAGATCCCATTAAAGCTCAACCCCGGCTAACAGCTTAAAGGTGCATTTTCACATGCTGAATCATTGAATTCGTGTAGCTCAATACAGATTCCCGCCTTTTGTGGGTCTGAGACATACTCCTTTTTGGCATAAATCTCATAAACCAAATCGTCACTGGTGTCCTTAATAATTCCCAGGCCTTGTTCCTTCTTTTTTACATCCATATACTCGGGAAGGACATCAAGAATGATTTTTAGAAGGTTGTCAAGATCCTTGGGCTTGCTAGAATTACCGTTATTTCCAGAATGCAAGTAGAAGCAAACTTTCAAGAAAAGCTTTTTGTCTCTACAATTTCTTTTGATGCTCTCAAGGTCAGTAGCAGTTTCCTTTATCTTGTCTCTTAGCTCTTTTTTCCTTTTTACCACGTTCTTCGAACTGGCAGTTTTTGGCTCAAATCCCATGACACAAATACTTCCCAGCATGACACGTTCTGCCCGGAGCCCCCCCATTTTATCATATCCGAACGGGCAACATCTAAAGATGCACTTACAGGATCCGTCTACACTTCCGCTCATAACCATTGTCGCCGAAAAGCAACGATTTGCGGATATGTTTCCGCTTTGATATGACAGTACTTTTGAGCGGAAGTACAGTTCCTTGCGTCTGTATGCTTCTGCACTGCTGAAGCCGCTTGGCTCATGCGTCGTTTATCCCGCCTTCTTTGCGCAGTCCCAACAGCATAACGGCATAGTACGACGAATGCCTGCCGGCAGCTCCTATTGTCCTGGCTTGGCATGCAATATATCCGGAGCTCAAATATTTGCAGGCGCATTGTCTTGTCCTCCCAGATCATCATTTTTTGATGCATTTTTGATTATTCATATCTCAAGCTGCAATTGCTGACGTATTTTTAGGCTGTCCGACAGTAAGTACAAAAAATTTTTCTGCGTCGTCATATGTTCTTGCAATCGCGCGGAAATGCAAAAGGTGCAATGAAATGCAAGAGTACATTCCCCGCGAGTACCGAAACAGACAGGACATAAAGACAGGATGCCGCCGCGAACAAAGCAAAAAACAGACCAAAGTTAGACTCCGGCTAGCAGTGTCCCAAAGCTATAACATTTGCAACTGCTGAGACAGGCGTGTCAGGAGCGCATGGCGCTTTATTTTCTGCAGCTTTTCCTCCGAATACTGGCCTCCGCAACAAAAATCACCATGACGCTTTGCCGTATCTCCAAAATAGCCTCGCAGTCTCCTGCACGCAGCCCATAAAGCTGGGAGTTAACAAGCCCAGTAGTTGCTTTGAAGGGATCATTATGCGCGCATTCTAGAACAGCATCATAAATCTGCAGGCTGCGCTTTTTGCCTATTTTTTCAAGCTGTCTTGTTGATTTATCAGACCACCGAACTTGCCAGTACATGTCATTTGAATCCCAGCCTTTCTTTGACCTGCTCTGATGTGTATACGCGTCCCGCTCTTATGTCTGCAATGCCTTTTGCAATGTTTTGTATTGTGGACGGACTCGGTTCGTCGTCATCCTGGGTCATCTCTAAAAGCCTGGTGATCGTTGTTTCGCAGGTTTCTTCAGGATAGATCTTCCGCTTCTTGAGATCGTCTTTGAGCTTTTGAGTGATCTTTATTGCAGCCTGACCCACGATTCAATATGTCATATGACAGCATATAACTGTGCAGAGCGCTGGTTCTGCAAGCAATTCAAGTGACGGAATTTGCTTCTAATAGGCCGCCGCGCGCACAAACCAGTCATACCTGATATAAAGACAGGCCTCAACTCTGCAAAGAAGCGCGGCTCACCAGGCGGGCAAACTCCTGCCGAGATGATTGTATTGTACGACACAGGTTCATCGCACGCGTCATCCATTCCATGGCCCGAATTGTTGCTTACAGAACTCAATTCAAGTAGATTTTAATAATATATCGAGGTACGGTAGCATGGATGCCTCAATGACTGACAAGAGAATAGATGCAACAGGACTGTTCTGTCCCGTGCCCGTATTCAAGACAAAGATGGAGATCGAGCAGATGCAGGTAGGCCAGACTTTGACCGTGCTGGCAGACGATCCTGCGGCAGAGGAAGACATCTCCAGGTGGACAAACCGCCACGGCCACGAACTTTTAAGCATGCAAAAAGACGACAGCGGCACGATTACATTTGTCATAAAGAAGGTGAGATAAAACGGACACTCTGGACAGGATTGGCAACACGCCCTTGGTAAAGCTGGAATCCCTTTCAGGCGGCACAAAGTCAGTCTTTGCAAAGCTTGAAGGGCACAACCCGTTTGGCTCAGTCAAGGACAGGGCGGCGTACTGGATGATAAAGGACGGCGAAGAGCGGGGCATTCTAAAGCGAAACCGCAGCATAATAATCGAGCCTACATCCGGCAATACAGGAATAGCGCTTGCAGGAATATCCGAAAAGTGCGGATACAAGATCGAGATCGTAATTCCGGAAAAAGCCAGCGAAGAGACCAAGGATATCATCAAAAAGCTTGGAGCAAAGGTGTACGAGACCAGCGATGATCTGTGCCCAAAGGTGGGCGCCGGAACAGATCAGAGCATTGCGCTTGCAACATCGATTGCGTCGTCAAATCCTGATACATACTACTCTCCAAACCAGTACGCAAACGAGGCAAACTTTCGCGGGCATTACAACGGTACGGGCCCCGAACTGTGGAGGCAGACGCATGGCAGGATAACGCATTTCTTTACCGGCGTAGGAACCGGCGGAACCATAACCGGCGTGGGCAGCTATCTCAAGGAGAAAAACCCAGGCGTAAAAATAATCGGCTGCCAGCCGCAGCAGAATCATATGATACAGGGATGGAGAAACTTTGAAGAGTCGGCAAAGCCGGATCTCTTTCTCAAGAGGGAAGGCGTAGTGGACGACTGGGTGTCCGTTACAAACGCCGAGGCGTTCGGAGTCGTAATGGAGATACTGGAAAAAGATCGCATACTCGCAAGCCCGTCGTCGGCTGCAGTATACGCCTCAATGAAAAAGTACGATATCGGCGAGGACAGCTGCGCAGTAGGAATATTTGCGGACGACGGGAGAAAATTCAAGAGCATATACGCGCAGCAGGGCATCATGACAAACGGCGAATTTGAAGACGCGCTGCTCAAGGACGAGCATCTTTCAGATATTGCATACATGTAGCGCGGACAGCACCGCAGGATGCTTTCCAGGAACGGCGCCCGAATTTGCGATGCGGCGCTCAAAGCGATTCCGGCGCAGGCCGGCTATCCATGCTGCTCTGCAAGATAGTGTTCCGTATCTATTGCGGCCATGCATCCGAATCCTGCTGCCGTAACAGCCTGCCTGTACCTTCGGTCGTGCGCGTCGCCGGCAGCAAATACTCCATCCACGCTAGTGCGGGTTCCGTTCAGTACGATGTATCCCTCGCTGTCCATGTCTATCTGATTTGCGAATATTCTGGTATTGGGCTCATGCCCTATGGCCACGAATACGGCGCCTGCATCAAGGCTTGATGCCTCGCCTGTTTTTGCGTTCTGCAGGGTTGCGCGCTGCACCCGCTGGTCTCCGGCAATGTCCTGCAGTATCGTATCATAGTGCACGGTGATCTTTTCATTTTCAAGCACCCTCTCCTGCATCACCTTGCTGGCCCTGAATCTGTCTCGCCGGTGCACAAGGTGTACCGTTCTTGCAAACTTTGAGAGGAATGCCGCTTCTTCCATGGCAGAGTCTCCGCCGCCCACTACAATGATATCCTGATTGCGGAAGAACGGCCCGTCGCATGTGGCGCAGTACGATACGCCTTTGCCCGCAAAGGCCTGCTCGCCTTCCAGTCCAAGCTTGCGCGGGCTGGCGCCCGTTGCTATTATAACTGCCGGCGCTTCGTACTCTTCATCAGCTGTCAGTACGGTAAACGGCTTGTTCCTAAAGTTTACGTTTACTGCCTCCTCGTCTATTATTTTCACTCCCATGCTTTTTGCCTGATTCCTCATTGTAATCATAAGGTCCGGTCCCATTATTCCGCCCTCAAATCCAGGATAGTTTTCAACATCGGTGGTGTTTACCAGCTGGCCTCCCGGCAGCAGTCCGGAAAGTATGAGCGTGTCGCGCCTGCCCCTTGCAAGGTATATTCCGGCCGTGTACCCTGCCGGCCCTGCGCCTATGATTATAACATCATACTTTGTCTTTCGCTTTTCTGGAATCCGCACCGGCTCTTTCTTTTCAGCCAGAGCGGGCTCTGGAGGAGCTGCCATCATCGTATCATCCCTGGCTCATCATTAATTTAAATTATTCATGACTTACAGGCATATGGAATGCGCCAAAGATCAAGCGCATGCAAAAATCAGGCGCGGTCAAAGTGAGGCTCTTATGCCCAGGATTCTCATGCTTGCAACTAGCCTGCCTGCACAGTCAGGCAGGAAAATCAAATTCCTGCAACGGAGGCATGCCAGTTTGCAGAAAGCCGCATTAGAAGAAAACGCGGTGAAGAGAATGCAGAGAAAGGCGGTCCGTATGGCAGTACTGCAATAAATTCCGATCATGCAGCAAGCACAGGGAACATTGCGTACAATACGCGCCGCATCAAGCCAAGCCTGTTCATCGTAAAGCAGTCCGAGCCCAGGCATTGATTGTGAATTTTATGGCAGAATTTATCCGCAGCCTGTTGTCCTGATAATAAAAATTCGCGTCTTGCAGGCGGCGTTGGCCTGGCATGCAAAATATGCCGCAGAGCGGCGGCGCATGCAATGCAGGCAGCGATCTTGCCGCCAATATTTTGTGTCCTGCTAAACCAGGCTCTCAATCGCTTCGTCATGCATTTCTCTCGCTGTCAAAACGCGCGTCGTCAGTCTGGACATTCCAGAGGCGTCATTAAAAGTCGGCGAGGCCGGAATCAGGAACGCTGCCGTACGCAGCATAAGAGGCGGAGCAGGGCAATCGCAGCGTTTGCGGCAGGCGGCTCGCCGGTCCCCAGCAGCAGTGCAAAAAGCCGCTGTGTTTTGTTGTCAGAACGTTAATTTTGATGCCTGCGTTTTGGCATGCATGGAGCCAGCGCAGGCAATCGATGAAAAAATAGAGCATCTCAATTGCTCTGGCAGATTCATTTTGCTGCTGCTAGGCGCAAAAGACTGCGAGCCCGTGCCTAGTTCCCTGCATCTTCAAAATGAGATGTATCTGCTTCAGAACCTGTTTCCGGAACTGGCAGACGAGGCCTGCTATGAACCGCACCGTCTAGGACCACACAGTGAGATCGTAGAAAACGAGGCAGTACGGATGGAGATAACAGGCTTGACATCAGCAAGAGATGGAAGGCTTGAATTAACGCCAGACGGAAGGAGAGCTGCTGCCGCACTAAAGAGCAGATCAGGCATAACAATAATTCAGAAAATTGAAGAGTTCAAAGAATTTCTCAACGATCTGACCAAGGATGAACTGCTGGCCTTCATATGCTTTTCATATCCCTCCCAGAACAAATCTGAAAAGGAATCCGCCGAGTACAAGGATCTTCTGTCCAAGCGGAAAAAGCTTGCAGCATCCATGCACCAAAAGGGCAAGATCAGCGCCCAAAAAGCGGCAGAGATAGCCGGAGAATGTCTGGGGGATTTTCTCAAAGAACTGAAAATTGCAATATACGAAGATTTTTGATCCAATTGCCATGACGCCATGAATGAACGGCATGCGAATTGTTCGGAATGGATGGCAAAGCTGTCAAAGCGCGGCAGGATAGCAATTCCCAAAAGCGCCGCAGACGAGATTAAAAGTATCATTGAAGGAAGCGGCCATGGAATTTAGACTGAGAGGAGAATAGTAAAAATTGCCAAAGGCGGGCAGGCAGAAGCAGGCCAAATTCCCGCGCCCGCAGATCCGTCGCTGAGAGTGCAGGGCAATGACGAGTTTGTGCACCCATGCTCCAGAACAGTCAAAAATGCTCTAACACGCAGCGCTTTTGGACAAGGCTGCATCATCGTTCCAAAACAGCCGGCATGCAAAAAAGCGCATTTCCAACTGCGCGCATTGCCGCATACGGCATGCGGATCAGTCTCTTTGCCAAGATTCCTTAAGGCAAAAGCAAGACGGCATTTCAGCCCAGCTTGGCGCGTCTTGCAATTGCAGGATCGGATACGCCGGCATTTATCAGGATTCATGCGGATAAGAGCTGTCCTGACTTTTCCCGTATGCCTTTTGCAGCATTGCATCATGCCGCTCGCACAGCTTTCCGGATCGTACGTGAGAGCGTATCAAGTCTTCCTGCCAGTGGGCGTTAAAGAGGGGGCATGCATTGTCGCTGCAAAAGTCCTCCCCCATTGCATGAAATACGGCCTGAAGAAGGTATCCTTTTGCCACCAGCGGCAGCCTGGAATCGCGCCGCTTGACGTAGCGTCCTGCATAGGCCCTCTCCAAGTCCGGCAGGCTCAGCCTCATGCTGTCCAGCACATACTGCCTTGGCCGCGCAGGCGCTACAACCATTCCGGCAGTGGAGATTACTGCAGGGTTTGCGCATATGATCGATCTTGCATGATACCGGAAATCATTGCTGCTGTACGTGCATGTCAGCATGTCCAGAAATGCTACGGACAGTACGTCCAAAGATGCCTCATCGTCCGGAACAAGGCCTGATATGATATCCTGCATTTTGAATCCGTCAAAGAGCCTGGCACGGTCGTAGCCGGTAAACTGCGGCTGCGAGGGATCCTCCGAGCCGGTGAGATTTTGCAGCGCTGCATCCTGGGAAGTCGTCCGGCTCTGGCAGTCAAGCGGCTTGAAAATGTCCGTTATCTCAGCGGACAGAATGTCCAGCATTGCCTGCCTGCCGGCGCAGCCAAGCACTGAGCCGCGCGCCTCAACAGGAATGCCAAGAAGATCTTCTGCAAACTTGGCCGCGCCCGGCACATCGATCTCAGGAATTGACGGCTCGTCGTATAAGATTATCCGCGACAGCTTCAAGGCATGCCGAGTTCTTTGATCTTTGCGGCAGTAACTTCGGCCGCCTTTTTCCCCGAGAACAGCATGGAGCCGAATGTGGGTCCCATTCTGGGCAGTCCGTGAGTTTCGGTAACAGACATGCCGGCTGCCACCAGTCCTGGGAATACTTCGCCGGTCTTGCGAACGACCTCGTCTTCGCCACGATCAACATGCATTGGATCCATTCCCTTCCATTCTACCAGCCCTCTGTCCACCAGCCGCTTTACTGCAACGGAATCGTGTCCGGACGAATCGATCACCATCTTGGACTCAAGAGCGACAGGATCCACGCAGGTTATGTTTCTAGGCAGCGCCGACACCGGCATCCAGTTTACTACGATTCCGCATACCCGTCCCCGCTTTAGTACGAGATCGTCAAACTTTGTCAGATTGAGAAATTTGACGCCAGCGTCGCATGCGCCTGCAATCAGTTTTGAGACTGCATGCGGTCCAGGCGTCAGGTACAGTCCGTCGGCGACTTTTTTGTACGGCACTCCAAGCTCGTCCCAGATTCGCTGCGCCGGCTCCCTGACAGTTACAGGATTCATCATGTATCCTCCAAGCCAGTATCCTCCTCCCAGGTAGTTGTTCTGTTCGATTACCAGCACCCGAAATCCCATCTGGGAGAGTTCCATGCTGGCAGTAAGGCCGGCCGGCCCTGCTCCAATCACTATGAC
>CAYGAM010000061.1:0-12156 GCA_964347915.1 uncultured Nitrosopumilaceae archaeon | reverse complement strand
CCACCTCTGTGTGCCAAAAGGGTGTTAGGCTAGGCATGCCGACCTAAACTGTTACGGAACGCAATTCTATGCAAATGAAGCAGAATGCAGAGAAAGAGGCGAATCCAAGTTTGAGAAAAAGCTTGTAGAACTTGACATAAGACACATTCTTGCGCGAGTAAATCACCCGCAGACCAATGGCAAGCTGGAGAGATTTCATGGCGAAATAGAACGGAAACAAAAATGGTTCAAGGATATTCATGAGCTCATGCACTGGTGGAACAACATCAGACCGCACATGTCGCTTAACATGGATACGCTAGAGACGCCTGCCAGAGCATTCCTAAGAAAGATGCCAGAGAAAGGCACGATTGTAACCGACAAGCAGTCAGGAGAGACGTATCTTGCCAGTTGAGCGTGTTAGCATAAAAGCGGGGGCGACAAGGCAGTGAGGCGCGACGAAACGAAGCCAGGGGTGCGAACTAATTTCGGGATCACACACGCAATTCCCATTTGTTCTATGACCATGCCTGAACGCGCAAAAGACAGCAAGATCGCTGCGCCTGGAATCAGTCATGGAACAGGCTTGCGCGCATTCTGCCGCTAGAGCTTTACCAGCTTCCTGAATCTGTCATCATTGTGAAAGACCTGAAATGCAGGCTCTTCACGGGCCCATGCTCGTATTGTTTTTTTATCGCTCTTGACTGCCTCTTCCAAAATGCTCAATGCTGCACCGTACCTGCCCAGGGACGCCATGCTGCGCGACTTTGCATATACTATGCTCGGGCTGCCTTTTTTCCCCGATATGAGATTGTCATATATTTCAACTGCCTCGTCATGCCGGCCAAGCTCCGAAAGTTCCAGCCCCTTGTGAAACAATGCGTTTGAATCATCAGGCTTTTTTTTGCATATAGCAGCAAAGATGTTGAGGGCCTCTTCATGTCGCTTTAGTTTGGAGAGTACAATGCCCCGGTAAAATTTGGCGCTCGCATTGCCCCGCCTTATCGACAGCGACTTGTCCAGCATTTTCAGCGCCTCTTCATTTTCTCCAAGCCTGGCAAGCAGCACTCCCCTGTTAAAGTATGCGGCCGAATATTTCGGATCATATTCTATCGCCCTGCCATAGCACTCTTCTGCATCCTGGACATTTCCCATTTCTGCAAGCGCGATTGCCTTGTTGTTGAATGCAGGAGCGTCGTGCGGATCAATCTGCAGTACGCGGTCAAAGCATGTTACGGCATCAGTGTACTTGCGCATCTGGTTTAGCGCCTTGCCCTTTTCGTACCAAGCTTCCTTGTTGTCGCGATCCTTTTTCAGCAGCTTTGTGAGAAGAAGCGCTGCTCCCTTTGGCTGGTTCATTCTGGCAAGATCCCGTGCCCGCGACATCAGCTCCGCCGAGTCGGGGTCAGGCCCAAACAGTCCCATGCAATAGGAATGCAGCGCTGCGCTAATGAACTTTTACCAGGGTTCCGCGAGCGGAGCATCGGATACAGTCAGGCACGGCTTGCCTGCGCTTCCGAAGCAAACTCTTCCGTCGCGCTGATTATGTTCTTGATATCCAAAGCAGAGTGCGCGTCGGACAGCGATCCCATTTTTCCAGGCAGAAAGAAGATTCCGTTTTCTGCTATCATCTTAAAGTGGTACCTGAAAAGCATCTCCGCATCGCACTTTGCCGCCTCTGTCGCATTAGTGACCCTGCCGGCGCCGCTGCGCACAAAATGAGTCATAAACAGCGATCCTTTTCCGGTTACGACTGCGAAGCTTCCCAGAATTTTGGCAAGGGAGCCTCTTGTCCTCATTCCCATTCTGTCCAGTTTGGAGTAAACGGAGCGCCTTGATCTTATCGCTTTCAGCGTCTCGCATCCGGATGCCATGCTTGCGGGATTTGCAGAGAATGTACCGCCGCCTATGTATGTCCTGTCAGACCGCCTGTCCGCTTTGGACTTTGTCATTATATGATCTTTGCCGCATATGGCTCCTATGGCCAGGCCGCCGCCGATTATTTTCCCAAGAGTCACAATGTCCGGCTCCAGATTCATCTCATCTCCAAGCGTCCCAAACCGGAACCGGAATCCGGTCACTATCTCATCCAGCACAAAGAGGGAATCATTCCTGCGGGCAAACTCGCGAATGCCGCGCAGATAGTCGGGATCCGCAGGTATTCCGCCGGCTCCCGCCAGCAGCGGCTCCGCTACGATTCCGGCCAGATCGCTTTTGTATCTTGAAAGTATTGCAAGCGACCCTTCAAGGTCGTTGTACGGCAGCGATACTATCTTGTCCTCGTCCAGCATGCCGTCGCTCTCTGATTCGCCAAACGGCCAGTTGACGGACTTGAGAAGATCCGAGGCATAGCCGTGCCATCCGCCGTCAATTTTGGCGATGATGCTTCGTCCGGTATGCGAGCGCGCAATCCGCGCGGCGTACATTACGGCTTCAGTTCCGGACGCGGTATACCGTATCTTTTCTGCCGTCCTTACCGCTCCCGATATGATATCCGACAGCTTTAGCGTCTGCTCGTTTACTGTGCCGTACATCCACCCGGCGTCTATCTGTGCCTTTATGGCTCGGCGGACGCGCGCATTATTGTGTCCTAGTATGAGGCTCCAGTGCCCCATCCAATAGTCTGCATACCTGTTGCCGTCCACATCCACGAGCTCGCTGCCGGATGATTCTTTGACTACAAACGGATACGGCTCAAAGAAGCGGATATTATGGCTTACGCCGTTTACATGAAGCTTGGCCGACCTCGCAAACGCCCTGGCAGACTTGGGAGTCTTGATCCTGTACGCCTTTGCATAATCTGTCATCGCATACCGTATGCGCCGCCTCAATTTTAATTTGGAGCCGGCGCGCGGCAGCATGCCTGGAACAATGCGGCTCTTGCAAGTGAAATGCACGATCCTGTGCAGTCTGCTTCATACATGCCTGGCAAGCGCCACACCAGAGCAGCATAAACTCAACTTATATTACAATCTGTGCTGCACTAAACCAGTGCCGCTGTACAAAGTTCAGGTCGTCATAGAGAACAAGCCTTCAATAAGCGATCCTGAAGGAAGCACTATTCTGAATGATCTGGTTCTCAAAGGGGCAGGCAATGTGACAAAAATACGCACTGCAAAGATGCTCAAGTTTACAGTAGAGGATCAGAATCAGGATGCGGCGGCAGAGGCCGTTAGAAAAATATGCAGCGATCTTAGAATCTACAATCCGCTGGTAAGCGTGATAACGGTAAGCGCATCCGGTTAGAATTGCACCCGGCAATCAGGCGTCCGACTCGATGTTGTCCACCGTAGCATTGATGAGTATTTTGCTGCGCAGAAAGCTTACAAGATCAGTCTGCGTTACCACGCCCGCCATTTTGCCGCCGTCCATGACTACCAGCCTCCTTATGCGGTTGTTGAGCATCTTTTGCACTGCGTCCTCAATCTGGACATTAGAGTCAACCCACAGAATGCCCTCTGGCATTATTTCTTTCAGCATAACCTCTGATGCCTTTTTGTTATTGTACGCTACTTTGCGTACAAAGTCCCTCTCGCTTACCACGCCTACCGGCTCGCCGTCTTTGAGAACCACCAAAAAGCTGATATCCTTCTCGCAGAGCAGAGCTGCAGCATCCAGTGCGCTGACATCGCTCTCTACGGTTATGACGCTTCGCTTCATTATATCCCGGATTCTTGCCATGCAAATACTGTTTCAGAGGCGGGATAAAATACTTGTCTATAGAGTTTTGCAAGGCATTATGCACATTATGGCTCGGATATTGCGTTCACGTTTGCGGCATTAGAGATTGCTTGCTAACGCAGGGGCGCCCTGCAGGTTTTGCTTGTCAGGCGCCAAATCAAGCCCAGGCATGCGCAAATGTGCGCATATTGCGCGATGCGAGGCATAATCATTCCCAGTTCCGGCAGTGCTCAAGGCATAATCTTGAATTAAATAGCAGGAAACGGCAATGTCATGCGTGAGAGTCAGGATAGTCGTATTTCCTGGCAGCAACTGCGACCGCGACATGCTTCATGTTGTCAAGGATGTCTGCAGGCAGGATGCCAAGCTGGTCTGGCACCAGGACGGACTGCCCGATGATACAGAGGCAATTGTGCTGCCCGGAGGATTCTCGTATGGCGACAGGCTCAGGGCCGGAATCATAGCGGCCCACAGTCCCATAATACCGCAAGTTAAAGACGCAGCAGACAGGGGCATTCCCGTCCTGGGCGTCTGCAATGGATTTCAAATTTTGACAGAGGCCGGCCTTTTGCCTGGAGCTCTTATTAAGAACAGTACGCACAGGTACATGTGCCAGTGGATCGAGATGACAGTTGAGAACAGCGATACGCCGTTTACTCGCAAAATGTCACAGTCACAGAGAGTGCCTATCCCCATAGCAAACGGCGAAGGCCGCTACTACATAGACCGCCAGGGGCTCGCCGAACTGAAGCAAAACAGGCAGATTGTATTTCGTTATGCGCAAAACGTCAATGATTCTACAGACAGGATAGCTGCAGTATGCAACAGGGAAGGAAATGTCATGGGCATGATGCCTCACCCGGAGAGGGCTGCCGAAGCTGTCATCAATCCTGCCGGCGATACGTCCGTATCGCTCATCTTTGAATCCCTTTTCGGCGGCGGCTCATGAGCCTTACAAGCGGCGAGATCTCCAATCTGAAGAGAAGAATTCGCAGGATGCCGAATGCAATCGAACTTCAGATAGTGGCGGCAGAATGGTCAGAGCACTGCTCGTACAAGTCATCCAAGATTCATCTAAAAGAGCTTCCTTCAAAAGGTCAGGCAGTGTTGCGCGGCAAGGGATTGGATTCGGGAGTCTTGGACGTAGGAGACGGATACGCGGTTACCGTTCACATTGAGAGTCACAATCACCCGTCGGCAATAGAGCCTTACGGGGGAGCGGCCACCGGTGTTGGCGGCGTAATACGCGACATTCTTTCTGCCGGAACAAGGCCCATTGCGGTGCTGAACGGGCTCCGGTTTGGCAGCATCGAAACCGACCAGCATGCAAAGTGGCTCTTTAGGAATGCCGTTTTGGGAATTGCGGATTACGGCAACTGCCTGGGCATTCCGACTGTCGGCGGCGAGATAGAGTTTGACGATTCGTTTGCGAATTACGCGCTTGTAGATGTGGCGGCAGTCGGATTTGGAAAAAAACGCGACCTGATCAAAAACCGCGCATCGCCCGGCGATATCATAGTCATAGTAGGCGGGCCTACCGGCATGGACGGCGTCGGCGGCTCGCAGTTTGCGTCCGACTCTCTTGAGGAAGAGGATCGTTCGGCTGTTCAGATACCCGACCCGTTCATTGAAAAGATGACAATAGAGGCTGTCCTGGAGGCCGGAAGGCGCGGCGTCATACGCGCAATGAAGGATTTGGGAGGCGGCGGCCTGGCATGCGCAGTGTCAGAGACTGCGGACGCCCTGTCGGTAGGAATGGATATTGACTTGTCCATGCTGCACCTGCGGGAGCCCGGCATGCGGCCCGGCGACATTATGACGTCAGAATCCCAGGAGCGGATGCTGATAATTACGACAAAAGACGGGCTGGGCGTCCTGGAAGATGTCTGCAGGCGGTACGGCGTCCAGCATTCAGCCATAGGGACGGTAACTAAAGAGAGGGCGATGTGCGTCCGGCATGACGGCAGCATCATAGCCAAAATGCCGGCAAGCGTGGTTGCAAACGCGCCGCTGCTTGATCGTCCGTCAAAAAGGCCGGAATATTTGGACAGCCTTCCAGGCGATGCTGCAGTAAAAGCGCCAAAGGACCTGAGCGGCGTGATGCTGAAACTGCTGGGCTCGCCGAACATATCCTCAAAGGCATGGGCTTACGGGCAGTATGATCACGAAGTAGGCATAAGAACCGCGATAAAGCCTGGAAATGACGCAGCTGTCCTGCGGCTTGACAACGGAAAATACCTGTCTGTTACAATAGACGGCAATCCAAAGCACTGCTACATAGACCCAAGACGCGGAGCCGCAGGATGCTTTGAGGAGGCGTGCAGGAACGTAGCATGCACCGGCGGCCGCCCCATCGGAATGGTGGATCACATGCAGTTTGGCAGCCCCGAAGATCCGGAGATATTCTGGACATTCAAGGAATCATTGCGCGGCATATCAGAATTTGCAGAGTATGCCGGCATACCATGCGTCGGCGGCAAGGTGAGTTTTTACAACGAGACTTCTCAGGGGCCGATAAAGCCGTCTCCCGTAATAGGAGTGCTGGGCCTCTCCCGCGATGCGCTGCGGCCGCGCGCAGTGCGGGAAGGCGACAGGCTGTTTGTTTTAGGAGCAACGCACGACGAGCTTGGCGGATCAGAATATCTTGAATACGTGCACGGCATAGTCGGAGGCAGATGTCCCATGGTGGACCCCGCAGCGTCCGGCCTCAACATGTACTGCGTGCTGGATCTCATCGAAGAGGGGCGATTGGCGCGCGTTCACGACTGCTCAAAGGGCGGACTTGGCGTTACGGCATGCGAGCTGTGCATTGATTCCGGCATAGGATGCAGCATTGATGCGAGTCTTTTGCCGTCTGACGACATTACGCTTCACAGGCTGCTCTTCTCTGAGAGCCATTCAAGGTATCTGATGGTTGCAAGTCCTGATGACGCAGAACGCGTCTCGCATGTTCTCAAGTCAAGAGGCGCGGCGTTCGGCATGGCAGGCGTATTCGGCGGCGATTCAATCGAGTTTTCCGGCGGAGCAGAGCCCGTCAAGGTAAGAGTTGATAAGGCGCGTGATTCGTGGATGAAACTGGGTGGCTCGGTAGGCAGTGGTTAAGGAAAATTGCGGCGTAATAGGGATATACAGCCAGGATAATGCAAACGTAATTCCGATGGCAATAGACGCCCTGCGCGCGCTGCAGCACCGGGGCCAGGAGGCCTGGGGAATTGCCGTGCCTGGAAGGAATCCGCTCAAGAGGGCAGGGCTTGTATCAGACTCTTCGCGGGAATTCAAAAAGATAGCAGAAGAATATTCATCGCACTGCGCGATAGGGCACGTAAGATACTCTACAATAGGCAAAAGCGACATAGGAAACGCCCAGCCGCTCAAGGTAAGAGATCTCTGCATATCCCACAACGGCACGATAGCAAACGTGGACGAACTCTCAAATTTGGTTGGCGGATGCTCGTTTACTCCGCAGAATGCAAGTGACACTCTGGTTGCAGCAAAGCGCCTGGTTGACTTGATATCTCAAAAGGGCAGCATGGGCAGAGCGCTGTCTGTCCTAAAAAACGAGATGACAGGCTCGTACTGCTTTACGTTCATATCAGATCAAGGCTCGGTCTATGCGGCAAGGGATCCCAGGGGATTCAGGCCCATGGTGCTCGGACACAAGGAAGACGGAAATGCGTTTGTTGCAGCTTCGGAATCCTGCGCGCTGTCCGCAATCGGCGCAAGGCTTGAGCGCGACATAAAGCCCGGCGAGCTTGTCAGAATGAGCAGGGCCGGGCTGGAGAGCGAGATGTTTTCAGATTCAAGCGAGCGCTCTCTCTGCTCTTTTGAGTTTACCTATTTTGCCCATCCTTCGTCCAGCATGGCAGGAAAAAGCATCTATGTTTCAAGAAAGCGCATAGGCATGGCTTTGGCGGAAAAGTTTCCCATGCGCGATGCGGATCTGGTGATTCCCGTGCCGGATTCTGCCAGGCCTGCAGCCCTTGGATACGCACAGGCTCTGGGCCTGCCCTGCGAAGAAGGGCTGTTAAAGGACAGATATTCCAAAAAGGGGCCGCTTCGAAGCTTTATCGAGCCGCACCAGAGCGACCGCATTGAGATCAATCGATGGATAATTCCAATAAGGGACATAGTTGAAGGAAGGCACGTAGTCGTGATAGACGACAGCCTGGTCCGCGGCACGAGTTCAAGAGCCATAATAAAGGCGCTAAGAAGGGCGGGCGCCAAAAAAATCAGCATGCTCATCACGTTTCCCCCTATAATGTATCCATGCTATGCAGGAATTGACTTTCCGTCAAGGGAGGAGCTTGCGGCGTTTTCAGAAAAGGAGATGACCGTAAAAGGCATGATAGAAAAAGTCCGTTCGGATATCGGCGCGGACTTTTTGGGATACAACGACGCAGAGAATCTGGCAAGGGCTGTTGGCCTTGCGGCAAACTCAATGTGCTTTACATGCACTACGGGCGACTATGCAACGCTGGGAATAACACCAAAGTTCAAGTCGCGTGCAGAGACAAAGGGCGAATAGGCAGAAAAGATCGCGCCGCCTTTTGCTGACAAAAAATTATTCTCGCGCGTTTCATGCTTTCGGCCGCAGGCAATGCCGCCTCAAAAACAATTGTCCGGGTTATGCAGAATGCTAAAAATCAGCATGCTGCGCAGGAGTCTGCGCCAGCACGAACGCCAAGTGTTGCCTCCCAGAATCTGATGGCAGAAAGTCCAACGACTGCCGGATTTTAGAATCTAAATCACGCTTACATGCCAGCTAAGCAAAATGCGCTACAGAACAAGCAGAAACACAAGCCAGGCGCAGGCGAAACACACCTCAAATCGCGCTTGATGTCAAGAAGAGATGGCTGCTCTGAGTACATTTCGTTTAGCTGCATGCAAGTTAAAGTTAAAATGCACAAGCCGGCATTCAAATCATATTGAAGGATGAAATTACCATCAATGATCTCAAGGAAGAAGCCAAAATCTTTTGTCAAAACATGTCAAATTCCCCTCATCCGCAATTAAAAGGAAATACAGATGGAAAAACTATAGGCACCTATGTTGAAAATAAATTCAAAGCGCAAATTCAAAAAAAATACCAAGTCGCGCTTGGAAGTTCAGTTTCAGGCATAGATCTTCCTTCTACCAGCATTCATACAGACATCAAAGTTACATCAGCCAATAATCCGCAATCTTCATCCCCATTCAAGAATGCGCGCCAAAAAATTTTTGGGCTGGGCCACAACATCTTATTGTTTGTCTATGAGAAAAACGACAAAAAGAAAAATAATATGACTATTTTGAATTGTGTGTTTATTGATAAATCCAGAACTGCAGATTATCAGATTACCAGGCAAATAATCAATCTTTTGAAAAATGACGCTAACTCTGACGACATAGCAGCGCTGCTCTCAGACAGCAACCTGCCGGTTGACGACATTCAATTGGATGCCATTGTTTCAGAAATTCTAAAAAATCCCCCCATCCAGGGATATCTTGCCATTTCAAATGCATTGCAGTGGCGGTTGCGATACAGCAGAGTTGCAGCTATGAATGAGAATCAAGCAAGCGGCGTTGAAAAAATCTATGACCATGAAGGCTGAGTCGGGCATTTCAGGCTTTCTTGAAGAGAAATTTGCCGGCCAGTCATTGCAGGAAATCAACAGGAGGCTCCGCAGAATCGCAGGAATTGAAAAATTTTTTCTGTCAAAAGCAGACTGTGATGGCTTTTGCAAATTTGTTCAAAGGGCAGGCATTCCTAAATTTTCTGCCGGCGGCAGAGAATGGGGCGACATCCAGACTCCGAAAGAAATGTCGGACAAAATATGCAATTTTTTAAGGGTGGCAGGCTTCAAGCCGGACATAATTTTAGAGCCCACGTACGGCACGGGAAATTTTTTGCTGTCCGCGATTGAAAAGTTTCCAAGCGTAAAAAAAATCTACGGCATCGAACTGCGCATGGAGCATGACTGGGCATTCAAGGCAGCTCTTTTGGAAAAATTTTCAAAGTCGCAGCAAAAGCCGCCGAAGATCAGAGTTCACAGAGGCAGCATATTCAGCCATCGCTTTGATCTTAAATTCTTCTCCGGCAAGCAGGCTTTGCTGATCATTGGAAACCCTCCATGGGTCACCAATGCCGAACTTTCAGCCCTAGAGTCTGCAAACGTGCCAATAAAATCAAATTTCAAGAGGCTTCAAGGCATGGATGCGCTGACTGGAAAAAGCAATTTTGATCTTGGGGAATGCGTTATTCTGCGGCTGCTTGAAGCCTTTGCCAAAAACAATGGAAAATTAGCGATGCTCTGCAAAAGAACGGTGATAAAAAATATTGTCAAAAATCTTCCAAATTCCCAATATTCCATTAGAAATCTTCAAGCAATTCCCATTGATGCGAAAAAGGTCTTCAATAAAAGCGTGGATGCTGCGCTATTTCTGGCCGATCTGGGAAGAAAATCAAGTGAATATGCCTGCAGCGAGGCGGCTTTTCATTCTCCCAAAACGGGGAAAAAATTCGGCTGGGTCAATGACTGCTTTGTTGCTGATGCAGACAATTACAAGAAATGCCAGGACATAGAAGGAGCATCTCATCTTGCGTGGAGAAGCGGAATCAAGCATGACTGTTCCCCCATACTTGAATTAAGATTAGACAAGGCTCGCGGCCTTTTAAACGGACTGAATGAAAAAATAAGCATCGAAGACGGCTGCATTTTTCCGCTGCTGAAAGGGTCAATGCTGAAAAATTTTGTTGTTTCGTCAACTGACAGAAGACTGCTGGTTCTGCAAAAAAGCATCTCAGACAATACCGACAGGCTGAGGGCGCTGCCAAAATTATGGAAGTATCTCTGCTCAAAATCAGAATATTTTGACAGGCGCAAATCAGTCATGCATCATCGCAAATATCAGTTTTCAATATTTGGCGTGGGCAGCTATTCTTTTTTGCCGTACAAAGTTGCCATATGCGGCATGCGCAAAGAGCCGTTTTTTTCCATTTGCCTGCCCGTGCATGGAAAGCCCATGGTGTTTGACGACACTTGCTACTTTCTCGGATTTGAAGACAGAAACGCAGCAGTCTTTGCTGGAACTGCATTAAATTCCGAGGCATCTTTGAACTTTTTGAAATCGCTTGCATTTGTTTCTTCCAAGCGGCCGTACACAAAAGAGATTCTTAGCCGGATAAGCATCTCAAAGATTGCAGACAGGCTTGCGTTTCGCGATATCAAAAAAATCTGGGAAAAAAGCGGCTTTGACGGCAGCCACCTGTCAGAAAGGGATTATGAAATTTTCAAGCAGAGCATGAGATGAGCGAAAAATTCCCGAATTGGCGGAAGCCTGTTTCATGACTCTGCCCGAACATGCAAAAAACGGCAAGATCTTTGCGCCTGGAATCAGTTATGGAACACACTATGCCGTGCGAAATCTCTTTTAATGGCAGCATTCCAGGCCGTACCGATGAAGGCAGTATGGAACAATGCCGTGCTTGCAGAGAGCAATGATACCATAATAGTTGAGGGAAACCACTATTTTCCGCATGATTCGATAAAAAAGGAACTTTTCGAGTCCAGCGAGCTAAAGTCATTTTGCGGATGGAAAGGAGAGGCGAGCTACTATTCGGTTACGGCAAACGGAAAGACAAACAGGGACTGCGCATGGTATTATGCAAATCCCAACGAGGCGGCGCAAAAAATCAAGGGCAGAGTGGCCTTTTGGAACGGCGTCAAAGTGTCAGAGTAGGCGCATGCAGATTTCACGACGGCCCAGAACCCGCGCGTCACTCTTAATTATCACCTGCTCCATAATGATGCGTTGAACGGTTACACCATACTGATACTAGTCGGCGTTGGAGCAATAGCTTCAATGGGAGTAATTTTTGGATTTGACATAGCCAGGCTGGCCATAACTTCCCAAGAGTATGATCTGTTTGTGGATCCCATAATAGACAAGCAGAATCTCTTTACTACGGGGCGTGTCACAATACAAAATACCGGCTCGCAGCCGCTCACAAACGTAGTTGTGAACTTTGGAGACGGAGACATTATTGAGCTTGGCTCTATTGCTCCAAGAGAAAAGCTGATTGTATCGCCGCCTTCCGACAATTCGATGCGGTTTGTCCAGGTTTCTGCTGATCAGGACGTATTTGTAAGCAAGGCGTACCGCGAACCGCCAAAGATGGTCGGAATGATGGGCTCCTGACGCCGTTCCAAGGCTTTGCGGATGCTTTCTGCACTCCAGCCTGCCGCACTATCCATGCGCAGGATTCGGCACTGTATCGCATGATGCGGGCTTGCGGTACGGCCTAATGCTCTGCGCCGCCCGCAGCCGCCAAAAAGATAGTTTCAAAGCATGGCGCCTTCCATTTTCATGCATGAAGATAAGCAGCCAGATGCTAAAGATCAACCGCAACTTTGTCCTGTGCTTTATAGCATCGGCAGCAGTTTCATCAGCAGTGGCGCAGATGTAAGCGTTTAGGGGCAACTTTTTTTTGACCAACTAGTCAAAAAAAGTTGACCA
>CAYGAM010000060.1:0-12651 GCA_964347915.1 uncultured Nitrosopumilaceae archaeon | reverse complement strand
GCTGGTAGAGCACTTTTCTGCGCATACTGCTCAGCAGTGCCCCTAAACGCTTACGCGCAGATGATGGCCGGCTACGAAAGCCACATCAACACCAGCATCACAATTCTTGCAGGATACGCGGCATTCTTTGGCGTGTTCATAACGGCGCTGTACAAGGACAACCGAATCAGGTACAGGCAGATGGACAGAGGCAGTGTCAGAAAAGAGCTTGCAAAAATTGCATCGTCCATGAGCGTCGGCGAGATCATATACCTTGCAGTCAGGTGGCTGTCCATGTACTATTTTCTGGAATACGGCATGGAGCCGTACATGGCGTCGCTGGCATCGGAAACTCTGGCGTTTCTAGTGTACATATTCGCCGTGTCGGCCATTCTCAAGGCCGTCAAGGCATTTCAATAGAATCAGAGATTTCCCAGCGCGCGCGAGTGCTTGCTAGTATGCGGACGCTCTCCAGAGTACCGCCTGCGCATATGCCCCGACGGCCTTCCGTGCAAGATCTCCAAAAACCACGACTCGTGCTCGATCTCTTCTGCAAGAATGTGCGCGGCAATCTCATACGTCATCGGATCCTTGCCGTGCGTCATCTGGCACACCCGGTTCCAGTTTACGATGGCGCCCTGCTCTGCTCTGAGGCACTTGTCCAAAATTTCATTCAGCGTAGTTTTTCTGTCCGACTGCAGAAACTCCGCGCCCGCCATGTCGACAAACTTGTGCAGGTCCTTTGGAAACTCGCCTCCAAGCTGGTATATCCGATCAATGCAAGATTCAAAATGGCTCAAATCTTCCAGACGGGCGTCCTCAATTACGCCCTTTATTCCCTCGCCCTCCATTCCAGTGCAGAATGAGCGCAGGTTTGTAAAGTAATAGTATGCGGCAAACTCGACTGCGGCGTTGTCCACCAGAGCCTTTATCAGTTCGTCAACATCAACGCCGTTTTGCTTCAGCACCTTGACGCCCACTACGCTGACTTTTTTGGCTCTTGCCATGCTGCATTCACTGCATTCTAGTCTAATATGCTTTTTGAATGCTTTCGGCTGTTGCGGAGGGCCAGCGCGTCAATTTCATCCATGCTGTACTGTCCCGGAGCCACCGGCTTTCCCATCGAAGCATACATGAACGGCGCGCCCAAGTACAGCGAAACCAGGCGCGATATTCTGCCAATATTGCCCATGCAAAACGCAACAAGATTTGCGTCCTTTCTGATGCCGTACAGCGCGAGCACTTTTGGCAAATCATCCGGTCCTGCTGCAGTTGTGACGATCTTTACATTCGGCGAGTATTCTCTCATTTTTTGAAATTTTCTTGCAAGCAATGCTGCGCCAGGCGTCTTGGCAAAATCATGCCACGATACAAGAATTTTTTCATTCTCAAAGCCGTCAATCATGCCGCGTCGGCGGTGCAGCGTATTGTACTCAATATCCAAAAAATGCGGCCCGTACTCGTATATGCTGCGCAGCAGGCTGACTCTTTTGCGCTCTGACGCGGCAAAGCGTCCGCCTTCAGTTTTAGGACGGAGAGTGCACACGGTGCGCTTGAGATATCTTTTGCATTTTGATATAGTCTCTTCCACAGAATCCGGATCCATAAAATCAAGGCGCAGTTCGGCATACCTTGATCTGCGAAGAGTCAGCTTTAGATCATCAAGCGTGCCGGCCGGCGTGCTGCACGGTATGACAACGCATGTTGTGTATTTCATTTCTCCAAAATGTACTCGTCCGACACTTCCATTCCAAAGTGCCTTCCTGCAGCAGGCTTTGAGTACGCCAGTATGCTGTCTCCCACTTTGAGATGCGTAACAGAGACCAGATCGCCGTCCGGCCTGACAAACCGTATAGTCTCGGCATCCTGGGCTATTATTCCGCCCGCCTCGCTGCCGGCCTCTGCCTTTATCACAAGCATTGGGCGCCGTTCTATCTTTGAGCGCCCGACTGTTGCGCGGCGCACGCCGCCTTTGGTATTTGCAATCAAGACCTCGGATCCGGTCTCCAGTTCCGAGAGATAGTTTGTCTTGCCGTCTGGCAGTATAGTATAGCAGTGCACTGCGCCTGCATTGACTCGAAACGGACGAGGCGACGTAAACGACGAGCCGACGGATTCGTTGTGAACCAGAAACAGAAAGTTGGATCGGCTGCCTATCAGCATGCCCTCTCCCAGGCTCAGCATTGATGCAGTATCCACGCAGACGCGCTCGCCGTCGCCGGCCTCTCTTATCTCCACCACCCTGGCAGGAACCAGCTTCAGCGAGGCTGTTCCCATGTACACCTGAGCTTCCCTCACCTCGTCGATTGACGATGTCCTAAATATCACGCCGTCGACTCCCACCTCAAGTATTGAGAACATTTTCCTGACTTCGGCAGGACTTTGAGATACGGCAAACACCATTGCGTCCAGCTTGCGGATTTTGGCAACAATGTTTTCCAGCGGAATTATCTTCCAGTCTTTTACCTCTGCTACGACAAAATCAAGGCCTGTCTGAGCCTCGCGCATCATGCGGTCAATGTCTGCATTGGAGAGGATCTGAAATATTCTGCCCTTTTTCTTTGCTCCCTGCGCCTCGCCTATGGCATAGTCTGCAGAGCTTGACGGATGCATTGTCGCAAGCCCGGTGCTGCCGACCGCGCCGGGATCCGCATACACTGTCCTGATTCCCTCGTCTGCCAGCCTGCTTAGAAATTCCGGCAGGGCATCCTGGGAAACTTGCGGCTCTACAATGAGCATCTTTTCCTTAGCCAATTCTCAGCGCAGCCTCCTCAGGCGGTTTGCCTTTGTATATTATGTCCGCTAGCGCCCTCGCCATCTGAGGCGGGCTGGCGTGGGCAAAAATGTTTCTGCCGAATGTCACTCCGCAGGCTCCGGCCTTGACTGCATCCGCCGTCATGCAGAGCACGTCCATGTCAGTATCAGATTTGGGCCCGCCTGCTATTACTACCGGTACAGGAGTCGATCGCACTACTCTGGAAAAAGAATCTGCATCTCCGGTATAGACTGTTTTTACAATATCGGCGCCGCACTCTGCGCCCGCGCGCGCAACATGCGCGACGATGTCAGGGTCGTGCGGATTTTTGATGTTTTCTCCGCGCGGATACATCATGGCCAAAAGCGGCATTTCCCAAGATCGGCACTCGTCAGAGACCTCGCCCAGCTGCTGCAGCATTTCAGGCTCCTCTTTGCCCCCCATATTGATATGGACTGATATTCCGTCTGCGCCAAGGCGCACTGCCTCTTTCACCGTACCGGTAATCATCTTCCGGTTCGGCGATACGGAAAGCGAGGTGCTGCTAGATATGTGCATTAAGATTCCTATCGAAGAAGGCCTGGGCATGGTAGAGATTATGCCTTTGTTTATGATGACGCTGGAGATGCCGCTTTCCTGGCACGAGTATATTATTGAATGCGGATCTTCCAGCCCCCGAATCGGGCCGTTTGAGATGCCGTGGTCCATTGGGATGCAGAGCATTTTGCCGTCCCGCATAATCCGGCTCAGTCTTACCTGGCATCCAGTTACCATGGCATGAATCCCTCTCACACCCTATTAAAAAATACCTAGTATGGGCGCGGGCGGCCGCCCAAAAGCGCGCGCGGTTTCCGGATCCGGGCAATGCAGAAAATTCCTCAGGGCGGCTGCGCACGGCATTCCCAGGCCTTGCGCCATGACCATGTCTGAATGCGCAAAAAAAAACAGTCAGTCATTTGTCCCCGGAACCACAGTCATAAAGCAAGACAGCATCCCGCCAAATCTCAAAAGAGGCAGCAGTCGCCTGAATCTGGTTTTTCTGCGCGCAAAAATCAGAATCCGCATCTTGTGCAGAAAGCCTGCCTGCGGTGTCTTGGCAGAGAGGCAAGATCATGCGCGGCAGCGGCTGTCAAGAATTAAATAACATTCGGCGGCGATCAATATTGTTAATTTGAGCCAGATTGTGCAGAAAGTTTACTCCAGCGATATAGGAGATTTGCTCGCAGACGCACTTGCAGGAACCAGTCCTGACAGAAGCGGATGCTTGAGACTCTTGGAATCAGAGGAGGTTCAGATCATGGGAATGATAGCAGGGCACATGGCAAGAAGGCGCTACGGCAAGTCGGTCTCGTTTGTCAACAATATCATTCTCAACTATACTAATGTCTGCATTACAGACTGTCGATTTTGCGCATTTTACAAATCGCCGGGATCTGATGACGCCTACACGCTGACTTTGGACGAGATAGAATCCAGGGTAAGGACCGCGTGGGAAATGTTTAGGATAAGGCAGGTTCTCATACAGGGAGGGCACAATCCCGATCTCGGCATTGAGTACTATGAAGAGGCGTTTGCCAGAATCCGGGCAAAGTTTCCCAAAGTCGGAGTTCACGGGCTTTCGCCGTCAGAGATTGACATGATATCTCGCATCGAAAAATGCTCCACTGCCGAGGTGCTGTCCAGGCTAAAAGAGGCCGGACTGCAGTCGGTGCCAGGAGCTGGAGCAGAGATACTATCAGACAAAGTCAAGGGCATCATCAGCCCAAAAAAAATCAGTAGCTCCCAGTGGCTTAGGATAATGGAAGAGTCGCATGAGGCGGGCCTGCCGTCGTCAGCTACTATGATGTACGGCCATGTGGAATCGCACCAAGACACAGCCGACCATTTTGAGAAGATTGCCAGGCTACAGGAGAAGACGCACGGATTTATGGCATTCATACCGTGGAGCTTTGAGCCGAACAACACGCCGATGCAAAACGAGGGGCCGTACGGCGCCGGCGGCGTCAAGCTGCTAAAGATGATAGCCATATCACGCCTTGTCTTTGACAGGCTGATACCGCACCTGCAGTCGTCCTGGCTTACAAACGGCGTAGGAATGGCGCAGCTGGCGCTCCAGTACGGAGCGGACGACTTTGGAGGAACCCTTATCGGCGAAGAGGTGGTATCCTGCACGGGGGCGCGCTCAACAGAGCTCACTGATGCGAGAATAATAGATTCAATACGCCAGATAGGATACGAGGCAAAAGAGAGGGATAACTTTTACAGTACGGTGGCCGTGCGCTAAAGTCCGTACTGCTTCCATTTCGAGTCCACCAGCCTCGCTGTCTTTTCGTCCGGGATTGCCCGCTTTTGTATCTCTCGAGCAAACCCCTCCTGGGCGGTCTTTTGCGTCGCATCTATTCCCATTTTTGAGCCCAGGTTTACCAGCGGCGATGCAGGGTCCAGCGTATCTGTCGGCGCATTGCCGATCAGTACCGTATCCCGAACAGGGTCAGCCCTTGTTGTGACAGCCCACAGCACATCGTTGATGTCGTGCACGTTTATGTCATGATCTACGACTATGAAGATCTTGGTCAGCGCCAGCTGTCCCGTACCCCACAAGCCCATCATGACCTTTTTGGCCTGGCCTGGATAACTCTTCCTTATTGATATGATCGCCATGCCCTGAAACCACCCGGCAGGAGGCATTGCAAAGTCTGCCACTTCGGGATGAAGCATTCTGATCAACGGCAGGAATGCGCGTTCTATTACCTTGCCTGCGTACGCGTCTTCCAGTACGGGCTTGCCCACTATTGTAGTCAGGTATACTGGATTTTGCCTGCGCATTACGCCTGTCAGGGTAAATTTTGGATATTTTTCCACCGGAGTATAATAGCCGGTGTGGTCTCCGAATGGACCCTCGTCCACCAGGTCATCTGGATCCACGTATCCCTCAAGCACGATCTCTGCGTTTGCCGGAACCTGCAGATCAATCGTTCTGCACTGTACGGTCTTTATTCCTTTTTTGCGGACGATGCCTGAAAAGAGGTACTTGTCCAGCCCTTCCGGGACAGGTGCGATTCCAGAGAATACGGTGGCAGGCTCTCCGCCTATTATTACTGCCGCCGGAATCTTTTCGCCTCTGCTCTTGGATATTTCGCCGTGCTGCGCTCCCCGCTTGTGCTTTTGCCAGTGCATTGCGGCGTGCGTGCTGTCCAGTATCTGCATTCGGTACACTCCGAGATTTCGAATGCCGGATTCCGGATGTTTTGTCGCCACAAGGCCCAGCGTGATGAACCGGCCCGCGTCGCCTGGCCATGTCTTGAGAATTGGAATGCCGTCAAACGACGGCTCTTTCTGCACAACCTGGGTCACATGCCCGCTGCCCTCGGCATGCGGAAAAGCCTCGCCCATCTTTGCCAGTTCGGGAAGCTTTTTGATTTTGCTCATTATGCCCGACGGCATCTCCATTCTAGTCATGCCTGCAATGCGTTCTCCGATCTCCTCAAAGTCCTCCATCTCAAGAGCAATCTGCAGCCTCTTGATTGAGCCAAAGGCGTTTCCCAGAACAGGCATGTCGTATCCTTTTACGTTCTCAAACAGTACAGCCGGCCCCTTGGCATACATGACGCGGCGCAAAATTTCGGCAATTTCCAGATCTGCGTCAACCTGGGCTGCAATGCGGACAAGTTCGCCGCTCTCTTCAAATAACTTTATCATGCCGGACACATCTTCGACGGGCATGCCGGATGATGTCAGGCGATACAGTATAATCTTAACGCATGCGGCGGTTGTTCCATGGCTCTGCTTGAATGCATAAAAAGCGGCAATCGTCTTGCACCTGGAACCGCAGTTATGGAACACGCTTGCGTGCGGCATCCTGCAGCGGCCGGAGCCGAATTTGCACTGCGCGAATTATGACCTAGTCTCGCCAAAGGCGCCTGACCATGATAATTGCAGAGGCGGCAGGAGCGGCAACATACATTCCCATATTCAGTGCTATTACCGAAATGCCAAGAGCCAGGACTGATTCTTCAGAGGCGTGGTCTGCCAGCGACATTATCGACAGCGAGTGAATCATCGGGGTTATCAGCGCTCTTACGGCTTCGCGAATGGCAGGATTCTCCCGCTGCATGTCCGCTATTCCAGGCGAGAATTCATAGTACAGAGAGTTGAATCCAGACATGAACGAGGCGCCCGACTCTGTCGAGAGAAGAGTGCTGTCCCGCAACTCTCTTAGCATCTGCACCTGCGGCGCCAGCTCGGTGCCGTATGCGGCAGTAGCAATGAGGCATCCGCTATCGTCAGCAGACGGCGCCGGAGAGCGCGGCACGCATTCGCCGTCCGAAAGGACTTGTCCAGGCCCGCAGTCCGGTTCTGGATCCGGTTCTGCTGCGGCAGGCTGTTCTGGTGTGGGAACCGGTTCTGGCGCGGTGTCCGGCTCTGCAACAGGAACAGGCTCAAAGTCCGGCTCTGCGGGCTGCTGCGGTTCTGCAGGCTGCGCAGAAGCAGTCTGTATCGGCGCCGGTGCATCAGGAACATACGTGTCATATGAAATCTGGCCGGTGCACCGGCCAAGCGTGTTTATGGTCTCGCTTGTGGAAGCGCCTCCTGCGCTGACTTTGAGCAGCATGATTCCGGCATGCGCGCCTGCTGTATATGAGATCCGGCCGTCCAAATTCTGATCCGAGTCCGGTACTGGCGTGAATGATTCCGAGTCTGCAATCAGCGTAATTTCAGCAGCAAGATCGCTGTCCAGGATTACGGTAGTTGCAGGCCCATTGCAATCCCACATTACAGAGTATAGTCCGGCAAATTCGGCTGGAGCGGCCCCGCCGCCACCGCCGCCGCCCCCTCCTCCGCCGCCGCCACTTCTGGACGCAGATGCTGTGGACTGCGTAGATGTGCCGCCTGTATTTGGATTGACCGGTGGGCTGCCGGTCAGGCTAATTGTGCTGCCGGACAGGACAGTTATTGCATTTCCTGCAAGATCTGTTATTGTGTTCGTTCCAACAAGACGCGGGTTGGTCATTAAGATAATCGCGTTCAGCTGAGATTCAGTAAGCTCAATGGATATGGAAAAGCCGTCAGTTGTGGTAAGAAGAATAGCGCCGCGCAAGACGACGCTGCTTGTCCGGCCCTCATCACGGACAGACAGCATTGCCGGATCGATCCCAGCAGCAACAGGCTCATCAAACGTTATCGTCATTACTCTTGTGCTTCTGTCCAGCATTATGGATTCAATGGTAGGAGGCGCAGTATCACGCTTTACAGTTACCGTTATGGTGCCATGGGCAGTGTCTTGTCCGTCAGTTACGTTATAGATGAACGAGTCGACGCCTTCATGGTCTGGGTTGGGTGTGTACGTAATTGTCGTATCCGTAAAAGACGCATTACCGTGCGTCGGATTGGATACTGCCGATATTATTGGAGTGTCGCTTGTGTCAGGATCTGATATTGCAGGAGTTATTGTGACAGGCGTATTTACCGCAGTTTCGGCATCAGGCATGTCGGGGGCGACAGGCGGACTGTTTGGTATGGGTATGACTGTGATGTTGTTGTTGGGCGAGGCTTCTATGGCGTTCCCGTCAAGGTCGGATACTGCGCCCGCTTGAATGTCAAGCTGCGGAGCGCTCATCCGGATGATTCGGTTCAGCTGGCTTGTAGTGAGATTCATGGACATTGTGTCCGAGTCGGCAGCATTGCGATCAAATGCGGCGCCTGCCAGCCTAATCTGATTTGTCTGTCCTGCATCGCGAACATTTAGCAAATTCAGATTTGCAGTGGAGATGTCAATCACCTCGCTGAATGTTATGGTCAGCACGCGAGTGCTGTGATCCAAAGATGCAGATGTGAAGATGGGCCCTATCAAATCTTGAACTGGTTCTATAGCAAGTCTTGCCAGCTGAAGGCCGCCGTCTCGGTCAGAGATTACCGCAGCGTAGATGCTCTCTCCTATCATGAATGTATCTACGGCGCCGGAGCCGCCAAGCAGCAGAGAGGAGTCGTCTTCCAAGCTTCCGACTGCTCTCGGATTGGCTGGATCAGTGACATCGACCATTTGAAGTCCGTTGTCGTCAGGAGAGGACAGTACAGCATAGGCTCTCTGTCCTAACGCAAAAGTGTCCACGCTTCGGACGCTGGCAAGCAGCCTGGCACCGTCATCCTCCAGGCTTCCAGCGGCTCTCAGAGTGAATGGATCGGTTATGTTGACTAGTTGGAGGCCGTTGTCATTTGCGGCAGCCACGGCAGCATAGGCATGCGAATCTATCTTAAAGACAGCAACGTCAAAGGCAGCATCAAGCAGCAAGCCTGTATTGTTCAGATATCCTGCGGCTTGCGGGCTGGCCGGATCGGTTATGTTGACTAGCTGGAGGCTGTCGTCATTTGACGAGGCCACTACAGCATAGGCGCCCGCGCCTATTGTAAAAACATCCACGCCGCGCGGGCCGTCAAGCGGCAGGCTTGTATCATTCAGATATCCCGCGGCTCTCGGACTGGCCGGATCGGTTATGTTGACTAGCTGTAGGCCGTCTTCAGCATATGATGTCACGGCGGCATAAATGCTCGCACCTATTGTAAAAGTATCCACGCCGCTAGGCGCATCAAGCAAGGTGCTGTTGTTGTCTTGCAGCTGTCCAATACCGGACGGATTTTCAGGATCCGTAACGTTGACTATCTGAAGGCCGTCGTCAAGGTCGGAGGCGACTGCAGCATAGGTTCCTGTACCCATTGTAAAAACATCCACGCTGTTAGGCGCATCAAGCAAGGTGCTGTTGTTGTCTTGCAGCTGTCCGATACCGGACGGATTTTCAGGATCCGTAACGTTGACTATCTGAAGGCCGTCCTCTGCGTGCGAAGTCACCGCAGCATAAGTGTCCGCGCCTATTGTAAAGACAGACACATCGTACGGCGAAGCAAGCAGCAGGCTGCCGCTCTCTTCCAGATTTCCTGCAGGAACAGGATTAAGAAGAATCATGATGCTCCGGTCAGGTTCGCTGCTTATGCCGTTTCCGAAGATATCAGAGACTGCGCCTGATATGATGTCAAGCTGCGGCTCAGTCATGAGGATGATTCTGTCCATTTGACTTTGAACAAGCGTCATGGATATCGCATCAGAATCTGCTGTCGCATTGTCAAAATCGGCGCCTGCCAGCGCAATCTGGTTTGTCCTGCCAGCATCGCTAATGTACAGCCTGCCCAGGTCTGTTGCAGAAGCGTTGATCGTCTCATCAAATGTGATCGTCATCTCGCCTGTGTTATAGTCCAGAGCAGATGATGCAAAGGCAGGTCCTGTGATATCAGGCACATGTACCGTCCTAACGGCCGTATCCAGCACGCCGCATCCTTTGGTGGCATTATAGTGAATCTTGTATACGCCTACTGCCGATGTGTCAAGGTCAGTGGCATTGCTGGCAACTGCTGCGCCGTCTGGCGTTGCATGTCCGGCTTCCTGATATGATGCGCCGCGCTGGACTGTTACAGTATCGCTGCCGTTCAGAGTCAGATAGTTTGGATTGTACAAAACAACCGCGTTTGCCTCAGTGTCATTATCAAATGTGTCAGTTCCCGCTCCCGAATACGCCCAAGCGTGGTGCGTGCCAAAACCGCCCGAATCCGCACTAGAAGATGAAAAGCCGCATCTCAGTTCGCCCATGACAAGGTGCAAAAAGTCTCGATCCGGCTGCGGAATGTGCCGATTGATTCCCAAAATATAGTTTGTTGACCCAATATGATCAAACACGGATCTTACGGTGTATTTTTGACTGTTAAAGACAAACGTGTTGTTTTCGGTGGGCGGATGATACACAATACTGCCGCGCCCAGAATCCCAGCCGGATATCGAATTATCAGCGCTAGTTTCCGAAGTAATGGTTGCATTCCAGAGCGTCCAGTCATCACCTATGGCATAAACTGTAATGCGTCCGTCCGGAGCATCGCCTATGGTGTTTCCGGCAAGGTCTGCAACTGCGTCTGCTTCAATGTCAAGCTGCGGTTCAGCCAGGTCAAGGATCCTGTCCAGTTGATTCTGGACAAGCATGACGGATATTGCATTTGAGGCGGGAGCCGTGCGATTAAAGCCGGCGCCTGCGAGCGGAATCTGGTTTGCCTGTCCCGCATCGCTGACGTGCATCTTGGTCAGATCTGTTGCAGTGACATTTATTGCTTCATCAAATGTAATGATCAGCTCGCTCGCATGCTCTTCCAGTGTTGCGGACACAAAGGAGGGCTTTATGATATCGCGCTCAAGCACCTCCACTGTCCGAGTTGCGGTATCCAGCTCGCCGCAGCCTTTGGATGCAGTATATTGAATTTTGTATATGCCATGAGTTGAGGTGTCAAGGCTGGTAGCATTGCTGGTAACGTTCGCATTGTCGGGCGTCACTGTTCCTTCGTCCGTGTACGTTGCGCCTTGCGGGACGGTTACAATATCGTCGCCGTTCAGAGTCAGATAGTTTGAATTGTACAGTATGGCTACGGTAGTATTTTGGTTGTTAGAAAACGGATTGGGGAGGGTGGCCTCCGCCCATCTGTGAAATTTATGTAGTAGAGATTCGGTCATGGCAATCCCAAAACTGCACCTTGCATCCCCTATGGCAAGATGCACTGAATCGCGCTCTGATCTAGGAATATGCGAATTGAGTCCCAAAAAAGTATCATCGTCGGTATCGCTTAAGAAATATAATAATCGCACATC
Source organism: uncultured Nitrosopumilaceae archaeon (assembly GCA_964347915.1). Taxonomy (GTDB): domain Archaea; phylum Thermoproteota; class Nitrososphaeria; order Nitrososphaerales; family Nitrosopumilaceae; genus CAYGAM01. The sequence goes on along the minus strand of CAYGAM010000060.1, from coordinate 1,240 downwards.
ATATGCTGTGCTGTTCAAGTGAAATGTCCTACCCGCAGTCGGCGCGTTATACGCTATGTCGCCTAACCCAACCCTGGAATCCCAGCCGGTTGTACCATCGTCGCTACGATGTTCTGCGGTTATAGTCGCATTCCAGAGTACGGTATCAGAGCCCGCAATGAAAATTAGAATATGATTGTCCGAAGTGGCATTTATTGTGTTCCCAAAAAGGTCCGCAACTGCGTCCGCTTCAATATCAAGCTGCGGCGTCTCCATCCCCATAATCAGGCTCAGCTGGGTTTGGCTAAGCGTCATGGATATTGTATCCGAGTTGGGCGCCGTACGGTTAAAGTCGGCGCCGTTCAGGGAAACCTCATTTATCTGTCCTGCATCGCTCACATGCATCCTGGTCAGATCCGTTGCAGAGACATTCATTGCCTCATCAAATGTGATTGCCATCTCGCGCTCGTCATAATCCAAAGATGCGGATGCAAAGGAGGGTTTTGTTTCATCTCCCGCCCCCTGCACCACTACTGTCCTAATGGCGGTATCCAGCACGCCGCAGCCTTTGGTTGCAGTATATTGAATTGTATAGCTGCCAGGCTTTGAAGTGTCAAGGTCGGTGCTATTGGCAATAGTTGCGCCGTCAGGCGTTGTAGCTCCTGCGTCCTCATATTGTGCGCCCTGCTGTACCGTTGCAGGATTATCGCCGTTCAGAGTCAAATAGTTTTGATTGTACAGTATGGTTACGTCAGTATCGCGTTTATCGTGAAACAGTCTCGCAAGCGGAGGATTAAACCAAACATACGCATTACTGCCATAATTAGTCTCCTGAGTTGAAAAACTGCATCTCTTATTCTCAATAGTGATATACAGTGACTCGCGATCAGAGTCCGCAATGTAGTTGTTAACTAGAAAATAGGTTCCAACGCCACCTGCAAAAAGTAAGCCTTTTGCAGTGTACGTTGCACTGTTAACCACAAACATATTGTCTGTAGTAGGCGAGTGATGGTCGATAGATCCAGTACTAGTAGCAGTGACCCAGCCAGTGTCGCCGTCTTCATCCACTCCTGAGGTTATAGTCGCATTCCATAGTACAGTATCAGAACCAGCAACGGCATCAGATGGAAAATATGCATGAAACAGGATGCCGCATGAAATAAGCAACAGAGTTACAGTCAGCATTGCAGAACTGCGCTGAGGAGGATGTGCGCAGCTTAATTCTGGGGGGGGGGGGGGGGGGCGGGGGGGGGGGGGGGCG